>JBILEK010000006.1:0-57028 GCA_044352155.1 Bdellovibrionia bacterium
TTATTCCACACAAAGACTCTGAGCTCGAAGCGCTTGCAAAAAAAATTGGCGTCACGATGGATCGTCTCAAGCGCAAGGCTGAGAGCTTGCACGAGTTTAACCCGATGCTTGGCCATCGTGGCTGCCGCCTTGGGATCAGCTTTCCTGAGATCTACCGAACACAGACTCGTGCGATCCTAGAGGCGGCTTGCGATCTTTTTTTGCGTGAAAAAATTAAGACCAAGCCCGAGATCATGATCCCCCTTGTGGGCGACTGGCGTGAGCTTAGGTTCGTTGGCGATTACTGCCGCGAGGAGGCTGAAAAGGTGCTTAAAGAGGTTAAGCTCCGTAACGGCGGCAAGAAACTCCCGATCACCTACACGATTGGCACGATGATCGAGCTTCCGCGCGCGGCTCTGACGGCGGGCGAGATCGCCAAGTACGGAGAGTTTTTCTCATTCGGCACAAACGATCTCACGCAGACGACTTATGGTCTTTCACGTGATGATTCAGGGATGTTTCTCAAAGACTATTTGGACGCAAAAATTTACGAGAAAGATCCCTTCGCCTCACTCGATCCGCTCGGAGTAGGCCGCCTGATGAAGCTTGCGATCGAAGAGGGCAGAGCGACTCGAAAAGATCTTAAAGTCGGGATTTGTGGCGAGCATGGCGGTGATCCGAGTTCGATCCATACCTGTGCACAGCTGGGACTCGATTATGTAAGCTGCTCTCCGTTCCGAGTACCCATCGCGCGCTTGGCGGCGGCGCAGGCGGAGCTCAGGGCTTGAAGATCTCGCTTCGCAAATCACTTGACGGGTCTGCATGTTTTCGCGGATTACATGCAGACCCGTGGCGATTTTCTTTTTTATTGTGTGCTGATGCTGGATAGGACAGCGGCAGATTTTTTCGTATCACGAGTTTGACTGCTCACGAACGTTGGCTTTGGTACTGAAAGCTGACTTAAGTTAGATCGGTGAGGATCAGAAGTCGCCAGCATTTCAGGTTGAGGCACCTCTCCTAAGAGGTCATTGGCCTCGCTCTCATGTGCCGAAGTATTTGATCGGCCGGTAGGGCTTTTAACGATCAATGGACGGGGCACTACGGCTCGATCGTTCTCGGCGGCAACCGCTTCTTCAATGCGTTCGTTTGCGATCAATCGAGGTGCAGGTACTTCGGATTGATGGTTCACGACAGACGCCTTGTTTTCGTTGCGAGCTACTTTTTTTGCATTACTCTGTTCAGCTCCAACCGTGAAGAAAGCAAGCACCGTGAGCGACAGGATCCTTACAGTTTTCATAACTAATTTCTCCTTTGACTTAAGAGGGCTTAGTTACGAACTTCTGTTGCGAGTAGATCGCAGGTGTACGAGATGCCACCGTTACCTCTGAGCTCGGCGTAGACTTCTCGCATCCATGAGCCCAGGGATGTCACTTGCTGCTGACAGCGCAGGTGAATCCAGCCACTTGCTGCTGCGTTAGAAATTCGTGCAGCGGTGTAGTTCTTGATGAACTCGCGGGCGAGTGCTGCGTTTTTGTCGAACTTTTGAGCGTCAACCGACCGCTTCAAACGAACGAATACGACCATATTCGCGTAATCCGTGTATCGGCAGAGGTTCTTATCACCCGACGTACATCCTGAAGTGCTTGTTTGACCTGATGGGACATTTTGCGGATTGGTGATTCCGTGCACCCGATCACCGCGGAATGCTAAATCAAGAGTTTGGTCCGAGTCTGGCTGAATCGATCCATACTGCGCTCCTGCCTCTATTTCAGCGATTGTCGGGATGCTTGCGACGCGCAAAGAAAGATAAGACATATCGATTGCAGCGCTTCCCGGAACGCAAATCCCCAAAACCGTGCTGAAGATTTGGCCCGGAGGGCACTGGTTCGCCCTGCTTTCACCTACACCCAGGAACACGCCAAACAGACTTGTAACTACAATTTTTGCAACAAACATCGACTTCATTTGGATTTTCATAGATCCCCCTTGAGAACGAGCTTGCCGACATTGGGAGTACTTGTTGAGGTGCATCCGGTTAGGTGCTTCGGTCGATCTGCTGATAGGACTCCCTAGTGAGTAAGCTTTTCGGGACACACGAAGGTGTTTCAAGTTTGACACAGTTAAAATTTTTTTACTTTTAGCTTGCGCCAAGGCTCTGACGTGCGCTATCCTTTAAACACATCGGAGGTACGTCAAATGCCGAGACAGGCAACGCTCAGACATAAAATCCAGAAGGAATTCAATGGCATCGGTCCCCCGCGTTTGATCTAGCATCAGGACTCCGTGTCGATATCCGCGACCCTGATGGACTGTCAGAACCGAATGCCGATGATCACGGCCGGTTGCGACAGAGGACTTGGGATTTGGAAGAATACCAATTTAATGCGCCGCCCCAGGGGCGAGCGTAAAGATTAAGGAGTGTGATCTTCTTAGCGGGCCCGGCTCATGACGAGTCGGGCCCTTTTTTTTGCATCCCGCTCACCGACTTGCCTTTTGACGCTCGCCTGTTACAGTACCTGAGTTAAGAATTTGGCGGATTAACGCGTAATGGCGTTTCCGCCCGCTTCACGGAACATCGGGGACAGGGAATGCGCGTAAAACGCCTTGAGATTCATGGATTTAAATCTTTTAAAGACAAGACCGTCGTTCACTTCGATCACTCCATCACAGGGATTGTTGGACCCAACGGATGCGGCAAATCGAACATCGTTGACGCCTTCTTTTGGGTCATGGGTGAGACCTCGTACAAGCACATCCGCGGATCTGGCTCGGATGACCTGATTTTTAACGGTTCCGCTCAGTACTCGCCGCTCGGCGTTGCCGAGGCGACACTTGTGCTTGAGAGTGAAGTTCCAGATCTAACGAGCGCTCCGGCAGGGGCGTCGGCGGCTGATCTCCCCCCTCCGATGAAGAAAAAAGAAATCGCAGTCACCCGTCGCGTCTCCCGCGGTGGGGAGGGCGAGTACTTATCAAAGAGCTTTTTATGGACACCGGGGTCGGTGCCAAGGGCTACTCCGTCATCGAGCAAGGACAGATCGGTAAGATTGTTAACGCTAAGCCCGAAGACCGCCGCCTCCTGATCGAGGAAGCCGCTGGGATCGCAAAATACAAAGCACGCAAGACCGAGTCACTGCGCAAGCTTGAAGCGGCACAAGGCAACCTCTCGCGGCTCAATGACGTCGTCTCCGAGATCGAGCGCAACTTAGGATCTCTGGATCGCCAGGCCCAAAAGGCGCGCAAGTACAAAGAGTACAAGGATGAGCTCCTTGCTAAGGAAATGACCTGGGGCCGCCGCAAAGCGAAAGTCCTTGAAGCCAAGCGCTTGGAAACCGAATCCGCGCGCGTGATGCTTGATCAAACCCTTCAAGGTCTGCGCGCAGAGCTCTCAATAGTTGAGACAACGCTTGAGAGCGAAAAAATTCAGCAGCTCACAGAAGTGAAGGTCGCCGAAGATCTCCAGGGCGAGATCTCAAAGCTTTCCGACGAGCTCACACTAGAGCAATCGCAGCTCGAACTCGCTAAGCGGCGTCGCGAAGATTTGCAGGCGCAGATCCAGGCGATGGAAAACGAGCGCGCAACGCTCGAGCAGTCGCTCAGTGACGAGCGCGAGGCCCTCGCTTCGCGTGGCGAAGATCTCGAGAATCTTTCTCGCGAGTCAGAGGAGGCGAGCTCCTCTTCGCGTTCGCTTGATCAAGACGTCTCAGCAGCGCGTCGCCGTGTTGATGAGCAACGCGCGAGTCTTGCGCGCGCACAAACTGCGCTGATGGCAGGAGTGACCCGCTCGAGCGAGTTGCGCTCCAAAGACGCAGCTCTTCAAGAGCGCTTAGACACTCTCCGTGCTCAGATCCAATCGCTGTCAGATAAAAAGCAAGAGCTCGATCAGCGACTTGAGCAAGCACACCAGGACTCTGAAACGCTGCTTGCACAAATGGATGGAATGGGTGCTCGTCGCGCAGAGATCCAAGCACAGATTGAGACTCAGCGATCGAAGATTCAGGAGCTCGAGCTCTGGCGCAAAAAGTCTGACGAGGAAGTGCGCAGTGCCCGTGCTCATCAAGTTCAGTTAAAAAGCAAGATCCAGAGCCTTGAAGAGCTTGAGGCCGCGCACGAGGGCCTTAGTGATGGTGCAAAGTCCATTCTCGAGTGGGCAGCACAGAATGGAAAGGAGAGCGCGTATCAGCTCTTTGCGCACCTCTTTCAAGTGGATGGTGGGTATGAGAACGCGCTTGCCGGTCTCATGGAGACCTCGCTTGAAGCGATCATCGCGAAAGACGCAGAAAGTGCGTTTGAGAGCTTGTCTCAGTTGCAGGGCGATCGTAAGGGGCGCGCCTCTGTTCAGCTCCTCGGGATTGGCCGCCAAGAGTTTCACTCGCTGGTCGATACGGCTGAGCTTGAGGTATCCCTGTCCGAAGCGGGATTTAAATTTTTGGGAGAGCTCACAAAGTTCGTTCGCCCGAACTCAGGCGACACTGAGCTTTGCGATCTTTGCGCAAAGAAAATCAAGGGCGTTGCTGTCGTAGAGGCGCTTAAAGTCGTTGGATCCGCTCAGCTCTCGCGCCTCATGGAGCGTTTGGATGGATGGACGCTCGTTGATCTGCAGGGCACGGTGCTTGATGCGACCGGCATCCTACGTGGCGGAAGTCTTGAGGCCGACTCAGGCTCGCTCCTCCTGCGCCGCAAGCGCGAGATTGCTGAGCTGAAGGCTTTAGCAGGAGTGGCTGACGCCGAGTTGACTTCGGTCGAAGCTCGTCTGCACCAGGTCGAGCAGGAGCTCTTAAGCGCCGAAGACGCACTTGATCAGTTCAAGACTCAAAAGCAAGAGCTTGAGATCGAAGCTGCGCGCCAGGATCGCGACGCGCAAGCTTCTCGCAACCGTGTTCGCGAGCTCCAGCAAGAGCTTGAGCGCATGTCTGTGGAGCGTCAACGACTTGAGGTACAGCTCGATCAGGTTCGATGCGAGCGTGAGCAGATTGAGGGATCTCTTGCAGATATTCTCTCCTCTCGCGCTGAACAAGAGAGTCAAGTCGAGCAGGCGCAAGTCACGCTCACTCAAATTGAGGCAGAGCTTCAGTCTCAGGAGTCCTTGCTTCAAGAAAAGAAGATTCATGAAGCGTCACTTCGCGAGCGCGTTCAGAGCATCCGTCGTGAACTCGAGAGTGCTCAGTCGTTTGTCGTCTCTCGTGAGAATCGTCGGAACGAGCTTGATCGTATGCTCGCGCGTCAGAGAGCTGAGATCGAAGGTTTTGGCTCTGATGACTCAGAGGCGATCGAAAAAATTCAATCACTCATCCTCTCGCTTGAGGAAAAACGCTCGAAACTCTCTTCGCATAAAGACACGATCGAAGTCTTGCGAGCGCAGGAGTCTCAGGCTCTTGAAAAGATTAAGACCCTCCACCGTGACGGCGACGAGAAAGCGCAGGCCTTAAACCAACTCGCAATCGAAATTGAAAAGATCGTAGGCGAGTACCAACACTTAAAGTCTAACCTCGAAGAAAAGTACGGCCCCGGGTGCCTCGAGATCCCGGTTGCAGCTCCTATCCAAGAAGAGATGTCCGACCCGGTGATCACTCAGGAAATGAGTGAGCATGACGAGCAAACTCTCTCCGCTGAAGTTGAGACCCTCCGTGAGCGCATCCGCCGCTTGGGCGAGGTGAACCCCATGGCGATTGAAGAGTACGAAGAGCTCAAGGGCCGTTACGATCATCTGGCGAAAGAGAAACTCGATCTCGAGCAGTCGATCGAAAACCTCCAAGACGCGATCGAGCACATCAACGTTACGAGCGAAGATCGCTTCAAAAAAGCTTTTGATGCGATCGCAAGCCGCTTTGAAAAGCTTTTTCCTATCATCTTTGGAGGTGGGAAAGCGCAGCTCTCGCTCGTCTATCCGGAAGGTTCAACCGATATCCTAGATGCGGGAGTGGATATCCTCGCTCAGCCTCCCGGCAAGAAGATCGTCAACATCGGACTTCTGTCCGGCGGAGAGAAGGCGCTGACAGCCGTATCGCTTATCTTTGCGATCTTTATGGTCAAGCCCTCGCCCTTCTGCATTCTGGACGAAGTGGATGCGCCGCTTGACGACGCGAACATCGGTAAGTTTAACGCGCTCTTAAAAGAAATGTCCTCAAACACTCAGTTCATCCTCATCACCCACAACAAAAAGACCATGGAGCTCAACGACACGCTCTACGGTGTGACGATGGAAGAGCCCGGCGTTTCGAAGATGGTCTCCATCGAAATGCGATAGAAACACAATGACTGTACTCCTGATTGTACCAATTTATATGGGGTTGGCGTCGGTGCACTCGTACGCTGGTGTGCCGCCTCTTTTGGTCGAAGTCGAAAAAAAGTACGCTGTTGCAAAACAGTTTAGTGCCGATTTTACGCAATCAAAGGAGCTGATTGCTCTTAAGCAGACCAAGACCTCAAGTGGAAAGATCTTTGTTCGGTTTCCGAATCTTTTACGCTGGGAGACCTTGAAGCCCGATCCGACGACGCTCGTGGGTGATGGAAAAAACTACTGGGTTTATACGCCACCCTTTGATCCCAGCGAGAAGGGTCAGGTCATCGTACAGGAAGCACTTGAGACCCAGTCGGACGTTGCAACCGCTCTTCTTTCAGGCTCTTTTTCAAAAATAAAAGAGATGAGAGTTCGGTCGCTTAAAGACTCAGAGTTCAAGATCACACCCCGCAAGGGTACAGCCGGAGACGTGAGTGAAGCTGTGATCAGCGTTGATCCTCAGTCGAAAACGATTCGAAAAGTCGTGCTCAAACATGCGGGCGGTAACGTGACCACGCTAGAGCTTTTGAACATCAAGCTCCCTGATCAGATTGCGGATAGTCAGTTTAAGTTTACTCCACCTCCGAAGACGGACGTGGTCCACGCGAAAGATTTGCAGCAGTAAACCTTAGAAAAGCTCGATTTTCGTAACCTGAAGCTCAGGCTCTTCCCATATAAACTGTCGGTGATCCCAGCCTAGCTTTGTTTTTTTGCCGCTCACTTTGAGATTTGGAAACGGGAGAGAACTTTTTTGAAGCGTTTTCTCTGCGTGGAACCTTCCGTCTCCATCCAGAATTTGCGTAAGATCCACAGTGATCGCTAGATCGACTCCTGTGTTTAACGCGGTAACTTCAAACTCATAGTCCCGCGCACCATTAAACTCCTCGAGCGTAAGGCGAAGAGATTTTTTGAGATTTGCTTTTCGGAGAGTATCCGAGTTTTTTTCAAAAACGAGTTCTGCTTTTTCCTCGCCTAAGATCTGCGTCTCGCATGAGCGAGTGATGAGCTCGCTTACGCCTCTGCAAACTTCGACCCCAAGTGACCAGGAGATTCGCACACCTATCGCCTCGTTGAAGGGGCCGCGAACCAGAGCAGGGATTTGAACGTTGGGCGCCAATGTATGATTTTGAAGCTTCGGTACAGATGGCGCGAGAGGCGCTCCGCATCCAAGTGCGACTGTGGTTACAAGAAAAACGAGCGCGTACGAGTAATAACGCATCGAGGCGTAAATCATCATAAATGATTAGCCGTGTCAAATTAGATTAAAAGTCAATGATATCAAATATTTAGAGTTAGCCAAACTCAGGCTAAACCAAGAGCCCTAAAAAACGCTCTAGAATTAGTAACTTGCCCATGACGCCGCACCGAGTTATAAGCTGCGCTCACATGGCATCTTTCGACATCACTTCAGAAGTGGACTGGCAAGAGGTCGACAACGCAGTCAATCAGGCGACCAAAGAGGTCTCCCAGCGTTTCGACTTCAAGAACATCAAATGCGAGCTCAAACTCGACCGCAAAGAAAAAACCGTGACCGCCTGGTGCTCCGAAGAAGGGAAGCTCGAGTCCCTCATCGACGTGCTCCAGAACAAGTTCGTTAAACGCGGCATCTCGCTGCTCGCACTTGAGTACAAGGAAAAAGAAGTCGCCTTTGGCTCAAGCGTGCGCCAAGTGATCGTAGTCCAAGCCGGGATCTCCAAAGAAAAAGGTAAAGAAATCATCGCTGCACTTAAAGACAGCAAGATCAAAGTGCAAGCCCAGATCCAAGATGAGCAAGTGCGCGTGACTGGCAAGAACCGTGATGATCTGCAAACGGCGATCGCGCTTCTGCGCGAGAAACAAAACGCTCTCAAAGTACCGATGAAGTTCGGGAACTACCGAGATTAGAATGCAAGAAACACAAATCACAACGCCTTCGAAATCCCCCGTCTATTTCGTGAGCCTTGGCTGTCCAAAAAATCTTGTCGACTCGCAGGTGATGCTTGGGATCTTAGAGAAGGACCGCTACTCAATTGCCAAAGAGCCAAACGACGCCGAAGTGATTATCGTCAACACTTGCTCGTTTATACAAGCTGCAAAAGAGGAGTCGATCGAAACGATCCTCGAAATGGCCGAGTACAAAGACCAAGGAAAGTGTAAGGTCCTGGTCGTCTCAGGCTGCATGGCTCAGCGTTACTCCGACGAGCTCCACAAGGAGATGCCCGAAGTCGATCTCATCATCGGCACAGGACAGTATCACCGCATCACCGAAGCGCTTAAAACTCACGATACTGAGAAGACCCAGGGCGCCCCGCTCCCGAAGCGTCTGTATGTTGACCAACCTGCGTTCATCCATACCGAAAAAGATCCGCGCACACTCACTGGGCCCTCCTACACAGCCTTTTTAAAGCTCTCAGAAGGCTGCAACAGGCGCTGCTCGTTTTGTATTATTCCGAAGATGCGTGGCAATGTTCGCTCTCGCACGATTGCGTCTCTTGTTGAGGAGGCAAAGGCACTTGCGGCACGTGGAGTTCGTGAGCTTAACCTCGTGGCGCAAGATCTCACTGAGTACGGCATGGAGTGGAAGTATCGCGAAAACCTCGAGATGCTCCTGCCTGAGCTTTGTAAGATCGAAGGGATTCAGTGGATTCGACTCCATTACGTTTATCCAGACGAGTTCTCAGATGAGTTGATCGATCTCATGGCGAGAGAGCCAAAAATCGTGAAGTACTTGGATATGCCGATCCAGCATACCAACGATCGAATCCTAAAACTCATGAACCGCAGACTCACCAAACAGAAGCTCTTTACGCTCGTTGAGCGTCTGCGTTTGAGAGTGCCTGGGATTGTGATTCGGACTTCGATGATTGTAGGTTTTCCAGGTGAGACGGAGGAGGAGTTTCAGGAGCTTTGTCGCGATCTCGAGGACCTCAAGCTTGATCACGTTGGTGTTTTCTCGTACTCAAAAGAAGAAGGCACAAAAGCAGCCGACCTTCAGGGCCAAGTGCACGCGGCCACACGACGCAAGCGCCGTCAACAGCTCATCTCAATCCTGCAGAAGCAGCAACAGAGCGCTCATGCTGATCTCATTGGTAAAACGGTCACCGTCATGATCGAAGGACCTGCAGAGGAGTCTGAGCTCTTGATTCAGGGTCGGATGTCAACTCAAGCCCAGGAAATTGATGGTCGAGTGTTGCTCAATGACTTAGGCGATCTCTCGGGTCTCTCGCCAGGAGACTTTGTTGAAGTCGAGATCACTGAGGCGCTTCCGGGTGAGCTCATTGGTCGTGCACAAAGTGTCATCGCCCCTCTACACTAGCTGGTTTTTGGAGTTGCAGAGCGCGCTTTTAGCGCGCGGATTTATCGCCGTTGGAGGAGTGGATTTTTCGCGCGTCCCTCAAGAGCTCTGGCAGCAGCACGTTGACCACTTTGACGCGTGGCTAAACAGTGGATACGCCGGCAACATGGCTTATCTCCCCCGCGGACGAGCGCGCAGAGCAAACCCGAGCCTTGTTTTTCCTGAGGCTCGCTCCGTCGTGGCGGTTTTATCCCCCTACTCAAAAAAACCCGCAGGCTGCTTGGATCCAAAAACCGGAGCCCGCTATGCTCGCTATCTCAAGGGCTCAGACTATCACTTAGACATCCCTCAAAGAATGCAGCAGGCGTTTGAATCCTTAAGTCATCCCACGCTTCGCTGGAAACTTTGTGTCGATACCAGTGCAGTTCTTGAGCGGAGCTGGGCCGCGCTCTGTGGCTTAGGATGGATCGGAAAAAACACGCTCCTCATCCATCCAAAGTTTGGAAGCTACACTTTCATTGGCGTTGCTCTGGTGAATGCGGAAACAGGGCGCGCTCCAGAACTGCTTGCAGACTACTGTGGCAACTGCACTCGCTGTCTAAAGGGATGTCCGACGAAAGCTTTTGTTGCTCCTCGAGTTCTCGACTCGCGCCGTTGCATCAGCTACTTGACGCTTGAAAACAAAAAAGAGTGGGAACTCCCCGCAGAAGAATGGAAAAACCTGAGCAACTGGATTGCTGGCTGCGATGTGTGCCAAGAGGTTTGTCCGTTTAACCTAAAACCTAGCAAAATCGACGATCATCCCGAGAGTGCGATTGACGCGACATCACTGTGCTCTTGGACTGCACTGGAGCAGGAGAGCGAGCAGAGCTATGCAGCTCGAGTAAGTGGTACGGCCCTAAACAGAATCAACTACGCTCGACATCGAAGAAACTTGGAGAGACTAACTCCCTTTCGTCCAGCGGATTCCTAAAAGTACGATCGGAACCAAGTCGGATCGAATCATCCGTAGCGTCACAGGAGAGCGATTCAGTGGAAGCTGCTTTACAATCCCATAAGATCGAAGTTTACGAACCGAAACAACCGTCGCACCTTCATTATCGCTCGAGATGTCGCGCCCTGCGAAAACATCTAAGACTGGCGCTCCCGCTGCATCTACCTTAATGGTCGACTCAAGTGCTGCATCGTCGCGCTCAACTTTGGTGAGGAGTTCAAGTACGCCTCCATTGATGTGGATGCACACTTCAGCCTGAGGATCGCGTGTGACGCGACCGTGGGGGTGCGCGGACCAGCCCCCTTTCCACTCGATCTGGACTGGAGACTTTACGCCCTCTTTAAAAGAAATACGCTCGATGTTTTGGTCCTCGAGCGAGGGCTCTTCTGTGATTGCAAACAAGGGAAGCCCAGGATCAGACTCACGCAAGAGTTCTTGGAGTCTTTTTTCGACAACGCTGAGAGAGTCGGCAGGTGAGTAAAGCTCTCGTTTTTTGCCCTGAGAGATCAAAAAAACACTAACGCCCGATTTCCACCCAAACAAACGCGAAAACTGACTCTCAACATCAAGGGTCACTGTGGCGCGCAATCCAGCCGCCTGCAGGATCAAAAGCGCCTGAGGTTCACTAAAGAGTGAAGCAAGGGGAGACGTGAAAACCAACAGAAACTTGATCCCAAATCTTTCATAGCGCTCTTGCCAGCGGCTCAAGGCCTTAAAAACTAAGCTTGACTCAGGCTCAAGTGGATCGAGCAAAATAAAAACCCAGTTCTCTTGTTTGAAATCCTTCTCAAGCGGATAAAGAGAGAGTTTTCCCTCCTCTTCTAAAATAGCAACTAAAGGTGAAATCCCAACCCAGCGGGATGCAAGAAGAGTT
The DNA here is from genome assembly GCA_044352155.1 of Bdellovibrionia bacterium. Classification (GTDB taxonomy): domain Bacteria; phylum Bdellovibrionota; class UBA1018; order UBA1018; family JBILEK01; genus JBILEK01. The sequence goes on from JBILEK010000006.1 coordinate 11,399, forward strand.
TTTGCCTCTGAAATGGCTTCAGCCTGAGTGAGTTCTTTTTCTTTTTTCTTCCAGACCATTTAAGAACTCTCTCGTGTCTTGCCTAAAGAAGCAACGAGGCCGCACAGAGCAATCAGTCCTGAGACCATGAACGTCAAATGCAGGGCGTTTACAAAGTTACCACTCTCAGCAAAGCGCCATGAAAAAACGCCGGTCGCAAGACCAGCCCCTGTGACCGCACCGAGATTTCGAATTGACCCGATCAAAGCAGATGCTGCGCCCAGTTTTTTAATCGGCACCGCTCCCATAATCGCATTGTTGTTGGGAGATTGAAAAAGTCCCATCGACACCCCAATCGCAACCAGAGCGAGAAAGAGGCCGACTTGTGGAACTTTTTGGTGAAACCCGAGTCCAAAGAGGCCTGCCATAATCAAAAGAGTGATCGACAAGATAAACGCTCCGGCCAAGCAGAGCTCTTTGCTGCCAATGCGATCTGAGAGACGTCCACTGATCGGAGCGACAATGAGCATTACGATAGGGATCGTCATGAGCCAGATCCCCGTTTTGTGAGGTGGCATCTGGAGCATTTCTTCGAGAAACAGAGGTAAAAGAACAGCAACCGACGAATACGCTACAAAAACCAAAAACCCAGAGAGAATCGACGACCAAAAAACACGATCCCGAAAAAGAGAGACATCAAACACAGGAGCTTCAACTCTTTGCTCGACGAAAATCAATGTCATCAAAAACAAAAGTCCAAGAGTCCCAAGCAGGATTCGAGGAAAGCTCTCCGAAACGCTGGTCAAGATCGACATATTAGGAGGCTCAAGGAGTTCGACAAAACAAAAAAGCGTCAGCGATTGAAGTAGCGCTCCTGCCCAGTCAAAGTTGGATTTTTTCTCTGAGCTTTCTTTTGGATCAGGGGAGAGAAATTTCCATGCGATCAAAAGACCTAAAATCCCGACAGGGATATTTACTAAAAAGATACTTCGCCATCCCCAAGCGCCCACAAGAAGTCCCCCGATCCCAGGTCCTGAGATCAGGCCCAAACTTACGATCATCGCTAGGATCCCTAGCGCCCCACCACGCTCATTGGCTGGAAAAGTCGACGTAATAATCGCAGGCCCGTTTGCCATGACCATCGCACCTCCAACGGCTTGAACAAGACGCGCGACGACAAGAAAAGTGAGATTAGGCGCAATCCCACAGAGCAAGGAGCCAAGGGTAAAAACAAAAAAACCTAATCCAAAAATCCTCTTACGACCGTACAGATCAGAGATCCGGCCAAACGGAAGCAAAAGACACGTGATGACCAAAAAATAAATCAGGATGACCCAGCGGACTTGAGTGAGCGAGATGTCGAGTTGACGCTTCATCGTCGCTAAGGCGATGTTGACGATACTTGAGTCGAGTGTCGCCATGAAGGTGCCGCAACCGACCGAGGTGAGCACCCACCATTTTTTGGGCATAGAATCAATCTATCAAAACCTATTTGGTTTTCCACACGGTTATGGAACTGTTTGATCAGAATGATTTTCTTTGGACACCTTGGTTTGGGGATCAGTTTAGCTCGCCCCTGGATGACCGAGGAGCGTAGAGTTGATCCGCGTCTGGTGTTGGTGGGCTGTCTTTTGCCAGACCTGATCGATAAACCGCTCTATTATGGACTGAGCGCTTGGACGGGTCACTCAGGCGATGCGCTTGGCTTGATCTCAGGGACGAGGACGTTCGGGCATACTCTCATGTTTTTGGTTGTGTTGGCTTTGCTCTCAAGTCTGCGTCGAAGTCGCGGCGCATTTGCGCTTTTCTTGGGAGCGAGCACTCATGTCCTTTTTGATCATCTCGGGGATGCGCTCGCGCCTTGGATCAATCAAGGCCTCGCTCTCAGTAATCCTTTTAGTGCAGATCAGAGGAGCCTTCAGGGGTTTCTTTTTCCGTTTTTTGGAGCAGTCTTTCCGGAGTACCCTTTTGTGAGTGTGGCTGATCATGGGCGTACGATTTTTAAGCCCCATTTGTGGGGAGCTGAGATCTTAGGTTTTTTGCTCCTTGTTTGGGACTATTTGAGATTTTCCAAGTCCTGGAGACGATGAAAACTCGCGTACTCTCCCTGCAGAGCGAGGAGCTCAGTATGGGTCCCCCGCTCAATGATCTCTCCATTTCGAAGCACAAGAATAAGGTCCGCGTTCTGGATCGTCGAAAGTCGATGTGCAATGAGGAGCGTTGTTTTTTCTCTCATCAAGCGCTCAAGAGCATCCTGAACGATCCGCTCAGAGGTGGTGTCAAGATTTGAGGTGGCTTCGTCAAGAACCAAGAGGGGTGAGTTTCTGAGAAACGCGCGCGCAATCGAAAGACGCTGCCGCTCACCTCCTGAGAGTTTTTGCCCACGATCACCAATGGTGCTCTGAAACCCATGAGGAAGCCTGTCGATAAACTCAAGCGCGTGGGCTGCTTGAGCGGCTTGAACAATTTGCTCGTGAGTTGCGTCTTGTTTCCCACATCGAATATTTGCTTCAACCGTATCGTTAAAAAGAAACACGTCCTGGCTCACCACGGAGACTTGTTCACGAAGGCGTTGGAGATCAAGCTCTCGTAAATCTGTGCCATCCCAGAGGATTGCTCCCTTCAGAGGGTCGTAAATGCGCGAAAGCAAAGTAGAGAGCGAGCTTTTTCCGGAGCCGCTTTTTCCGACTAAAGCGATGGTTTTTCCACGTTGAATCGCAAAACTTACATCCTTTAATACCCAACGCTCAGGATAATCTGGGTAAGAAAAGCTGACGTTTTTTAGCTCGATCTGCGATTCAAGGCCCGAGATCGAGCGTGGATTTTTTGCTGGGATTAGTTTTGAGCGCCAACTAAAGACTTCAAAAATTCGATCACAGGCCGCCGCAGTTTGATTGAACTTAATGTTGATGTCGTTCAGGGAGCGGATCGGTTGAATCATCATTGCAAAAGCTGCAAAAAAAACGACGAGCTCCGGGTGAGACATTTTTCCATTAAAAACAAACCAGCCTCCAAAAAAAATAATCACAGCAAGAGCAACTGCGGTGAGCAATTCAATCATGGGATGCGAAGCTTCTTCCACACGTGCAGTTTTGATCATGAAGTCCGCAAAAGACCTGCTCCTTGCGTTAAAGCGACTTTGAATCCACTGCTCAAGGCCGAAAAGTTTCACGACACGTACTCCGCTGAGCCCCTCCTGAAGGACTGCAGTGAGCTGTGCGTTTTCTTCAGTAATCTTCAGGAAGTAGCGCTTAAGATTACGACCGGTTGCACTAAAAACCCAGGCGAGCAGAGGAAACACAAGAAACATGAGTAACGTCAGCGCCCAGTTGAGATAGAGCGCATATCCTAGGAGCCCAGCAAACTTGATCGGTTCGCGAATCGCAGAGTTTAAAGTTTGAATTCCAACATCAACATACTGGGAGTCTGAAGCAACTCGCGAAATCAAGACCCCGCTGCGCTCCTGGTTAAAGTAGTCAGCCGAAAGCCCGAGGATATGCTGAAAGAGAGCGTTCTTAACGCGCTGATTCACGCGAGCGACAACTACTTTAAGAGAGTAGTAGTGAGCGTATCTCACTCCAAAGTTCACAATATAGAGGGTGATGAGTAAGAGAGGCACTTGCCAAACCGCGGTGCGATCCCCTTGAGAGAGTCGGCTGAGAAGATTATTGGTGATGGGGAGGGGTGCAGTCTGCAGAAGCGCTAACGGAATCGAAAGAATTAGGCTCAGCTTGAGCAGGCCCGAGTCGGGCCGGATGTAGGGCCACAGCCGAAGCATCGAGCGAAGGGATCTGTTCATGGACCCTTGCATCCTATGTTAACCTGCGGGGGATGGCAATTGCGCTTAAGCCCGCCGTTTTTCTCGACCGTGATGGGACGATCAACTGGGATCCTGGCTATCTTAGTCAGCCAGAGCAAATGCGCCTTTTGGACGGAGTGGGAGAAGCGCTTAGAGAATTAGAGCTTGCGGGCTTTGAGAGAGTCGTTGTTTCGAATCAATCGGGCGTAGCGCGCGGCTTGATCCTCGCCTCAGATCTCCCAAAAATTCATGCGCGCCTCAATGGGCTGATTCAACCTTTCCAGACCAAGCTCGAGCACTTCATGCTTTGTCAGCATGCGCCTTTAGATCAGTGTGATTGTCGGAAGCCCTCTCCTAAGCTTTTACTTGAAGCCGCCTTGACCCTCAATCTGGACCTCAGTTGCTCTTACATGGTGGGGGATAAGCTCAGTGATCTTCAGGCAGGTAGGAGTGCTCACGTTCGTGCAAGCGTGCTTGTTCTAACCGGTCATGGAGAAGCCACACGTGAAGAGCTCCGTACTTTAGGACCCGAGGAGCAGCCCGCGTTCATTGCGAAGGATCTGCGAGAGGCGGCAACCTGGATTCGATCAGACGCAGGCTTTTGATCGGAGAGCGGTCAAAGCCTGGAACATGAAACACCATTAATCCTTCAAGAAAGCGTAAAAGCTCACGCTGCTCCTGCTCCTCAAGATCCAGAGGCTCTGAGGACGCTCGGATTGGTAGCGGGATAAGTCGCACAAGCCAGAGAAGCGATAAAGGCGAGAGAGTGCCTTTGTGAGGAGCGCAAACTGCGCAAAGCCAACCTGCATGCTCCAGATGGGAGTGGATTGTGAGGTCTTCTCTTGCAACGCAGTCCGCAAGTGTGTGCGCGCATCGCAAGCAGCTCTCAAGTCGTGGGCGATGTCCTGCTAGGTGAAGCAGTTTTCCCATAAACAGATTGAGGAGCGGCAGCGGGGAGCGCTCCTCGGGGAGCTCCTCTAAGGTGATCAGGGCGTTTGAGAGCAGTTTGAACACATCTGGAACAGGTTGTTGTGAGGGGAGTGCCTTTTGAATCAGCTCGAGAAGTACACTTGCAGCCGTGAGGGTCTCAAAACGCTGACGAATACGCTCGAACCCTCTCCGGATCGTCGCTTCCTCGAGCTGAAGAAGCTCTGCCCCTGGCTTAAAGCGCGTACTCCACTCTGAAGCTGCAAAAAGATCAAGACATCCTCCAAAACGACGGGATTGCACCGCGTTTCGAGCAAGTGCTGTGACTTTGCCCTGTTTCTCGGTGAGTGCAGTTACGATTCGATGACGGTCCTCGTAGGGGATCACGCGCAGAATGATGGCTAAGTCTTTCTGAAAACTCACTCCCTATGGTATCCAATCGAAGGAGTTAGGATGTCAAACCCGCCCCTCCAAACAGCGACAGTGATCGAGGTCTACCCGAAGCTTTGTCGCGCGATATTAGATCAAGGGAGTCAGGAACTGCTCTGTAGCTATCGACGCGCGGGGGAGGGTATGTTCCAAAAAGGTGAGATCCGGGAGCGCGCGCCTGTCTGCGTCGGTGATCGCGTCGAGGTTCGGGTACTGGGTTCAAAGGACGGTGTGGTCGAGTCACGAGGCCCTCGTCGCAATCAGCTTGCGCGCCCGGCACCGGGCAGGGATGGACAAGTCGTTGTTCACGTCGTGGCATCTAATATCGATCGGTTGGTGATTGTGGCTTCTGCAGATGAGCCCAAGTTCTCCCCCGGACTGGTGGATCGATTTTTAGTGGCGGCGCAAAGAGCGAGTATTCCGACCACGCTCTGCCTCACGAAGATCGACCTCCTGCAGAGTCAGAGTGCTCAGCAGCTAGCTGAGATCTACGTGCAACTTCAGGTTCCAGTTTTTGGTGTGTGTTCAAAGACTGGGTTAGGTCTTGAGGCGCTCCTCAATCATCTTCAAGGACAGATGTGTGTGTTTGCAGGGCACTCAGGAGTTGGTAAGACGACACTTCTCAGGTCATTGTTGGATCGCGAAGTCGGAAAAGTGGGTGAAGTGAGCGCCATCACCGGGAAAGGTAAGCACACAACCAGCTCCGCTTATCTTTTTCAAGGTCCAGCAGGGTCGCGTTGGGTGGATACCCCTGGCGTACGAGAGTTTGGACTTGTGGGATGCCCCCCAGAAGAGTTGGCAGATGCGTTTCCGGAGTTTCAGACCATGGAGTGCACTCCAAAAGGCTGCTCCCATTATCGAGAGCGCATTTGTGTTGCACGGCATCTCCCGCGTTATGAAAGCTATTTACGGATCTTAGAGTCGCTGCTCGAAGAGCGAGACTCAGGCTCGAGGCGTAGGCGTTGAGTCGAGTTTGGGAGTGGATTAAGCCGATTTTTTTTCGCTTTGATGCTGAAAAATCGCATCAGCGCATGATTTGGATGATCCAAAAGACTGCAATGCTTCCATGGGGGAGAAGGTTTTTGCGTTTTCTTGCGGGTGTGGACGAGGAGTTTCACCCGGCGCCCTCACTTGAGCGCCTAGGGATGCGCTTTTGCTCTCCTGTCGGTCTTGCTGCTGGGTTTGACAAGAATGCTGAGCTCCTCCCGCTTTTGCCGGATTTAGGGTTTGGATTTGTCGAAATCGGTACAGTCACCCCTCGCGCGCAAAGCGGAAACCCGAAACCTCGTCTTTTTCGAGAGCCAGAAACGCACTCGCTCTTCAATTGTTTAGGTTTCAATAGCGATGGAGCATTGACAGTTTCCGAGAGAGTGCGCGAGGCGAGGGCGATACTTCCGAAAGATTTTCGCATCGGTCTGAACATCGGAAAAAATAGAGACACTCCAATTGAGCGTGCGGATGAGGACTATCTTTATGCCCTTCAGCCGTTTAGAAACCTCATTGATTTCGTAGTGGTGAACGTGAGTAGTCCTAACACTCCTGGTCTGCGAACACTTCAAGACGAAAAATCTCTCTCTGTGATTGTCGCACTTTTAACGGCTGAGCTCGCCTGCTGGGATACGCAGGTCCCGCTCCTTGTGAAACTCGCGCCCGAGCTGTTTGTGGAGCAATCGCCAAGCTGGATTGGAGCTTTAGAGCGACTCGGAGTGTCCGGATGGGTCTTAGGCAACACCCTTTCGGGCCGTTTGACGCTCTCTGATCGCGTGATTTCGGGCGGATGGAGCGGGGGACGTCTACGAGACTTCGCTCATCAAGCTCTCTTAAGGCTGCGCGCTCAAACTCGTCTCCCGATCATTTCGGTGGGGGGGATTTTAGACTTGAAGGAAGCCTCCTTGCGTCGGAGGTGCGGAGCAGATCTCATCGAAGTCTACTCGGGATGGGTATATGGGGGCCCTCGGTTTCCACGCTCGATTGCTTCGGTCTGGCAGGAAAAAACTTAAAAAAGCCTGGCAAATCACGCGAAACGAAGCTTAAAAACACAAAAGCCCCGATGAGTGAATCATCAGGGCTTTGTTAAAACTTAGACCGAAGGCAAGTTACTTCTTCTTGCTCTTTTTCTTTGCGGTCTTCTTCTTCTTGGAAGCTTTTTTCTTCGTAGCTTTTTTCTTCTTTGCCATTTCCATTTTCTCCTTAGTGAGCACTGCAATGTGCTCATCTGAGTTTGATGTTACCCAGCTAGTGCAGCTAATCAAGAGAAAATTTATCGCTCAGCGTCTGTCTTCCGCCAGAGAGTCGATGCGTGATCAACAGAGAATGAAGAACGCTCCACTTAAGGGCAGCTGATCGTCTGGCGATTGGAGTCTTCGCAGTGATGAACGATGAGTTTTGAGATCTCGATCATCCCACAGTTCATGTCGCTGAGAGGGAGCTCCGCGAAGCCGAGATAGAGTTGTCCGGAGGTTGTCATGACGGTCGTCTGCTCGGTGTTGTTCGAGCCCAAGTTGTAGAGCGATACGCCGTCGGACGCGAGCATGGGCGAGCTGTGGTTGCTCAAGTTACAGTTGCTACCGGTATCCCAGCGTAAGCGCCCCTTAAACGTCACGCGATCGAGTGCGGCGACCGTAAGGCTCGTGCTATCAGTGAAAATCGGCCCAATTCGTGTCGGAGGATTGGAGGCTAAGATCTGCGGAAAGTTCGAGCTTGACCCATCCGAGGAGAAGATATTCCAAGAGTAGTAACCATTGACGAGTGTGCGTTGCACTCGGCAGTACGTGTTTCCTCCGAAAGCCTGAATAACTCCGCCGATGGATGAGCAGTAGGCCGTGTAGTCGCTGATGCTCCCTCCCGGACCAGGACCAGCGGGGCCTTGCGGAGTGCCTGAGCCTGGAGAAGAAGAACTCTTTCCACACGCCGCAAACGCTACAGCTGTGAGGATTAGAGCGAGGGAGGATAAAATTTTGTTTTTCATCATAGTGCACTCTTTTCATTGGGAGGGGTTTTAAGCATTACGGAGCCCTCCGAAACGAAGAAAGAGCAGATGTCATGCCAGACACAGGTGCGGCTCAGCTCAAAATCGTTGCGATTTCAGCAGCTTCGAGTGTCAAGAGCTTAGACAGCTGTTCAATCTAAGTGCGCAATCCATGCGACCGCAGGAGCTTAAGCATCGCAGACTCGGCCGCTTTTGCGGTGATCCCAAACGCGCAGTAGAGCTCGGTTGCAGGCGCAGAGCCCCCAAAACGGTCAAGCCCGATGGCTTTTCCTTGTGTGCCGATCAAACGCTCCCAACCCAATGTAGAGCCCGCCTCGATGCTCACGCGCGCTGTGAGCGACGGAGGCAGAACTTGATCGCGGTAGCTCTTTGGCTGCTCGAAAAAAAGCTCAAAGCTTGGGACTGAAACCACTCGGACGTGTCTTCCCGATTCGGCGAGGAGTTTTTGAGCCTCAAGAGCAATGTGCACCTCGGAGCCTGACGCGAGTAGCACTCCCTCGGGCGCGCCCTGAGCGCTCTCCGACAGAATGTAAGCACCGCACGCAACCCCTGAGGGCGCAAGTTTTTGGGTGCTTTCAAGAGCCGGGAGTTTTTGACGAGTTAACACAAGACCCGAGGGGCGAGAATTTTGTGAAAGAGCGATCCTCCAAGCCTCGGCAGTCTCGTACGCGTCGGCAGGGCGCAAGATTAGGAGATTAGGCATGCAGCGCAGCGACATCAGATGCTCAACGGGCTGGTGAGTGGGGCCGTCCTCTCCTAGCCCAATGGAGTCATGCGTCCACACGTGGACGACGGGGAGATGGTTCATGGCGGCAAGACGCACTGCTGGGCGCATGTAGTCAGCAAAACAAAAGAAAGTGGCCGTGAAATTTTTAAGACCACCATGGTAGGCGATGCCATTAGCGATCGAAGCCATTGCATGCTCTCGCACGCCATAGTGTATGTTTCGACCACTTCCGCTTTGACCCTCAAAAGAGCCACCGTCTTTGAGCACGGTGTTCGTCGATCCACCCAAATCTGCATCGCCACCGATGAGCCAGCTCAGTTTTTTGGCGATGGAGTTCAGCGCCTTACCCGACGCTTCACGAGTCGCGAGCGAGTCTCCGGGTTTCCAAGACGCAAGATCTTGATCCCAGCCGGTGGGGAGCTCTGATCGATGCGCTTGTTTCCAGAGTGCTGCGAGCTCAGGAAACGCTTTTGAGTAAGCCTCAAAGCGAGTGTCCCACTCCTGTGACGCTCGTGAGCGTGTCATGTGAGTGCGGACTTCGGGGGGTACGCTAAAAGGCTCAGTATGAGTCCAGCCGAGAGCTTTCTTCGTGAGCGCAAGCTCATCAGGACCGAGAGGAGATCCGTGTACACCTGAGGTCCCCTGCTTGTTAGGTGAGCCGTAACCGATTGTTGTTTTAACGACAATGAGGGAGGGCTTTTTGGTCTCACTACGAGCGGCACGGATCGCGTGATCTAAACTTGAGAGATCCGTGTTACCGTCGCGGACGTAGAGCACCTGCCAGCCGTAGGACTCGTAGCGCTTGGCGACGTCCTCGCTTGAGAACGTGAGCGATGTAGGGCCATCGAGCGTGATATCGTTGGCGTCGTAGAGATAAATGAGTTTTCCGAGCTTCAGGTGCCCCGCAAGTGATGCGGCTTCAGCTGAGACGCCTTCCATGAGATCGCCATCTGACACCAGCGCGTAAGTAAAGTGATCCACGATCGTGTGACCTTCACGATTAAACAGATGCGCAAGCTTGCGCTCCGCCATCGCCATACCGACTGCGTTCACAGAGCCTTGTCCTAAGGGTCCAGTGGTGCACTCGACGCCTGGAGTGAGAAAAGCTTCAGGATGTCCAGGAGTTTTGCTCCCAAGTTGTCGGAACCGTTGTAATTCCGACATCGGCAAATCGTAGCCTGAAAGATGCAGCAGACTGTAAAGGAGCATGCTCCCATGGCCGGGGGAGAGAACAAAGCGGTCCCGATCTGGCCAGAGCGGGTTTTTAGGGTCATGTTTCAGGTGATACTGCCAGAGCACGTACGCCATGGGGGCTGCTCCAAGCGGAAGTCCAGGGTGCCCTGAGTTTGCCTTTTGAATCGCATCGATTGAGAGGGTGCGGATCGTGTTAATCGAGAGCAGATCTAAGGCATCAAAGTTCGGATTCGACATGCAGGCATGCTAAACTCGATGCACGCTCTGATGAAACTCAAAAACAAGGTTCTGATTTCGATCTTTTTTTTCGCAGCGCATAGCGCCTGGTCGACGCCGACAAAGGTTGGCTTTATGGGGAGTTTTCGAGGAGGCTCAGCCAATGAGGTTTTAAGTGATGGAAATCTTGAGAAGGGGGCGAGAGTCTTTTTTCGAGTCTTTCCAGAGGCTAAAGATCGAATCGAACTCGTGATGCTCGATAACCATGGCGATCCTACTCAGGGGCCAGTGCTCCTGGATCGAGCTCAGTCGCAAGGGATTCGGATCATTTTAGGGATCTCTAAGTCTCGTCAGGCTTTAGTGATCAATCGACTCATCGAAGATCGAAAGATGCTTTTGATCACAAGTTTAGCAACTCACTCTCAGGTGACCGCAGGGCTTCAGCGTGTTTTCCGTATGATGTTCGTCGATGAGGCCCAAAGTCGTGAGTCCGCGCGCTTTGCGGCGCGTAAACTCCGAACTAAGAAAGTTCTGATTTTAAGAAACGTAGATGAGATTACTTCGGTTGAAGGATCGGCGACGTTTTCAGATGCGCTCCCTAAGACCGTGCAGCGCGAAACCTGGGATTATACCAAAGAGCGGATGGATGCCGCTTCGCTGAGGAGCCGATTAAAAAAGTTCCAGCCTGATTTAGTGTTTATTCCAGATATGGTTTCGATGGCGGTAACAGGGATGGGGATTGTCTTCGCGCATGATCCTAAGATCCGTCTTTTAGGAAACAATGGTTGGGGCAGTCGTGAAGTTTTGAGAAAAGCGATGCCCGACTTTCCTGGGATCGAGGCTTATTATGCCTATCACTGGCATGAGAGTCTACCTGCGCCACTGAATGCGAGGTTTCTCAAGGGCTTTGATGAGACATTCCCCTCGGAACTCCCAACACCCGGCGCTGCAGCGATGTTCGATACTCTCTACGTCTTTGATCAAGCGATGAAATCAGCTCGCTCCACCCAACCAGATCAAATCATTGCAGCATTGAAGAGCGAAAAATTTCAAACCACAACCGGAGAGATTCGTTTTAATCACCCGAACGATAACTCGCCGAACCGAAAAGTAATTTTTTTACGTCCCCTCATCGATCGCCATGAAATCGTCGCTTTCGACTGAGTCCGTTAGCCTTGAAACTCTTATAACGGATCGACTCCGCTTTTTGCTTAAGATCCTTTTGACCGTATGTGCCGCGGTACTGCTTTTGAGCGTGTTTGGTTTGGGTCTTCTGCAGGTGAAGTCGAACTTAAGAACTCTTGAGTCCTGGCTTGAACTTAATCAAACGCGCATTGAAGAGGCGATGTATTTAAAAAATGCTTCCGCCGTTGAGTTTCGTACTAAAGAGATTCAGTCTCGATGTCGTTGGATTTCGAGCTGCTCAGCCAGCGTATCTGACCGCTTCGACTCAAGAGAGTTAGGCGTATCGGAGAGCGTTTGGGGCGTACGGATCGTTCGTCCACTGATGTATGCAAATACGACTGTCGGGAGGATTGAGGTCAAAAGCAAACTCACTCTCCCCGGAGCTCTTTTTGTTTTTGTTCCTGCCTTTTTGGTGAGTGTCGCATTTTATTTTTGGTCCCATTCGATTTTGGGAAACTTTTTAGGGCAGCTACGCACTCGTATTTTAGACCCTCTACTCCTCCTCCGGCAGGGCATGGAGCAGGACGAGCTCAAAAGTCAGGCCGGTCAAAACACACTCCCTGTGGATGCAGTTCGTGAGGTCAAGGAGCTCTCATTGGGGTACTTCTCTGTGCTTCAGCGTTTAAGAGAGGCATCGGAGCGAGAAATCAAACAAGCTCGACTCCTCAGCCAGGTGGAGCTCGCACGCCAAGTTGCCCATGATATCCGCTCTCCGCTTGCTGCGTTTCAAGTCGTTTTGAAGGAAGTGGATGGGATGGAGGAGTCAGCGCGAGTGCTTTTGGGGTCAGCGATTCAACGCATTCGAGCGATTGCAGATCAAATGCTTGAGCGAGGTCATTCGATTGAAAAACCGCTTGAAGCATGGGTGGCTCTTTTGACCGAGCAGGTTGTCGAAGAAAAACGTCTTCAGTACCCGGACGCTCAAATCATCAATGACTTCTCGCCATTGCCTCCTTTAGCGGTTTTCTGTGGGATTTCTGACTGGAAGCGTGTGCTTTCAAATCTGTTGGAAAATGCAATTCAAGCAAGCCCCAAAGCGGCTCGAATTTGGATCCGAGCCGAGCGGCATGGAGCTCGACTTCGAATCCAGATTCAGGACCAAGGACGAGGAATTGCTCCTGAAATTTTATCGCAGATTGGAGAGCGTGGTTTTTCGTTTGGAAAGCACTCAGGCTCAGGGCTTGGACTCTCTTTTGCGCGCGAGAAACTGTCGCTCTGGGGAGGGACGCTCTCCGTTGCCTCAGAGCTCGAGGTAGGCACAACTGTTACGCTGGATATACCGAGCGCAATTTCTGCGCTCTGGATGTGCGCGGAGATCGACTTGCGATGTGCGCAGACGATCTATGTTTTAGACGATGATCCTGAAATCCTTGAGCGATGGAAACGTCGGACCTCTTCGGCAACTTGGGTAGGTATGCTCAAACTTCCTGGAGCTCCGCCAGAGACTCAGGCGCTCTATTTGGTGGACGACGAGTTTCGCGGGGCCACGGAGCGGGGACTTGAGTGGATTGAGAGACATGGACTTTGGTCAAACAGTGTTCTCGTCACTCACCGTTGGGAGGACGTGCAACACGAGTGCGCACGGCGTGGGTTGCGACTTCTTCCAAAAACACTGATCGAGCGCATCCCGCTCAGGACTTAGCGCAGAGCGGCCTCGACGTCGAGTACACCCGAGGTAGAGACTTTTCCTGAGAGAGTGTCGACTTGTCGCACGGACTCAAGGATGCGCTGGCGAACTTGCTGGTAACTCCAATGAGGGTACTTCGACCAAACAAGAGCAGCAGCTCCCGCAACAAGAGGGGTCGCCATTGAAGTGCCGTTCCAATCAATACGGATTTGATCAGCTTGATCAACAACATCCGAGTATGACGAGCCTACTGTCGTAGAAAGGATTTTAACTCCAGGAGCAGCAATGTGGACGGAGCGCTCGCCGAAGTTTGAGAAAGGAGCGATCCGATCACTCGGATCGCTTGCTGCTACCACGATGAGATGGTCCATTTCAGTCGCGTAAGCTGCGGGATAAACGGGGTCGTCTACAGCATCCTGGTCGATGCCGTCGTTTCCAGCTGCGACAACCACGAGTAGCCCCGCCGCCTGTGCTCGAAGCAAAGCAGCTCTCAGATCAGAGGCCTGTGCCTCCTCGTGGGAGTGACGCCCTCCCCAGCTCGCACTCACGATCTTTGCACCGTTCTCAATCGCGTAGTCAATCGCGCGGATCGCCGCTTGGTCATCTCCAGTCCCAGCAAAGCGCTCGCCTGCATCGTAAAAGAATTTGAGCGCCATGATCCGCGCTCCCGCTGCAACTCCTCGAATGCCGCGAGTGTTTTGCGCAACTGCCGCCACGTGTCCAGCGCAATGGGTGCCGTGCCCTGGGTTCGCAAGTAGTCCCTGCCAATCATCGCCGCTATTGCAGCGCTCGTCGCGCAAACAGGCAGCAAGATCGAAACTCTTAACATCGTAAGGATTCGGGTGATCGTGTGCGAAGTCATACCCCACTTCTTGGGGTTGGGTGGGCTTGCGCCACATCGCGTTTCGGAGATCTTCGTGATTGTAATCCACGCCGGTATCAATCACCGCAACGGTGATGCTGGAGAGTGCTTCTTGAAGAGAAGCGGACGGGAGTTGAATTTTGCGGACGGCCCAGTCTTTTAGCAAGAGCGGATCCGCGCCGATCGGCGCGGTGGTTTCAGGAAGCAGCACATCTGGAATCCCGCGAGCGCGATCAAAGGCAGAGATCGCCCTCAGGGTCGGAAACGGAAGCTGCAGCGCTCTCCACTCACGCACGCGCTCGAGATGGAGCTGATGGGTGTACCGTAAGTTTACTTTATCCCTCGCGAGCGCGTGACCTCCTCCACTCATCAATGAGCAAAGAAGGATAACAAAGATTAAACGTTTCCCGTTCACGGGCCTGTGACTAAGGCAGCGCTCTGCGTCGGTCAAGAGAATGACCTGGGGCGGCACAACTTATAAGTTAAGCTAAGGGAAAAAATGGCTCAGGAGGAGGGATTCGAACCCCCGACCAGCCGGTTAACAGCCGGCTGCTCTACCACTGAGCTACTCCTGAACGCATATAGAAGTGGTTGAGGCCTCTAAAATTAGCCCGAGTCTCAGGCGTTGTCTATCGAGATTGATTCAGGAGATTCTATTTCAAACTGATTTGAACAAGGTCAGGATCTCCGAAAGGAGTGACCCCAAAAGTAGAGACCCGCGGCCCGAGTAAAAACCCTGAGTGCGGGAAGCTCAGCGGAATTGAGGGTACCTCTGCCAGCTCCAGAAACTGGGTCAGAGTGTCGAGTGTTTGGAGGATGAGCTCTTGCGAGGACTCTTGAAGAGCTTGATTCAGAAGAGAGTCAAACGCCACAGAAGTCCAGCGCGCAGCATTGGAGGGATCGCCAGTGCGGTAGCGGGCGAGCAAATCGAGTGCTGAGGAGGTCCTGAGCGACGCCGTGTGAAGAACGAGATCGAAGGCTCCACTTTCGAGCGTGCGTAAAAGCTCCGCATCTCCTACCGGCTTACGCTGAAGTCGGACTTTAAGCGGCTTCCACTGCTCTGCAAGCCAGCTTGAGATTTTCTCATCAGCAAGCGAGTTACCAGTCACAAGCGATAGAGTGACGGATCGATCCATGGGCACTGCTCGTCCCCGCTCGGCTTGTGCTCGGGAGAGATCCTTTCGCACCAGCGGAAGCGCTCTCGCTCCAGAAACACCAAATGGGAGCACCCCTGTCGCCGCGCGCTCTCCACTTCCCAAAACGGAAGGCAAGCTCTCGCGCTCTAATGCGTAGAGAAGCGCTTTTCGAAAGGCGACGTCGCGCAGAGGCTCTTTTTGTGTGTGAAGTGTGACGAGGCGAACCGAAAGCGACGGGCTAACTTGGACTTTAGCCTTTTTTGAAGTCAAAACCTCGTCGGTTGTGGGTTGTGCGAGAATATCGAGTCGACCTTGATTAAATTTTTTTGCAAGTTCTGATCGCGCACCAAAATGAAACTCGACACGAAAGACAGGGCGTTTTTCTTTGAAGTGCGGGTTTCCTTCAAGGACAAGGCGTCTTTTTTTCACCCACTCGGCAAGAACGTAAGGTCCGAGTGCGGTGTCCTTGTTTTTGGGATGCTCCGGAAAGCTCTCAGGACGCGTCAGCAAAAACGGCAAAGAGGAGTTGGCCTGCTCGAGACGGATCTCAAGCACATGCGCGCTTGGAGCGGAGACCTGGAGCTGCGCAGGAAACGGCGACTGCGCTTTTAAGCGGGAGAGCGGAGCGAGAAACTGTTTCGACTCGAGTGCAAGTCCATCGGACCAACGAGTCAAAGGGTCGAGCTCGAACCTCCAGAGCGTTCCACCGTTTAACGTTGAGAACGACTGACAAAGGTCACAAATTGTCTTTCCCTGGGAATCGCTCTTGATGAGTCCGCGGTACAAAAACGAAGCGAGGAACCGATCTGACGAAGTGCGCACGCTCTGAGGAGATAAGGTCGTGGGTTCGGACTCAAGCGAGAGACGTAGGACGGGGGGTTCGGCCCAGGTGCTGGTCGACGCAAGCGACAGGAGGATCCAAAGAGGCTGCATGAGCATTTCGTTTTTTAGTTTAGTCTATTCGTCCAGATTGTGCCGCAAGATCATGGATTTATTTCCAATAAGCCCGAGCTTGACTCTCCGCTCCAAACTCGCTATCCACGCCCCATGATCAAGCTGAGAACGTATGTGTTTATCGATAGCCTTCAGCCCCAGTTGGCCGAGTACTTGGGGACGACGTCCTCAGGTTTTCTTCCGATCCCAGGGGATGCGTGTCTGTGGATTGAAGTTGCTCCGGGGATGGCGATTCACCGCCTCACCGATGTTGCTCTCAAAGCAACCGATGCCCGATTGGGACAACAAGTTGTGGAGCGCGCCTTCGGCTCTCTTGAAGTTCATCATCAAAACCAGGGCGAAGTCCTTCAGGCGGGCCAATCAGTTTTGAATGTTTTGGAAACCACTCAAGAGCGCCGACAAAAGTGCCGTATCGCTTGGCACGAAACGATCCGCGCGATCACTCCGGATCACGCGATCGTCATCAATCGCCAAGGCCGCAAAGGATCCATGATCCTTCCAGGTCAGAGCATGTTCATTCTTGAGACTGAACCCGCAGGTTACATCGTCTATGCTGCAAACGAGGCCGAAAAGGCTGCCAACATCACGCTGGTCGATGTCCGCGCGTTTGGTGCGTTCGGCCGCTTGACCCTAGTCGGATCCGAAGCCGAGATCGACGAAGCCGCGAAGGCTGCGATGAAGGCGGTCAACGCTCTCACTGGCGCCGAAGAGTCTTCGAGCAAGAACCATTAATTTTCTAAAACCACCTTTGAAAGGGGAATAATCCATGTCTGACGCACTCGGAATGATTGAAACCAAGGGATTCGTAGGACTCATCGAAGCATCTGACGCGATGGTAAAAGCCGCTCGCGTGGAACTCGTCGGCTACGAGAAAATCGGCGCAGGTCTTGTGACTGCAGTTGTTCGTGGCGACGTCGCTGCTGTTAAAGCTGCAGTCGAAGCAGGTGCTCGCGCAGCAGAGAAAGTTGGCGAACTCGTGTCGGTTCACGTCATTCCTCGCCCGCACGCAAACGTAGATGCAGTCATGCCGCTCGGCCGCGCGAATGCATCGAACGCTGGCGCCTCAAATAACAATCGCCAAGCTTCGGCCGCTTCGCTGAACAACTAACATGAACGTCGGTAAGGTGATCGGAACCGTCGTGGCTTCGCGCAAGGACCCTAAGCTTGAGGGTTTGAAGCTGCTTCTGGTTCAGCAAACGGATCTGACTGGGGGACCTAAAGGTCCGCAAGTTGTAGCCGTCGATTCTGTGGGCGCTGGATTGGGCGAGCTCGTGCTTTTTTGCGCGGGCTCCTCAGCGCGCCAGACAGAAGCGACACAGAATCGTCCGGTCGACGCAGTTATCATGGGTATTGTCGATGAGATCGATGCCGGTGGTGAAGTTACTTTTCGCAAGTAAAACGAGGCAGGAGCTGCGCGATGGGTTGGGTTCTGCTCTGAACGTTCTAAAGATTATCTGAGGTAAAAGTCCATGCTCGAACCCAAGCAGCTGCAAGTGCTTGCGGACGCAGTCGTCGAGCGCCTGATGGGGGCGCCTGCATCTGCGCCGGCGCGTAGTTTTCAACCCGTTTCATCTCCCACGGCCAGAGGTGAAGTCCTAAAAACTGCTTCGCGCTTAAACTCTACGGTCGCGTTTCCGACTTTGGACGAAGCGGTTGTCGCCGCACGTGCGGCGCAGCCCGCGTGGGTAGCGCTTCCGATGGAGAAACGTAAGGAGATCATCTCCCGTATACGCGCTGCCTTGCGAAAGTCGGTCGAAGAACTCTCGCGCTTAGCCCACGAAGAGACAGGGCTCGGACGCGTCGAAGATAAGCTCTCTAAAAACCTCCTGGTGATCAACAAAACACCAGGCCCAGAGTACCTCGACGCCTCGGCGTTCACGGGCGATGACGGCATGGCTCTGATCGAGTACGCGCCCTATGGAGTTATTGGTGCGATTACGCCGACGACCAACCCCTCAGAGACCATCATCAATAACGGGATATCGATGCTTTCTGCTGGAAACGCCGTTGTCTTTAACCCCCATCCATCAGCCAAGCGCGTCTCACGTCGCACAGCTGAGATCATGGATCAAGTCGTGCGCGAGAACGGTGGGCCAGGCGGACTTCTGACGATGGTCGAGTCTCCAACGATCGAAACGGCAAGCGCTTTGATGAAGCATCCTGGAATTCGGCTGCTCGTTGTGACGGGTGGACCTGCGGTGGTGAAAGCTGCCATGGCTTCGGGAAAAAAAGTAATCGCGGCGGGTCCTGGAAACCCTCCTGTCGTCGTTGATGAAACGGCAGATCTCGAGCAAGCGGCCAAGGGGATCATCGCGGGTGCTTCGCTTGATAACAACATCGTATGTATCGCAGAGAAAGAGATCATCGCGGTAGATGAGATTGCAGATGAGCTTTCTCGTCGGCTCGAGAAGAGCGGTGCTTACCGACTGAGCTCGTATCAGATCAAGCAACTTGAGAAGGTTGTGATCGACTGGGAGTCGGGAGGCAAGTACCCGAACAAAAATTTCGTAGGCAAAAATCCGTCAGTGATCCTTCGTGAAATCGGTGTCACAGTCTCCGAGGATGTGCGCCTCATTTTCGGCGAAGTCACCGAAGATCACCCTTTCGTGCAAGTCGAGCTTTTGATGCCTGTTTTAGGCTTGGTGCGTGCAAAAAACGTAGATGATGCAATCGAGATGGCAAAGCGTGTGGAGCATGGCAATGGTCACACAGCAGTGATGTATTCAAAAAACATTGATAACCTCCACCGCATGGCCAAAGAGATCAACACTTCGATCTTCATCAAAAATGGGCCCTCATACTCGGGCCTAGGGCTTGGGGGGGAGGGTTATACCTCTTTCACCATCGCGTCGCCGACAGGCGAGGGTCTGACGACTTGCCGTACTTTTTCACGGATCCGTCGGTGCACTCTTAAAGATCATTTCAGAATAGTTTAGGGATAGGGACAAATGGCGCGTGCCGGGATCTTGCAAAACTGGAACGAAGGACTCGCAAGTTGCGAGACTCCGGCACTTGCGTTCATCGAACTCTCTTCGATTTCGCGTGGGCTTGTACTCACGGATGTGATCCTCAAAAAAGCTCCCGTGCGCGTGATCACCTCGCAGCCGGTTTCAAGTGGTAAGCATGTTATCCTTTTTTTTGGTGATGTGGCTTCGGTCCAGGAGTCTTATCAGGCTGCAATCGAGCAAGCAGAGGGTTGCGTTGTAAAGCAGATTCTGATTCCTGCTGTGCATACAGGGCTAGTGCCCTATCTGGACTCGCTCTGGGAGATGGATCCGACCTCTCGCTCAATCGGCGACTCTGTCGGAATTGCTGAGAGCACCACAATGGCTGGAGCGATCTTGGCGGCCGATCGTGCGCTCAAGACTGCCAATGTTCTTCTCTGCCGGATGCGCTTAGGTCAGGGGATCGGTGGTCGCGCTTATTTTGTGGTCTCAGGCCGCCAGGAAGAAGTAGAGGCTGCCAGTGACTCTGCTCGTTTAAGCTTACAAGAGACTAACTCGCTCGCACGTGTTGATGTGATTGCGCGTCCGCTTGAAGAAAGTGCGGTGTACTTCTAATGCATTTTGGTGTGATCCGTGGATCGGTCGTTGCCACGCAAAAAGTTTCATCCCTTCAAGGCATCGCTCTTAAAGTGCTCGTTCCTACCAATTCTGAGCGGGAAGCACTGGGAGATCCTCTGGTGGTCGTTGACGGTGTCGGGGCTCGCGAAGGAGATCTAGTTTTGTGGGTCGGGAAGCGCGAAGCATCCATGGCAATCCCGGGAGCGTCGGTCGCGAACCTCTATCCAGTTGATGCTGCTGTTACGGGGATTGTCGATGCTGCTCGGTAAAGTGCTAGGGCCAGTCGTTTCAACAGCACGTTTGGACACCATTCCTGCACGCCAACTCCTGCGCGTTGAGTTGGACGCCGAGTTTGGTGATCCTCGCAACCCTCTTGTTGCGATCGATTCTGTTTCAGCGGGCCCTGGTGATCGGGTGCTCGTGCTTCAAGAGGGTACGGGAGCACGACAGGTGCTTGGCCTTGGAGCGGAGGATCCACTCCCCGTCCAAATGGTGATCGTTGCGATCGTCGATCAGGTCTCTCGAGGGTAACTCGCTGCAACGCATAGAGCAAAGTCTCAGACCAACCGCGGGTTCTAGCCGTGTGCGTTTAAAAAATAGCGAAACCTAGAGCATCAGCAACTCTTTTTGTATTTTAGAGGGCATGATAGTTCGGCCACTCTTAGTGAAACGGAGGCATTTTTGAAAAAACTCAAGCGGCACCTCTTTGTCTGCACTAATGTGCGTGCGCCTGGAGCTCAACGAGAGTCGTGTGGACAGAAGGCTTCAGAGGGGCTTGTCGCTTTGTTTAAAGAATCGCTAAAAAAACGCGGTATCGCAGGAGAGATTCGAGCACAAAAAGCGGGTTGTCTTGATGTCTGTGAGTGGGGACCGAGCGTTGTTGTTTATCCGGATGCAGTTTGGTACGGGCGTGTGCAGCCTCAAGATGTCGAGGAAATCGTTCAAAGTCACCTCATTGACGGTCTGCCCGTGGAGCGATTGAGAATCCCTGGAAGGTGAGCGGTTTTTTAGATAGAGTTTAAAAACTAGATCATGAAGAAACGTCGCAACGTTTTGCTCATCAATCCGCAGTTTCAGTTTCGATTCATGCTCTATGTAGTCTCATTTTTGCTCGCGTTGAGCTTTATTTATCCTTTGGTGATTGATGGCTTGTTTGATCACTTTACTCGTCTGCTCGTCGAACGAGGCATGAGCAGTGATCTCCAGACGATTCAGTCCACGCGGCAGGATGTATTTTGGCTTCTGATAGGAGTGCAGGGCACTTTCCTGTTATTGGCAAGTTTTGTGAGTTTTTTTATCTCGCATCGGATTGCCGGACCGATTTACAAACTTAAGCAAACTATGGATGCAGCAAGAGAAGGAGCGATCAATCGGAATCTCGTATTCCGAAAGAAAGATCACTTTCAAGAAATCACTGAGAGCTACAATGCATTGATGGCCTCCTTAGCTGGAGATGTAAACCTCGAGCGTGTTTCAAATGTGATCGCGCAACTGGAGGAGCTCGAAAAGACCGCCTCCGATGAGGCTCGTGTTGCTCTTCGAGCAGCGATTGTGGACTTAAAAAAGGTTCGCAATCCGCGGTCATCCTGAGAGGACAGCGGTGTTGAAGTTTAGACCGCATCACTTTCTCTGCACGCTAGGTTTTCGTGGCAAAGGCTACTCCGACGCTTTTGTGGATAACTACAAAGAGATTGCGGAGCGCTTGTCTTCGGCCGACGGAGATCAGGTCGAGATCGAGGTGATCGAAGGCGCTGACTCAATATGCTCGCCATGTCCAAATCGAAAAGGCAGTGGTTGTGAGAGCCAAACCAAGATCGATCGCTTAGATCGCGCTCATGCCGAAGTGCTTGGCCTAAAGAACGGAGATCGCTTGACGTGGGGGCAGGCTCAGGAGCGGATCTCTGAGCGCTTTGATCTCACCTCGTTTGATCAAGCCTGCGCCCCTTGTGGTTGGAAAGCGCTAGGAGTTTGTGCGCAGTCTTTAAGCGCCCTTCTTAAGAGGAGAGGCAAGCTCATGGTTGTGTTTTTTGCTCTCATGACTCTTGCGTATCCTGCTGTGGCAGCGCCTGCAAAAAAAGAGGAGTCGTCTTTCTCGCCTCATGAGCTCTATTTTATCGATGCAATCAGCGCTCAATACTTTAAAAAAAGAAAGCTTTCCTCCTCCGCAAAGCTCTCAAAAGCTTATGCCGCGTTTAAAAAAAAGAAATTCGCAGAAGTCCGAAAGATCTCAAACTCACTCCTCACCGATCCAGTTTTTGGTGATCATGCTCTCGCACTCTTAGCTCGAAGTGCGCTTGAGGAGGCTCGGGGACATCTTCGAGAAAAAAACTGGAAATCACTCAGTAGTTCAGCGGCGGTCCTAAAAAAGACTTGGAGCTCGATCTATCAAGACTTTCCTGACTCAGCCTATTTGAAAGAGCTTCCCTATCAGCTCGCACTTGCCGATGTGCTCGCTGCAACTGCACAGGCTCGATTGGGAAAAAAAATTGAATCACTTAAGCTCTATGAAAGCGCATTTCAGCGCTTTCCATCTGGTACTTTGGTCACTTCTTTTTCGGGCGACTCACTCTCGACTTTTGTCAAAACGTGTTTTTCGATCAAAGAGGAGCCGCACGCCTCTCGGTGTCGTCGTTCTATGGAGAGAGTTTCAAAGCAGTTTCCTAAAGACTCTTTGGAGCTGAAAGAGGTTTTCCCTAATCGAAAAGATATCCCTCAGTTCGAACGTCTGGATGAACCTAAAGAGCTTCTCACTGCAAACTATAAGGCCCCCGACAAAGACGTAGAGGCCGTCCAGTCTGCGATGGATGCTTATTTAAAAGGTGAGCGTAAGGACGCGATTGACTTGTTTAGAGCTTTTCTTGACGAGTACCCAAAATCTCAGAGTCGTGTGCGAGTCTTGTATTGGCTCGGACGAGCATTAGAGTCTGGTGGAGATCTCGAAGAGGCGAGAAAAATGTACGCGGCTGTAATGAGCCAATCGCCCACAAGCTACTATGGGATCTTAGCCTCGCTTTCGAGCGCTCAGCCGGTTGAGGAGTTTATTGACGCCACACTTCCCCAAGTGCGTGTCCGGGACCCTATGCTCACATCTGTTGAGATTTTGCGTATCCACCGTGCTGAAGCTCTGCTTGCCTCCGCAGCTCCGGAGCTTGCTGCGGTTGATCTTAAGGAGTTCCGCGCTCGAGCAGATCTTTCGAGTCCATTTCTGATCTATGTAGCCTGGCTAAACTCTGAGGTCGGCAATCACTTAGTGAGTTTTCAGATCTTAGGAGAGTTGCTTCAACGTAAGAGTGTTGGAATTCGATCTACTTTTGCTCTGAGGCTGATTTTTCCACTCGCTTTTCGTGACGCAATTCAGAGGACTGCAGTGGAGAATCGTATGGACCCTGTGCTTGTTTTGAGTCTCATCAAGCAGGAGTCCGCATTTTTAGGAGAGGCTCTCTCACACGCAGGAGCAGTGGGACTCATGCAAGTGATGCCGTTCACCGCAATCGAAGTCGATCCAGAGCTCAGACTCATGGATCTTCCCAAAAACGAGCGTAATCTAAAAATCGGCACAAAGTATCTTGCGGGAGTGTTGAGCAAGTTCGATGGCAACATCGCGTTTGCACTTGCCGGCTACAATGCGGGACCACATCGTGTCACTCAATGGAAAAAAAATCTAAAACCCGAGTGGGGACTCTTGGAGTATGTGGAGGCGATTCCTTTTCGCGAGACACGCGAGTATGTGGGGTCGATTATTCGAAACTATTTTTGGTACGCTTATCTGTTTCACGGGGTGCGACTACAGAGTCTGGATTATTTTTGGGGCGTGAGTGGACCTAGCGATGTGCCGCAAAAACTACCCAGTAAAATGCCAGCACCTACGGAGAACGTGGGCGTTTTGCACAAAGTTTTTCCACCTGCGTCCGCACTTCCGAGCAAGCCTCCCTCAACTCACCTAAGCCCGACTCCTGACAGGTGAGGGGATAGCGATCCGGGCAGCTCATAAAGTCTGGGATCACGGTTTTGAATTTTTTCTTGTAAGCGAGCACTGCGCGGGAAACTCTCAGTACGGCCTCTGGGTCAAGTCTTCCGAGGAGATGTTCATAGTACGCAACTTCAAAAGCGGTCCAGAAATGAGATTGATTTGCGGGGATTTTTCGACCTTTGATCGCACGGTGATAGATCCCAACCACCTTCTCAGGGCGCTCCGCTTGAGCGGCCTCATAGATTTCCGGATCACTCTCTCCGTCATCACCTAAAAGGAGAGTGGGCTTAATGAGCTCTTGCCTAAGTGAGCGAAGCTTGTAGTCAAACTTGGACTCATCTTTACCCCAGTTACGGAGCACGAGGAGCCTTGGAGGGTAGCCAGCGGAGTCGAGCGTTTTATGAATCTTTTTTTGAAGCACCGTGGGAGACGCAGACACAACAACGAGTTTAGGTGCGATAGGAGTGTTTCCGCGCAGGATCTCATCGTAGAGCTCAGCCATGCCGGGAAATACTTTTTTTGAGAACAGAGCGCGAAGCACGGTTTCAAACTTGTTTGGTGAGTTTGAGATCTTGATCGTGTCATCAAAGTCACTGATGATGCGATCAGGCAATGTGACGTCACTGACTTCGCTTGTGGGCGCCCGAGTGCTAAGCGTCGCGCACCCGAAGACAGAAAGAGCGATGAGGACTAAGACTATTTTGCGATAGAGGTACATCCTTGATCCAAGGATCGGCATTAAACACGAGAAACTGAATCAAATCGTCAAAAACCAAGCATCCTTACTTGCTCACGCAGTAAAGCGGGTTAAAACCACTGCAGGCGTCGACCACGTCTTGCACCCAAGCCGAGCTTGTAGTCGTTGGGTCACCTCTCATGCCCCCGCCCATTTCGGTCGTATTTGTCCATGAGGCGCAGTTTGCACCGCTTGGGCATCCGCTGGCAATGGAGCCTGTCCACGCACGTAATGTGATCGAATTCCCATATTGATCGTAGAGGATCGGACTGCTCAGTGTGCTGCTCCAGAGCGCGCTGTAGCTTGCTGCCACTTGGGTGCGTTCGCCTGAGGCTGAAATCGAAAAAACGGGCTTTTGATCATCGATCAGCCATTTTGCTCCGTTAGACGCGCACGGTCCTGCAGTAGATAAAACTGCAATGTAGCTCAGTTTGAGGCCCGCAGACTCTGCTGAAGTCTGGCACTTTGAGTTTGCTCCAGATCGACCACCCAGGTTTCCGTCATAGGTATCTGCGGTGACAAAGATTCGGCGCTCACTGCTTGTGATGGAGTCGATCTTTTTTTCAGAGATCTCCCCTGTGATTGATGCATTACAGCCCGTGAGGACGGCAAGAATGAGGGGAAGTACGATGCTCACTTTCTCTCCATTAGTGCTAGAACTTCATAGTGACGAGCCCAGGGAAAAAAGTCCAAGGCAATGAGATCAAGCACAGTCCAGTTTTGAGAAAAAAAATTTAAATCGCGTCCTAAAGTGCGCGACGAGCACGAAAGGTAGGCCAGACGGTTGAAAACTGGGTTTGAGTTGAGAAGCTCAATGAGCTCCCGATGAACTCCCTCTCGAGGTGGATTGATCAGTACTGAGCATTCTCGCTTTGATTTTAGCCACTCCTGGATCTGAGGGATTCGATGCTCGACTTTTCCTTGGAGTATTGTTGCAGCAGGCGCATTTTTTCGCGCGCACATGGCTGCATGTGCGCTGAGCTCGATCGCTAAAATCTCGCGGGACTGTTGTTTTTCGAAGAATCTTTTTACGGAGCGCGCTGTTCCACAGTAAAGATCAAGAACTGTTTCTGTTCCCTGAAAAAAGTCTTGGACGATCTCTAAGCCATGCTCATGGAGCCGTAGGCGTTGTTGTGTGAAGGCTCCAAAACTTATCCAATGGCCACGTTCGTCTTGCCACTCAAAAGGGCCAAAAACCGGCTCCCACCCTCGGTGATCAAACACGCGATCCCCTGCTGAAGGATGAAAGCAGACCCAAAACGATTTGAATTTGGCACTCTGAAGAGACTCAGGGAGTGCGATGGGCTTAGACTTAAGCACAAGTCCGACTCTGTCCTCAAGAATCAGAGCTGCAAACACGGGCAATCCTTGCAAAACGGGAGCAAGGCTCTCAAGCTCTCGTGCGCTTTTACGCACAAGGGGGGAGTGTACGGGGCACTGAGGAATCGGAACCACTTCAAGATCATAAGTTCCTGGAATAGGTTTACGAAGACCCCACTGAAACTTGTCGTTCGGAAACAAAAGCGCTTTTCGGCGATAGTCAAAAGGATCAAGCTCAAATCGGAATCCACGAAATCTTTCTTTCAATCCTGAGAGATTGTAAGAGAGATTTTCGCTTTTTTTGTTAAGTGAATCTCGATAGGTCGTGGCCGAGTAGCTGCACCCAGGACATCCTGAGACGCAGCCTGCTCGCATCGGGATGTCAGGAGCGCTAGACAGCGAATCGGAAATGCATGACGTCACCGTCACGGACGACATAGTCCTTGCCTTCAAGTCGCAAGAGGCCTGCGTCGCGGATTGCAGACTCGCTCTTATATTTCATCAAATCATCGTAGTGATAGACTTCGGCTTTGATAAATCCGCGTTCAAAATCAGAGTGAATCACACCCGCGCATGCCGGAGCTTTCCACCCTTTTTGAAAAGTCCACG
The DNA here is from genome assembly GCA_044352155.1 of Bdellovibrionia bacterium. GTDB lineage: Bacteria > Bdellovibrionota > UBA1018 > UBA1018 > JBILEK01 > JBILEK01. The sequence continues at coordinate 37,621 of JBILEK010000006.1, forward strand.
CGCGCACTTCTTTCTCACCCGCGGTGAAATAGGTCTGAAGACCCAGGAGGTCGTAGCCTTGGCGGATCACGCGGTTGAGGCCCGGTTCTTCCATCCCAAAGTCTTTAAGAAATGAGGCTTTCTCTTCGTCGTTGAGCTCCGAGAGTTCGCTCTCGATTTTTCCGCAGATGAACACGACGGGAGAATTCTCTTTTTTGGCGTGCGCGAGAAGCTTTTGAACATGCGCATTGCCTTCAGGTTTGGCGATGTCCTGTTCCTGGAGGTTCGCGACGTACATGACCTTTTTGGCGGTGATGAAATGAAACTCAGCGACTTGCGCGAATTCTTCAGGCGAAAGTCCGACAGCACGAATTGGAGTGCCTTTTTCGAGCGCGGCCTTGCAGCGCTCGAGTACGTTGTACTGGCCGGCGGCTTTCTTATCGCCGGTCTGCGCTTGGCGCTTGAGCATCGTGTAGCGCTTTTCGGCAGTCTGGAGATCGGCGAGCATGAGCTCGATGTCGATTACTTCGATGTCGCGGATCGGATCGACCGAGCCTTCGACGTGCACGATGTTTGGATCATCAAAGCAGCGCACGACGTGTGCGATCGCGTTGGTTTCGCGGATGTGGGAGAGAAACTGGTTACCTAATCCCTCGCCCTTGGATGCGCCTTTGACGAGGCCAGCGATATCGACAAAGCTCATGGTCGCGGGCACGACTTGCTTGGGCTTGATGTACTCGGTGATGCCCTTTAAGCGCGGGTCAGGGACGCGCACGATGCCGGTGTTCGGATCGATCGTGCAGAAGGGGAAGTTTGCGGCTTCCGCCTTGCCGCTCGTGAGCGCGTTGAAAATAGTCGATTTGCCGACGTTCGGTAAGCCTACGATTCCGCAAGTAAAGCCCATGGAGGGGTCTTACCTTTGGGCCGGAAGGAGGGCAAGCCTGCAAAAGTCGCGAATCAGCCCCAAAGTTCGGGGTTGGCGATGTGATCCCTTCCTTCGTCACTCCGATCGCCCGGGCGACGACCGCGGCTGCGCGGTTGTCAAAATCGGTTATGGCCTCGACCCGGTGGAACTTGAGATCCGAAAAAGCGGCCTAGCTGATCCTTCGCGCCGCTTCCTCGGCATATCCGGTCCTGCGGTAGCTTTTCATTTCCTATTGAACTGGTTCTGAGCTTCAAGCGACTTGCCCTGAAGCAGAAGGTCCACAGCCTGCGCCACGCGATCGAGCACCGGATCGAGCTGCCCAAGTTCCTCATCCGAGTAAGCGCCCAAAACATGGTCCGCCGTTTCGCGCTCAGGGTTTTTACCAACACCGATGCGCACGCGGTGGTAGCCGTTCTTGCCCGCGCCTAGGGCCGCATCGATGGACTTAAGGCCGTTATGACCCGCAGTGCCGCCGCCTGTTTTGATCTTGAGCTGCATCGGGGGAAGATCGACTTCGTCATGCAGCACGATTAGATCTTCGGGCGTGCATTTATAGAAATGAAAAAGTGGTCCTACGCATTGGCCCGAGAGGTTCATAAAAGTCTGCGGCTTGACGAGAAGGACTTTCTCGCCAAAGCGAGTGGCTTCCCAGGCTTCGCCTCGTTCTTTTTTTGCAGGTCCTTTTGCCCCCCAGTCATCGATCAGGCGATCGAGTGCGAGCCAACCTACGTTGTGGCGTGTGAGCTCATATTTAGGGCCAGGGTTACCGAGCGCGACGACGAGTTTCATCTCAGACAAAAAGATTAGAAACGCTATCGTAGTTGTGGATGCGCGAAATTGCTTCGGCAATCAAAGGCGCTGAAGAGAGCTGGTGGATTTTGGGGCAGTTTTTTGCAGCTTCGTTGAGCAGTACAGAATCCGTGGTAAAGACTTTCAGGATGGGCGAGGCCATGATTCGCTCGATCGCGGGGCCGGAGAAAAGTCCGTGAATTCCGGCAGCGTAGACTTCTTTAGCGCCATTTTTCATCACGGCATGCGAGGCTTCGGTGAGCGTGCCTGCCGTATCGATCATATCGTCGATGACGAGTGCAGTCATGCCTTCGACATCACCGACGACGTTCATCGCTTGAGCAACGTTGGCGCGGATACGACGTTTGTCGATCATGGCGACCGTAGCGTTGAGTCGCTTGGCGTAGGCGCGCGCGCGCTCCATGCCTCCCGCATCGGGGCTTACGATGACGAGATTTTCCTCAGGGAGAACTTTGCGCATATGCTCAAGCATGATCGGCATCGCAAAAATGTTATCGAGCGGTATATCGAAAAATCCTTGAATTTGGCCTGCGTGAAGATCCATCGCAAGCACGCGAGTCGCTCCGGCTGAGACCAAGAGATTCGCCACGAGCTTTGCAGAAATTGGCGTACGAGGGGCGACTTTGCGATCTTGTCGAGCGTATCCGTAGTACGGGATCACTGCTGTGATCTCCTTCGCGCTCGCTCTACGGAGTGCATCGATCAGAACGAGAAGTTCCATCAGATTGTCGTTTACGGGGGGGCAGGTGCTTTGAATAACGTAGGCGTCACGCCCTCGAACGTTTTCGTGAACTTCGACAAAGACTTCACCATCAGAGAAGCGCTTGACGTCCGCTCGAGAGAGGGGCTTTTGGAGACGGTCGGCAATTTTTTCGGCGAGCGGTCGGTTTGCGTTCCCGGTGACGATGATCCAATCGCGTACTCTCATGATGACGCGGATTTATCGCATTGCGGCGATCCGAACAAGGGGGAAACCGGGCTCCCAGCGTGCTAGGGTCAAGGAATAATGAAAAACCCCGTTTCCTTTCTGGCGCGTGTGGGCTTTCTCTCTGAGTCCCGAATGCTGGAGCTTTATCCTCCATTTTTTTTCATGGGTCTTAGAGTGATCTCTGTCGCCGCGGACTACCGGAGTTGCCACATTCGCGTTCCCCTGCGCTGGCATTTAAAAAATCATCATGGGACTTTTTTTGGGGGGGCTTTGTGCGCAGTGGCTGACCCGATGCCCGCTCTTTTGTGCGGGAGGATCTTTCCTGGTTCGCGTATCTGGAGTCAGCGCGTTGCGGTGGAGTTCTTGGTGCCGGCGCGCGCCGCCGTCAACATGAAGATTCAGATCCCCGACGAGTCGGTGGAGAGGATTCGAGATCAACTCCAAAGGAGTGGCGCAGCACAGGAGAAGTTTCATTTTTCGTTCTGGAGCGATGACGAGAAAGAGCTGGCGCGAGTTGAGAACTCTGTTTTTGTTAAAGCCGTCAAAAAAAGACGAGAGTAATAAATCTTTTAAGTTTAACCAAAACGCTTAATAATCAAGAGCTTTGCGCAATGCATTCATAAATTGCCGAAATAACACAACTAGTCATAAAAATTAATAGTTGACCAAATCAGTTAGGTTTGTGAATCTAACTTGGTAGTGTTCAGTTTAATTAACACTACAACCTACTGAGGAGGTTGTTATGACAATGTTGAAATCAAAGTGGACCCGCTCCCTAACGGCAGTGGCTCTACTCGTGACGTGCGGAACGTTGGCGGTGGGTTGTGGCAAGCAAGGACAAGGCGGGTTGGCGAAAAGTGTCCAAATCCGCACTTACACTCAGGATGGAGACATCTGGGGTGAGGTGGTTGCGAACTTCGAAACCGGAGGGCTCACGTTTCCTGCGTTAACTCTCCCCATTTTCGATCCGAAAGTACCTGGCGTCTCCTATGGGACCGTGTCGTTCCGCCCGATTCTTTCTGGGGGAACGGAGCTCGTCGTCGCAGTGAACATCTCGGACATCGCAAATGTTCAGAACGTGATGACGACCCTTCCTAATGGAACGCCCATTCCGGTCGGTGGGTTGAGTCAGTGTACGACTGTGGGACTGCCTGTAGGCGGAACCAAAACGATCGTCTACGTCGCTTTGGGTGAAGGCTGTGCAATGGTGGGAGTCGCGCTCGCGATCAAGGAGCTCGATAACGTGGGTCAGCACGTTGGCCTGCCTCTGAACTTCTTTCCTGCTTTTGATTTCGGAAATGGTGTGCGCGGAATCGCTGGTGTCTTCACTGGAACGACATCGGGATCAAGCGGGATCGCATTGTTTGTCGACTTTGCAGGAGCAATGGCTCCTCGCGTGGGGCTCGCTTCACGCAGTGGCCTGATGCGTGTGGATGCTCTTTCGGTCAATCACTTGAAGTTTGAGACCAGCAAGACCGACGAGCGATTGCTCAGGCGGTTTGTGCAAAAAGCGTCTCAGCTCAAGGGTCGCGCAAGTCTACACTGAGACTAAATCGAGACCAATTCGATTTGAGCAGTGATTAAGCATGGGGCTAGGTGGATCTCCACTTAGCCCCAAAGCTTTTTGTCGTTAGAAAAAAAACCCCAGATTCGCGTAAAAAAATACAAGAGTTAATGGCTGAAACGCGAGAGATGCTCCGGCGGCTACATGAAAGCCCCAGCTCGAAGTCCAGTCCAGTCCAATGGGCATGTAGAGAATCGTTGTAGAGCTTTTCGTGTCCCCCGCCGCTGCCACGCCAGCAGTGACGGAGCTCAGTGCATCCGCTAGCGAGTAGTCCAGATCCGTTTGCTGATAGGTGATTTGCGTCAAGTTGATTCCAAGGGTTGGGCTAAGATTCCAGCCCGGTACAAACAAACGCATTCCTCCGTGAAGGAAGCTAAAGTTAATGTATCCAAGTGGTGTGATCCCATAGCCTGCGTGAACACGCGCAAAGCACCCAAGGTTGTAAGCGATGTTCCCTGAGGCGAGAGCGCCGATTCCATCAAGAAACCCTCCGTAAATCCCGATCGACTTTCGTTTTCTGTTGCACTGGACTGAGGGGACTCCTTTGTCGCGATCAAGAGCCTTTTGTAGTTTCGACTCAGACTCGCGAGCGCTTGACACAACGGTGGCCGTCAGAAGGTCATTGGGTTTAGGGGGTGAGAGAGAGAGATTTTTTATCGTTTTTGCCGAGAAAGACCGCTTCTCTGCGTTGATTTTTACAACGCGGATTGCGAGTTTTTTTTCACTCTCGCTTTCGAGAGTGAGGAGCGTGCCTACGCTAGGAAACTCGGTACCTAAGACACGGAGGAGTACGCCAGAGGAGTTGATCTTGATGACTTTGAACTCAAGCTTCTCGTTTGCGTAGGCGAGCGAATTTACGAAATACGCAAAAACAAAAAACGAAAGATAAAGCAGCCCGTTCTTCACTTGGCTATAATTATTGTGCGGAAACTTGACTGAGTCGAGCCGAAAATCCCAGCTCACTCAACCACGACCCAAATGCAAGTCGAGCTTGATCTGACATTTTCTCTCGGATCGCGTCCCGACCTATTCCTGCGGGTAGATCAAAATCTCTAGGTTCAAACAATCCAAAATGAATATTGGCAGGCTGATAACTCTTTGGGTCTGAGGCAACGATGTGCTTAAGGAGAGCTCCCATCGCTGTTGAGCTTGGCGGAGAAGAGTGCGCGCGACCCGTTAAACGTTGCCAGATAAAGTTCGCTGCGAGAAGCCCACAGGCGGATGACTCGACATAGCCCTCAACCCCAGTCACCTGACCTGCAAGATAGACACGAGGGTGTCCGCGCAAAGAGAGATCCGGTCGCAAAACTTGAGGACCACAGACGTAAGTGTTGCGATGAATCGAACCCAACCTCAAAAACTCTGCCCTCCGCAGAGCAGGGATCATGCGCAAAATCCGCTTTTGTTCGCCGTATTTAAGCTTAGTTTGAAAGCCTACAAGGTTATAGGCAGTGCGACTTAAGTTCTCAGGGCGCAGTTGCACAACGGCGTGCGGTCGTTTTCCTGTGCGAGGATCGGTGAGCCCAACAGGCTTCATGGGTCCAAAGCGCAAGCTTTCGCTTCCTCCGGCAGCGATCGCTTCGATCGGCTGGCAGCCTTGAAAAAACTTTTCTTTTTCGAAGTTTTTTGAAGGCACCATCTCGCCATTGAGGAGAGCTTTGATAAACGTTGCGTACTCAAGCTCATTGAGTGGGCAGTTGACATAGGCATCCTCTGCTCCTTTCCCGTAGCGATTTGCAACGAATGCATTTTCAAAATCAATAGTATCCGCATCAATGATCGGGGCTATGGCATCGTAAAAGTAGAGATCTGATTCGCCAGTTGCTTTTTGAAGCCAGCGCGCCAGGGGCTCTGAGGTCAAGGGTCCCGTCGCAAGCAGGGTGATCCCGTGAGGGTCTGGAGCTGCGATCTCGCCTTGAATCCATTGGATCTTAGGGTGCTTGCGGATCCTTTCTGTGATGAACGACGAGAAACGATCGCGATCAACACCAAGGGACTCACCAGAAGGAACTTCGCTCAGGCGAGCGGCTTCAAGGATCAATGAGCCCAGGGCGTCCATCTCTCGTTTGAGGATTCCAGGTCCTGAGTGTGGGGCTTTGGATTTGAGCGAGTTACTACAGACAAGCTCAGCGCAGTCTCCGCCTCGGTGCGCTTCGGTAAGTTTAGTTGGACGCATTTCATGAACAACGACACTCACCCCGCGCTGTGCGAGAAAATAGGCGGCCTCTGATCCAGAAAGTCCGGCTCCAACAATATGCACCGTTGACATGGCGCTGCTTTACCATAGCCCTGGGCTAACCGTACACTTGTTGGCATGCGGATGCGGGATGCAGTTGCGGCGTTCTTGGAGTACTCCCAAAAGCGGAGACAACTGAGCCCTCACCCTCTGCGCGCTTATGAGTCGGATCTTGAGGCTTGGATCTTGGATTTGGAGTCCACGTATCGCATTGAAACCATAGGGGAATTTGAAGCATCCTTTGAGCCCGCCCAACTGCGCTCTTATGTGGCGGGAAGGTGGGAAACACATGCGCGCAGCTCTCTTGCCCGCGGCCTTTCGGTCGTTCGGTCCGCACTTCGTTTTTTTAGGCGTCAGGGCTGGATCTCGCGTGAAATCGGAGCGCTTGTGCCGTCGCCTAAAATTCCAAAAGTGCTCCCGAATTTTTTGAAAATCGAGCAAGCGCTTGCACTGGTTTCAGCATCAAGCGGCGAGGGAGAGCTTGGACTGCGCGATCGCGCGCTCTTGGAGCTCTTGTATGGCAGTGGACTTCGAGTGAGCGAAAGTGTCGCGTTAAATATTGCGGACTTTGATCTTCTTGCAGGTTGGGTGCGCGTTTTAGGGAAAGGCTCAAAAGAGCGGAGCGTCCCGCTTGGTGCTCCCGCAATCGATGCGCTGAGCTCCTACTTTGATGCTCGAAAGGCTCGGGGAGAGATTGCAGCTTTTACAAATTTTCGAGGCTCACGTCTCAGTGAGCGGAGTGTAGCGCGCATTTTGGCGCGTCAACTCATGCGTGCCGCTGGAGTGAGTGCAGAGTTTAGTTCTGAGGGAAGGAGCATATCCCCTCACGCTCTTCGACATAGTTTTGCAACGCATCTTCTTGCAGCAGGAGCGGATCTTCGTGCAATTCAAGAGATGTTAGGGCACGCGCGTCTATCCACGACACAGCGCTATACGCATGTCGACTTCGACGCGCTTCGAGAGGCCTACCAGAGAGCTCATCCACTCTCTAAAAGAGGCTAGCCAGCAAGGGGGCTCATCCGGCAAACTTCCCCCTACAGTGGAAACTCTAGCAAACATCGTCGCCTCTATCGCGGGCGTCTGGGCTCCGCTTCCGTATGTTTTTGTTTTTGTTCTTCTCCTTGCCTGTGGACTGGGTTTGCCCATTCCCGAAGACATCACGTTGTTTGTCGCAGGTCTCTACTGCTACGAGTACAGTGGCAACGTTTACGCAATGATCGCGATTTGCTTTGTGGGCGTGATGCTCGGGGATTCTATTATTTTTGCCCTTGGAGCGCGGTATGGCCGCCGCCTTCTTCAGCGAAAGTTTTTTGCGCGAGTTCTCCATCCAGAGCGTTTAGGCGCAGTCGAAAAGCGACTTAAAAAGGGGAATTACGTCATTTTTCTCGCGCGTTTTATGCCCGGCCTTCGTGCGCCGATCTTTTTCTCTGCGGGTGTTTTAAAGCTGCCGTTTCGAGTTTTTTTCTTTTATGACGGTCTAGCGGCCGTTTTGAGTGTGCCCGCAATCGTTTATGCAACCTATCATTATGGCGCACACGTCGATCGCGTGATCCGAGTGATCCAGCGCTTAGAATACGGAATTCTGGGTTTGATTCTCGTGCTTTTCGGGATTATCACGGTGAGGTGGTTCATTCTGCGAAGACGATCGCAAAGTACATCCTGATTTTGACGCTTGCCCCTGCGCTGTATCCAACTGCAAAGGCGGGGGAGGAGCTGGTTCGTTTTTGTGAGCAAATGACTCGTGCTTATGCAGAGTTTAAATGGCCAGCTTTTACTTGTCCGAAGCAGGTGCCAAAAGTCGGAGGTAAGTCGGTCGAGGAGAGGCCTCTGCTTTACTGGGAGTATGGAAACTCTCAGTCGACCAACACAACGCTCGTTTTTTCGATGGTACACGGCGACGAGGTCACGCCTCTGTATGTGGGCCTTAAGACTTTGGAGTGGATGGAGCAAAACGCAGATAAGCTTAAGGATGCTCGAGTCGTGATTGCTCCCCTCATCAATCCCGATAGCTTCTACAAAACACCTCGAACGCGCACGAATGCGCGAGGAGTAGACGTCAATCGTAACTTCAACACGCAAGACTGGAAAACTTCAGCACTTCTGGCCTGGCGAAACCAGTTCAAAAGCAATCCGCGCCGCTACCCGGGGGCGAGCGCTCACTCTGAACCTGAGACTGTCTTTCAGACTTATTTGATTGAAGAGTTTAAGCCTCAAAAGATTCTTTCGATCCATGCTCCCTTGGGTTTCATGGATTACGACGGTCCCAATACGCTTGCGCTTTCTCGATTTCCAAAAGAGTACGTTAAGCGGGCTTTAGAGCTAAAAAAGCGACTTAAAGCAGTTTCAGGTGGGTTTTTTCCGGGATCGCTCGGCAACTACGCGGGACAGGAGCGCGGGATCCCGACGTTTACTCTTGAGCTTCCAACGGCGGATCCCAAAAAAGCTCAGCGTTATTGGATCGAGTTTCGTCGTGGGATTGAAACGATGGTGAAGCACGAAGTTCCTAAGCAAGGAACTTAAGAGTGAGGCTTTTTTTCTCAGTCCTAATTGCTTGCGCTGTTTTTGGGCTCGGCGCAACTCTTGGTATCACCGATGACGAAGCTTACTATTGGGTCATCTCTCAGCGCCTGGACTGGGGCTATGCCTATCACCCACCGATGATCGCTTGGTGGATAGCTGCGGTACGCTCGGTGTTTGGGTATTTTTTTTTAGAGCCCTTTGGCGCCTCAACGCAACTCATCCGCTTCTCCAGTGCATTGCTCAATGGCCTTTGGATTTGGGTGCTTTTAGGGTGGTTGAAGTCGACGTCAGCTCATCCAATGAGAGGACTAGGAGTGTTCTTGTGTTTCGGAGCACTTTTTTCGGTCTCTTGGATGATGGTTCCTGATCTTCCGCTGATTTTAGGTGTTTTGATCAGTTTTACGGCTTGCTGGCGGCTTTGCTTTGCTGAAAGCCCCTTAAAAAGAGATGTGCTCTATTTAGCTTTTGGACTTTTACTCAGTTTGATTTCAAAAATCTCAGCGATCCTTTTTTTTCCGGGCGTACTGCTACTTCTGATCATCGAGGTGTACCCCAAAGATCGTAGACTTTTTAAGTACGCTTTTGTTGCGCTCGTGTGCGCAGGTGTTTTAGGTGTTCTACCCACTCTCTGGTGGAACGCACAAAACGACTGGGTCGCTCTGAGCTATCAACTAAGTGAGCGGCATCGCGGAGAGTTTTCTTTGGTGCGTGGACTTAGGGCTTGGGCGATTCAACTTTTAGTTGCAGCGCCCGCTCTTTTTGGTGCCTTCGCTCTGATGAGGAGGTGGCGCGAGCGCGAAGCCAAATTCTTTTTAGCTTGGATGGTTCCGACAGCATTGCTTTTTTTGCTTCAACCCCTTCGAGGCGAGTTTAAGCCGCATTGGCTTTTGATGGCTTGGATTTTTCCGGTGCTCTGGCTCTCGTTACGAAGTGCTCGAGAAAGTAGTCTTTCTTTGTTAGCGCGCGCGCATGTAGGACATGGTCTTTTAGTTTTTGTAGTGTTTACAAGCGCGTTTCACTTTCCTTGGATCACCCGTTTTTTTGTCAACTCTCAGGGTCCAGAGCGTGCCGCGCTTTTAGATGTTTCCAATGATCTTCGAGGCTGGGAAGATCTTCGCGAGCATCTTGGAAATAAGCTTTCAGTTGAGGATCAAGCGTTACCTTGGGTCGGTACGCGTTATCAGACCGCCTCACAAGCAGCATTTGCGCTTGCTGATCCTACGCGCGTCATCTTGTTACCTCAGCATCGAAGAGATCAAAAGGAGTGGCCGGATCTTCGAGTGGGTTGGCCTAAACTTACGCGACCTGTGATTTTTGTCGCAGATCTAAGGTACTCAGCGCCACCTTCTTTTTTGGCGGCAAAGTGTGATGTGCTCCCCCCGCTTGAGACGCGTGCTCAGGATCTTTTTTTAAAGCGCATTTCACTCTGGAAATGCATTCCTAGTGAGTAGCTGCTACTCGATCGTTTTTGAGAACGAGATTAGCGCGATTTTTTTTGAGCCAAGCCGTATCGCTTGCAGCGATTTTTGGGTTTTCGATTTGGACCTTTAACCACTGATCCTCCCAGTCAATCACTTGAAAGCTCTCACCCTCCTGAGCTTTTCCGATGACAGGATAAGTGAGTCCGGGTCCAGTGCGTAGATTGACTTCTGGATCGCGGATTGTGACAGAGACGGTCTGCTTACCTTCGATCAACGTGGGCTCTGGGTTTGAGAGCTGGGCGACAGCAGGAGGAGTATCTTCAGCTTGAGGTAATCGCTCAGGTGCCATCGCTTTTTGCTCGATTTGGTCCACGACCGCGAGAGGTTGCAGTTGAGGGGCTTGAGCAGCTTGGGTGGTTTCAGGTACGCGATCCGCAGGAGCAGCTGGATCAGTCATACGAGCGCTTGGGGTTGAGGCTTTCTCGTGAATCTGAAACAAAAAAGCTCCTGAGATCACCGAAACGATACAAACAGATGCAAGGATCTGAGGAGTGCGTGATTTGCGAGGCAAGGGAGGTATCGTCGTGGGAAGTGGATCAGGTAGTGGTGCGGAGCTACGGGATGCGGGTTGCCGTACAACGGGTTTAATCAGAGTGGGCGGCTGTACGGATGAGGTTTCAATATAGTTTTCTGACGATGGAGGCTCTCCTGTGCGGATGAGTTCAATACGAGGCAGTCGAATCAGAGCAAATCCACTGCACTGACAGCACTTTGAGAACGACCATTCTGCACTCACTTGCTCGTTTGCGGCTGAGAGCTCGATTTCACAGTGTGGGCATTTCCATCGCATCATGAGTCCTGATCCCTCTCAGTTTGATGCTTAAGGAGGATGTCACGCGAATCAACGGGCAGAGTTTGCCGATTCAGATGCCCAAGGAATTTGCTCAGCCGATGGATTTAGAATTCGGATCACAACGCGTCGATTTTTTGACAAAGCTTGATCATCGAGCAACCCAGCAGGCGTGCGCTCGGGTGCGAGGGGTCGAGTGTCCGCGTAACCGATGGCGAGCATTTGTTGTGCTGAGAAACCTTGATTTAAAAAGATTCGAAGCACAGAAGCCGCCCGAGCACTTGAGAGCTCCCAGTTTGATGGAAAACTCCCGCTTAAGATAGGGCGACTATCCGTATGTCCTTCAATCACAAACTTAAAGGGTGCAGGCGAGTCCCCCGCTTTTGTGAGTTCAGAGCGGATTCCTTCGGCAAGCTTTTCAAGCACTTGTCGCCCATCCTCAGTCAGAAAGGCGCTCAGAGTATCGAAAAAAACCTGAGACTCAAAAACAACCGTGATGCTTTGCTTGTCTTGGCGTACCCCTGCAAACTCTTCGAGTTTGTTATCGATGATGATCTGCTCCACTCGATCATGAATACGCTCATCCAATGGCTTTTCTTGCACGATCGGTGGAGCTTGGGCTGCTGTTGGTGCTGAGACCACGCCCTCGTGCGCTTGTGAGGGTCCCTTGGCAGGGGAGAGCCCGAGCTGCTCTTTGAAATGTTTTTGCACTTCTTGGCGAGCTTTTTCGTAACGAGGCTTCTCAAGAGTGGCCATGCTAAAGAGCATAATGAAAAATCCACATAGCAAAGTCATCATGTCCGCGTAAGAGACCAGCCAGTTGCTCTCGTCATGAGCTTCGGGCGGCTTTGATGGACCATCTTTGCGGCGCGCAGAAGCCTCAAGCTCTTTTAATTCTTTTTGAAGCTGGGCTACGGTCTTTACGGCCATGGGTTACTCAAGACGCCTTACGTAATACGCGCTCTTTGGGTGGCAAAAAGGAGTTCAGGCTCTCTCGCATGGTCATAGGGTTGACCTGTTGCTTGAGTAGTACCGCTCCCTCGACAATCATCTTACGAAGCGTAATCTCCTCCTCCGTCCTCTCGGTAAGATTTTCAGCGATCGGGATGAACACCATGTTCGACAGCGCTATTCCATACAAAGTCCCCACTAGGCCGATCGACATCGCAGGACCGATGAGCTTTTCACTCCCGGGTTCGCCAATCTTGGTGAGCAATGCGATCATGCCAAGCGTTGTAGCTAAAAGACCGAACGCCGGCGGAAAACGACCTAAAATTCGAAACATATTGGCTTCGTGGAGAAACCGATATTCCGTCGTTTTCACTCTTTGCTCTAAGACGGCCCGAATTTCTTTATCTGTCATTACACCTGAAGCAATGAGACTTGCCGCCTCTTTCAAAAACGGATGTTTAAGCCCCGCGATCGCATCGTTTAAGCTCATCAGTCCCGCTGAGGCGCGCTTATTGAGATCGAGGAGTTGTTCGATTGTGGTCTGAAACTCGGCTTTATTCTTTCCTAAGACGCGTTGAAAAAATATTTTCAGAAGAGAGAGAATCTTGTTCATCGGGAAACTGATGCTCGCAGCAGCCAAAGTACCACCGCAAACAATAACGATTCCGTGGAAGTTAAGAAAAAATGCCATCTCCATCCCGCTCTCGTAGAGCGAAGAGTAGACAATTCCAAAACCAAGAAGCACTCCAAATATTGATGAGAAATTCATAATTAAGCCGCGTCCTTGTCTTTTTCGATCGCCGTTTTCCAGAGCTGGTACTGGCTCACGACGTAGTTGTCGTTAAGATCTCGCAACCGGTGAACCATGTGCTTGACACAGGTCTCGTAAAAGCGAACTTTCCGTTCCGGAGAACGAGCCAAAAATTGGCTAAATACATCTTTACCAATATAGAAAAGATGACAGTCAGTTTCGGCGCGCACACTAGCGGAGCGTGGGTTTTCATCCACCAACGACATTTCTCCAAAAAAGCTTCCACGGTGAAGCTGCCCTAGATCATAGGCGTTGCCGCCCATTTTTGCGTTTTTAGAGATCCCAACAACGCCATCTAAGATGAGATACACTCCCCAAGAGAGCTCACCTTCGATCACAATATTTTGAAATGCCTCACACCCGCGTGCTTCACCTAAGCGGAGTAGCTCGCCCAACTCCTGGTCTGAGAAACATTGAAAAAGCTTCACTTCGCGGAGCATCTCAATGGTGGCTTTCGTTGTGTCGACGCCCTTTACCATCCGGCCACCTTCTTAAGCTGCTGCGTGTTTTCGGCCTCGCCTAGGGCTACACCTGAGCGCCCATCTTCACGAATCGAAGCCACACCGGCTGCACCTGAGCCAAACATTTTCTCGTTCACTTCAATAAGATTGACGGTGCCCTCATTGGCCATCATCTTGACCCGGTTGAGAAGTTTTCGTTCAAGATTTGAGTACACTTCGCGACTGATGACGTTAATTGTGCTGAGCTGCTCTTCGAGTTCTGCGACGAGTTCGCGTGGTGACTTCGAAAATACGGTCTTTCGAATATGCTCAGGAGCGCCCTTTAAGAACTGGAGCAGCTCATCGTGCTTCAGGCCCAATACAACTTCGAGGAGGTGTGAGTCTCTTAGGTAAGGAAGCGAGTCAATGCTGACCAGTTTGTTTTTAACGAGTCGCGCATGATCGGGATTTGCCGACTGAAGCTGTTGAATCACACTTCTTTGTGCGTCGAGGCTGGTTTTCTCTAGAAGTCCCACGAGCACATCAGAGCCGGGAAGGGCTTCGGTGTTGAGACGTGGGTTTTCGGTACGCTTACGCTTGAGGGCCGAAGCGGCATTGAAAATGTAATCTTTAGGCAGATAATCGATGCGCGAAAGTTCAGCCAGTAGCTTCATCCGCGTACTTTCGTCTAGTTGCGAAAAAATTCTCTGGCGCTTTTGTGCGTCGACTTGAGTCATCACAATTGCTTTAATCGTGAGGGATTCGTTTCGAATCAGTTCGAGAATCTGTAACGCGTCCATCTCGACCAAAAACTCAAATTGATTTGACGATCTCTTACCAAACACAATCATCTTCGCTGCGACAGTGCGGTTATGGATTCGGCGCAGCAGCTCTAGGCGCTCATCTTCTGTGATTTCAATCGTATTGCGCGCATAAAACTCGAGAAGCTCCGAGAGATCTTGTTGTAGGCTGGGGTCCCTTAACAAGTCTAAGACCACGCTTTCGCCAAAGATGTGAACATACTGGGCCGTGACGTCGACCCCCTCTTCGGTGAGGACGCGACTAAAGACAATCTTTGCGACTTTGGGGTGCTCGGCATAGATTCTAACAAGCTCATCAGTGAGCGCATCGATTTCGTATCGCTTGCCGAGAGCCTTGTTGTCAGGAGAGCTTGAGCGCGTAGGTGTTGCTTGTGGATCTCCAGTTACAGAGTGAATGATCCGCTGAATGACTTCGCTTGCCTTTGATCGCCCTCCTTTGAGGAGCAGAGCGAGCAAGAGAGTGAGGATGAGGAGAATCGATCCACCAAATATCGCAGCATAGAGCTGAAACTTTTTGAGTTCTGCTTGGACTGCGTCGCCGTTTTCGACGCGCTCGATTTTTTCGTAGCGCTCGTTTTTCTCGGATCGATTTGCTGATTCACTATTCGAGTTTGTTGAGTTTGAGCTCGAGTTTGAGTTGGTGCTCGAGTTCAGTGAGCTTGTGCTTTTGTCAGTTCGGTTTTGGTTGATGTTTTCGCTCGTTGATCCAGGTCCATAGCCCACACGTCCTGCGAGAGAGCGACCTTGCCCGTCGGCATAGGGGATGGGATGAGGAAACTTAAGAATCGAGGCGTTCAGTTCGACATTTTTGAGGTAGTTGGTTTTAAGGCGAGCCATCTCTACGATGTTGGCTCGCTCCTCTGCAGTGAGCGTTGTGTCCAATAGGAGGGTGCCGCTCACTTTAGTGACACGAACGGCAGTATCGCCTTCCTGGAAAAACTCTCCTGATCCGCCGTACTGAGCCTCTTCAGCGTTGACTGGCTCGACCTTGAGATCAAAGTCAGCAAGAGTGCACTGGTGAGGGCAGAACTGTTGAAAGAGTTGGGAGAGAGTTGTTTTAAAGCGATTTGAAATTTG
Source organism: Bdellovibrionia bacterium (assembly GCA_044352155.1). GTDB lineage: Bacteria > Bdellovibrionota > UBA1018 > UBA1018 > JBILEK01 > JBILEK01. The sequence continues at coordinate 52,954 of JBILEK010000006.1, forward strand.
GTCCCGAAGCTCAGAGACTTTTCGAGTCGATGTCAGAGGCTGAGGAAATTTTGCCGTCTTAACGTCAATAATCACGGGATAGTCTAAGACATCGACATGTTGCTGAATCAGGTCGACCATTTTACCGCGCGAGACAGGCCCCATCATCTCATCGACGAGAAGTTTTAGTCGTGCTGACGCGGGCACGAGCTCTGCGAGAGCTTGGGGATGGACTTCATCAAAACCTGGGGTCACCTGATCAGGCTGATAAGGCTGTACGCTACTTTGAACTTCAAGGAGCTTGCACTGATCAGCACAGTACTTACTGAGGAGAGGATCCACTAAACCACGAAGTTGTGTTTCGGTCTGCTGTTTGACGCGCTTGATATGCACAGGCACAGCGCCGAACGACAGAGGAGTGAGGGTGAGCAGACTTAGAATCGTGATGATCTGTTTCATGGGCTTGCGACCCCACGTCCACCGCTCTGGAAGCGGCGCTGTGACATAAAGCGCTTAAGTGAGTCGTTATCGGGATTGAGTTTGAGGGACTGATTCCAGGCTTTAACGGCAAGATCCGTATATCCGAGTTTATCGTAAAGAGTACCACGCATCTCGTAGAGTCGAGGATCAGTGGGATACATCTTGAGGAGATGGTCGGTTTCAATGAGCGCTGCTTCAAAGCGCGACTCTCTAAACAGCTGCTTCACGAAGTCGACGCGAGCGAGATACGAGGAGTCGGCCTCGACGGACTCTCCTTCCGCCATTCGAAGCCCGAGATCCGATTCGATCTGGCGTCGACGAGCATCGTCTACGGCACTCATTTGAGGGAAAGTTCGAGAAATCTCTCGATCAGCAAGTCCGGGCTTCTGAGAGGTGTAGCTCTCATCAATCGCTCGCCCATTGACGGATGCAAGTCCTCGCCCGGAGGGACTCTGCGTACTGGGCATTGGAAACTCAAGTGATCCAAGCTCCTGGTCGTTCGTGGGGATTTGCACTTCGACTGATCGATCTCCGCGCTTTGAGCGGAGGATGACTCCTGGGTTTCGATCGCGGACATCTCCTGCAAAGCTCCCAAACGGATTCTCAATGAGCCGAGGTGCATCGGCTTCTGAGTTTTTTCCAAACACTGAGCTTAGAGTTGAGCAAGACGACGCAATAACTCCTGATGCTGCAACGATTGCTAGCGTCAGAAGGTTCTTAAGTGCGTTTCTTAATCGACTCTGTTTGTTTTTCATGTGTTAAAAGAGAGCGCTAATCCCCATCCCGAACTCAACTCCCGACACAACTCCGACGCTCGATCCGTTGATGAACCGAGTCGCACTCGGTCGGTATCCCAAGACCGCCTGAACACCCCAGTGTTTACCCATCCGCCACTCGTATCCGCCGCGCACCAGTCCACCGAGAAACCCTGATGCGTAAGTCCCTCCTAAGGCGGCAAAGATACTGCCGCGCATGCGGTTATAGTTTTCTAGATCTCCAATCAAGTTCCAGGCATGAACAAAAAGCAAAGTAAAGTTGACTGACCCGTAAAGACTCTGTGACTGCTGAGCTTGTGTAGTGCTCGCCCCTGCGATACTCGCTGAGTCGAGAAAGTAGTTGAGCTCAAATCCGACTTCTTTTTTTCGATTATCGTAGCGCTCGTTTACGCGAAGTCCAAATCCGAGCGCCCCGCTTGTCTCGCCTACGTTTTGAGCGAAAAGATAGTAAAAAGTCGGGCGATACTGAATCGTCGGAACATACTCGACGTTCTTGCGAGCGTCGTCGATTTGGGAGTAGTCAACACCTCGGCGAAATGCTGCCGCTCGCGACGTCTCCGAGTTATAGCTTCGCGACCAGACCACGGAGCCGCTTTCAGCTTCGGTGACATAGAGAGATAGAATCATGCCCGTAGGCTGATAAGCAAAGGCCACATCCATGAAGTTGAGGATCCCTGCAGATTGTGCCAAGCGAGTCAGCTCAGCAGGGTTAGTGTCCGGAGACTGAATCACAATATTGTCGGCCGACAGAGATGCACGCTTTGATCGGCAAACCTGGCATTGCAGAACTCGGGTTTTTGCAGCAGTCAACACGCGCTCGGTGACTAAAAGCTCAATATGACTCTTGAACGAAGGCGGAATGTTCTCGCTTGTAGCAATGTTTCGGATCGCAAGATCTCTGAGGCCTTTGACTTGTCCGTTTTTGATGTCGTACTCAAAATCGGAGAGCACGTCTTCAAGTACTTGATAAAAATTACGCGCTTTATCGCTTCGCTCTTTCGGGGCGAGGTCAGATTTTTTTTCCGGATCTTTGCCTGGAAGTTCTTTTTTCTCCTCGATCGAGGGAGCTGCTGCAAACACAGGGCCCGACACGTACGCGAGCGCAAGCAAGAGTGCGGCTGAGAAAAAAATTCGTCCTATAGTATGAGGACCGAAATGCATATCGCTGGCTTAATGCTCCTCATAGGGCGTTTCGGTGAATCTGTAGTCTGTCTAAAGGGAAGACAGCGAGTCCTTCGCTCGAGTGAGTGTCCGGGGACTAAAAGAAAGGCTCTAAGGACTTGGAATCAGTCGCTTAATCGGCCTTTGGCGTCACAAAAGTGGCAAGCAGTCATGCTCAAAGAGTTTCGACGATACTCTGACAGTCACGCATGGAGAGTGACTCACAAAAAACTTCTCGCTACACTTACTCAGGCGATGGCTGCACGAAGCTCGATTCAACTTTTATTTCTCCTTTTCCTCTGCGCGTGCTCCTCACCTTCGAAAGCGCCAATGCATGCTCCAGCTGCGCAGATTACGCAGCTTAGGGCCGCTCAACCTGGGGAAGTGTCGCTTGCGCAAACTGTGGCCGAGGATCTGACTCTTCTGGGGAGTCTTGGCGCCGAAGAGCGAGAGCTTTTTTTTCAGCAGTATCCAAAACTCGTAAAAGATCTTGAACATCAATCAAGCTCTCGCATACGTGTCCGTGCGAATCGAGCACCTCGTCCTGTAGAGATTGCGCCCTCTGCAGTTAAGAAGATACTCAGTTCAAAAGAGTTTTCTCGTTTATCTCACGTACCTGAGCGCAGCTTGCGTAAGCTTATCTCCTCGAATCGATCGGATGATGGAATCCGAGCGTGGATTGATGAAGCCCTGACTCACCAGGGCTGTGAGACTTCAGTATGGCTTGCGCTACTAGGAAGTCGGATCGAAGAGTCTCTGCCTGCGGCGGGAGCTCTAAGTTATGCGCAAAAAGCGTACGCTCACGCGGGTCCCTGCGGGGCAGATGAGTTGCATTTACGAGCACGGTTTAGATTGGGCCTTTTCCGGGTGTGGGAAGGGATGCATCACTCGGCACTTGAGGTGTTTTCGGCTCTTCGAGCGATTCCTGATACACATTCGTTTCAGAGTCGCGCGATTTACTGGGAGTCTGAAATGCATCGCGCGCTCGGGAACACAGCAAAATTCGAAGAAACACGTCGCGAGCTTTGGTCGAAGCATCCTTTTAGCTATCACGCGCTGGTTGCAGGACAGTCAGATCCAGCGAGCCTGCCGTTTTCAAGTATCACGAGTGATACGTGGATCCGCTTAGAGTCGCAGAAAATCCCAGAGCTCCGTAAAGATATTCTCCTGATCGAAGCTCTTCTTCAGTCCAAGCGAGCGGACCTCGCTAAGCTTGCACTGCAAGGTTTGAGCGAAAGGTCCCAGTCCGCAGAAGATTCATTTCGTGTCTATGTCGCGGTTCTTCAGCATAGGGCTCGAGATTACATTGCGAAGTTTAAAACGTTGTCAGGTCTTTTTCGTGGTGAGAGGACTCTTGTGTCGTACGCCACTCTGCGATTGTTTTTTCCCACCCCAGAGTTGAACCTTCAAGAAGACGACCCAGTCCGACGATTGATCTTGATGTCATTGATTCGACAGGAGAGCGCTTTTGACCCTCGTGCGCGTAGTCGCGCTGGTGCTCTGGGTCTGATGCAAGTAATGCCGATGACCGGTCGTAAAGTTGCAGGAGTGTCGAGCCGTAAGCTTCGCGAAGTCGACACGAACCTGCAGGTCGGCGCCAAGTACTTTGGGATGCTTCTAAGCCAATTCGATAATGACGTTGAGCTTGCTCTTGCCTCTTATAATGCTGGTCCCCATCG
>JBILEK010000068.1:0-14612 GCA_044352155.1 Bdellovibrionia bacterium
CAAAGTACTCGCGCGCCAAATTGACCAGATCGATTTTGTAAAAAGAGACTCCTGCCATCACGAGATCCTGAGCGCTACGGTACTGCCCGGTTTCCAGATGAGTCAGATGCCCCAAGATCACGGCTGATTTTTCAAAGTCGTCCGCACGAAAATAGGACACAGCCAAAGTATGTAGCTGCGTCGGCTGGAGACTTGCGGGAATCTGAAAGTCAATCGTCGCAAGCGCGCGGCCCACTTTCATCCCCGTCTCTCGCAAAGCTTTGCGTCCGAGATTGGTTGTTTGCTTTTTAAACTCTCCTGCAGCGCACTGGGTCTGCGTCTCTTGAAGCCAGACGCGGAGCTGCTGATTTTCAGACGTCAGACGGTAGTTTTGCTCGTCGATTTTTTGAAGATGAGCCCAACGATCCCAAAACGAGTGGTACGCGTGCACGAGAGCCTTACCGCCTTTGCCTCTCGCAAACCAAAACACCCCCGCACCTACTGCTGCGAGAAGCGCAAATCCGAACAAAAACCGCGGGGCGGTTTCTGCGATCCGTGACCAGAGCTTTTTGGGTGAGCCTTGAGAGTCCATCTCAAAGGTACGGATCGACCGAGCTTGAAGAGAACTTGAGATTTTCGGGGACACTCCAAGTGCGCTGTAAAAGCTTTTGACACTTGCCTTAAGTTAAAGGCCTTCGGCGAGAACAGGGGACAGAGGCTATTTCATAACTAATCGTATTTATTGAGTTTTATTGCAAAATCCAGAATGACGCATGGCATCTGGCTTGCTCTTTACCTCCGTAAGCCAAGCCCGGTCTTAGGCCCAAGAGAGAGAAAAGCCATATGCGTAAAACACTGATTTTGAATCTTTCGGTGATCGCCTTCACAGCCCTGATGGGTTGCGGGAAGGCTGAGTTCGTCAAAGGCACAACAGCGCAGCAGCAAGCTTCGCCCGGCTCCTTTGCGATCCCCGCAAAGGTCGACCTCCTCTTAGTCGAAGACAATACGCCTTCGATCTATGAGGCGTATTCTGCGATCGCCTCTCAAATCCCAGTGTTCTTAAACGAGCTTGAGGGCCGTGGCTGGAATTATCGCTTAGCCACTTCTCCACTCGTCACCTCGCGCCCACTCAACCAGATCCTCGCATCCAAGTTTGACGGCAACTGGCATCCCTCAATGGGTCGCACGGGCTGGAAGTCACCCTATCCCGGTGCAAGCCCCATGGATAGTCTAGTCAACCCAGCCTACTTCCGCGAGCCAGGTCAATACTCGCACTTCATCACTCCCAGCGACGTCGTGACTAACTTAGGCACACATGAGCCTGGGCTTGCGACGATTGATACTGCTTTGAACGTGCACGCACCGAACTCGCAGTTCCTCCGCCCCGATGCAATGCTCGCTGTGATCGTGATGGGCAACGGCAACGATACTTCTGTCTCCCCCGATTATGTGCAACAGAACGACCCTGATGCGCAGTGCCGCTTACCTGCAGCGCAAGGACTTCAAGTCGGGTTTTGTCGTCGGGTAGATGGGTTTGTCTATCCCTCTGACGATGCAGCCGCGCGCGCGAACGCTTACTATGGCCAGCGGATGAATCAGCTCGTTCTCTCGGGCAAGAGCTCAAGTGTGCGTTTTTACTCTGCCGTGGCATCCAATCAAGTTTCAAACTGCCTCGGCTCAAGCTCGCGCGTCGGTTCACGCTACATGCAGATGACCAGCACGATCGGTGGCATCTCAGTCGATCTCTGCTCACAAGGAGTCTCAAACGTCCTCTCTGCGATCTCAAGCAACCTGCAGTCTGTGAAGTTGAGCTTCCGTACACGCTACTTGGTCTTAAGCGAAGCCCCCAAAGTGAACACGATCCGAGTACTGAAGTACCCCGCCGCAGGCGGCGAAGTCGAAATCCCGCAAAACACTACCAACGGTTGGACCTATCTGGGCTACCGCTCCGGCGTCAACGCAATCGACTATCCAATCGAAATGAACGAAGTCTCAGGCTACATCATCGAGCTTAACGGCTCCGCACGCCTGATCGGCGACGACACGGCGTCGGTCGAGTATGAGCCTGCGGGCTGATCACGAGACTGCAACTAACCAGAAGTCATTACTCGGCACTCATCTTGGGAGCGAGTACCTCATCGGAGTTCACTGTGTTTCCGAGCGTGACCCTCATTAGCTCCAGACCCTGGTTGCTTACCGCAGGGTTTCGAAGCACCTGGACTCATGCGACTCTCATCTCGCCGATCGAAGCCGCAACCCAGCTCATTTTGACGGAGGATGCAGCCGCAAGCTCGGGCATCGCTTTACCGCAGTGGGCGAGCGGCGTCCGCAATCTCTGAATTTCGCTTTCCGCCCTACCATCAAACTCAACCCGCTGCGCGTACCCGTGGGGATCGAAGCCTTGGGGCCGAGGTCACCCAAAGTGCAGGAGCACAGCGCTCTTTGGGACTCAGCCTTCACGTGCAGTTTAGCTATTGAGAGAGCGCTGCGCGGATCCCCTGCGCCGCGCGCCTGATCTCAGACTTTCGTTTTGAGTCCATCCGATCGTAGTTTGCAACCTGAGCGCCGATCCGAGGATTTTTTTTAAGAAGTGCTCGATGGCGATCCACAAAATCCCAGTACAGTGTCGTAAACGGACAGGCATCGGGACCCGTCGCTTGGTCCGGATTGAAGCGGCACTTTGAGCAGGCGTTACTCATGCGCGCGATGTACTTGCCGCTTGCGATGTAAGGCTTACTTGCGAGGACTCCTCCATCCGCGAACTGACTCATGCCCACGGTATTAGGGAGCTCCACCCACTCCACCGCATCCACATAAACAGAGAGATACCAGGCGTGCACTTGCTTCGGGTCCACACCCAAAAGGAGCGCAAACAAACCGGTCACCATCAGGCGCTGAATGTGGTGCGCGTACCCGTAGCGCAGTGTCTGCCCAATCGCATCTCGAAGACACGCGTACTCGGTATCGCCTGTCCAGTAGAACTGAGGGAGTGACGCCCGCGCCTCAAGCGCGTTGCGCTCGAGGTACTCAGGCATGAGCAAGAAATAAATCCCCCGAATGTACTCGCGCCAACCTAAGATCTGACGCACGAATCCTTCAACTGACTCTAAAGGCGCCTCTTTGCGCTGATACGCCTCTAACGCTGCCTCGACGACTTCACGCGGTGAGAGAAGCTTTAAGTTTAGCGACGAGGCCAAAAGCGAATGGTGTAAGAAAGCTTCTCCTAACCACATCGCGTCTTGATGTCTACCAAAGTCGGCAAGATGATTGCTCACAAAGTTCCGTAGCGCACGCTTAGCCTCTGCGCGCGTGACCGGCCAAACAAACTCCCGAAGCTCTCCCGGATGATCTGGAAAAAACTTCTCCACCTCTAACATCACCTGACGCGTCAGCGCATCGGGCTCAAAGTGTGCGCGCTTGATTTTGCCTGGGCCAGACTTTGGAAACGGTTCACGATTGGAGGCATCATAATTCCAACTCCCGCCCTCAGGCTCTTCCCCTCTCATCAAAATTCGATGCTTGCGCCGAAGGATCCGATAATAGAACTCCATGCGAAGCATTTTTTTTCCGCGTGCGTAGTCTGCGAACTCCTTGGGAGTCGAGAAAAAAGACTCATCCTCTCGATAATCAAGCTCCACTTCACCCACAGCACTTAAAAGTGCGCGCTCCACGCGCAAGTCTCCCGCGCGCTCAAGCTGCACACGCTCAGGCCTGAGCTTGCGCAGATCTTGCGCGAGCAAATCCCCTAAGCGCGAGGGCTGTGCCGTTAGAGTGTGGTACTGGACTTGAAATCCTTTCGCGAGTAACTCGTCTCGGAAGTGCCGCATCGCTGACAAAAAAAGCGTAATCCGCTGCTTGCTTGACCACACGTGAGTGGACTCCTCTGTGGCTTCAGCCATCCAGATGAGATCACGCTTAGGATCAAGCTCTGAGATCCGTCGCGCGCTCAAACACAACTGATCCCCCAGTACGACGCACAGCGTGCGCACTCTCATCCCATCTCCTCCATCAGACGAACAAACTCCAACGACTGCTCTGCACGGGTGGGATGCGCAAAAACGATAGTGCGCGGTCTGAGTCTCCGCGCCCGCACGGCTAACTCCCTGAGCTCCTCGCTTGAGTAGCGCTGCCTCCAACGCTCCGGGTGCCAGCCATGGATCTTCCAGTGTGAGGAGCGGGGATCTCGACGCATCATGGGATCAATCGAGCGACTGGGCTCAGGATCATCAATCCAAAACTCCAGGTCGCGCGAGTCGCCTCCACGGAGGACTTCGCGCGCCTCACGCTCCGTAAACAGACCCGAAAGCGAGGGCGGCACTCGAAACGTAATGGAATGAGGCGCAATCTCCCGCCACTGCTCTGCACACGATTCCCCCCACTCACTCCATCTCTTACTCCATTGCCGGGGGTGAGGGACTCGGACTAAGAGGATCTTTGTCCCGCGCCAAGGACCATGCGACTGAGTCTCCCAACATTTCAGTTTGCTCGATGGCGTTTGCTCGCCTGAAACTCCGACCTCAATGGACACTGAACTCAAACTGCCTCTCCGAGCGAACGGAGTGAAGGACGATACAGGACTCGGATGTTTTCTGAAGCAACCTTAAAGCGCGCTCCCGATCAGACGCACCCTCAAGACTCACTTGAAAGCGAAGAGCACTCATCCAAGGTCTACCCGCAGAGTCGCGATCCACTTGCAGCTCCGCAGATACATCAATCCTTGCGTACTCAAGCTTTGAGCGCTCCGCGATGACTCGAAACGTCGCAACAAAACAGTTCATCGCTGCCAAAAGAAAAAAATCCTCCGGCGAGTACCCGCCCCCAGGCCCCTCAAACTCGGGCGGGATCGCACAACCCAAAGGAGTGGGGATCGCTTCAACTTGGGTGGACCACGTCGAAGAGATTCCCGAAGGCCCAAATGCACGCGCGCGAAAGTGAAGAGGGTAAGTTACCATGCGCAGTAGTCTACATCAGTGCTCAAGCGATGCAGCAGTTTTGTAGAAGCTAGACGTTGAAAATCTTATGCGGGTTATGCTCCCCCACCCACTGTCTGAGCTCGCACATGGCTTTTCCGTCCTTAAACTGAACAAGCGCAAAAGGCCTACCCACCGAGCTCCCGATGCGTCGAAAATCAAGCTCAATCATTTTAGTCCAAGTCCCAGTGTTGATGTACTGCTTACCGTCTGGATAGACTTTGTTGATTGGCCGGTGCGTGTGCCCAAAAATCAAAGTCCGCGTCTCAGAGGAGTCATCCAAGATCTCTCGCGCCTGATGCTCGAGGTCCTCAAAGAGCGCCGTCTCCTCGCGCAGCACTTGGAGTGCTTTTTTAAAGCTCCACTTTCCTTCAGAGATCTCAAAAAGACGCGCGCGCACAAAGAAAAACGTCGAAAAAACCATGTACCGAAGTGTGAACCAAAAATCAAAAAGGATCCCAAAGACCATAAACACTTTGACCGGTCTAATTTTATCCAAATACTCGCGCTCCCACTTCAACCGATTCACGATCTTTAAAACGTAAAGACTTCCCCACGGCATATTGAGCAAAGTCTCTCCGCGAGCCGACTGGACAAAAGGCCGATCCATCTCAAGCTCATTGGAGCTCTCGAGCTGGTTTCCATGACGGATTTCCACACCCTCCGGATAAGTGATTCGATCGCGATCGTGGATGATCTTCACTCGATCACTCGGAAACTTCCCTGCCGGATCCCACTCTCGAATGATCCTCTCGCGTACTTTTGGAAAAAAAAGATCCGCATCATGATTGCCAACAAGATAAGTAATCCGCTTGCCCGGACGCGAAGCAAAGCGCCTAAGCGCCTGCATCACTTTAGGATGCCCTTGAATGATGGCCTCTAGTTTCTCAAGTGCAACATCCTCGGTGACCGCATCCTCGAACTCGCCTTTGTACGGAACATTTAGAAAATCGAGATAATCACCATTGATCACGAGCTCGACTTCGAGTGGGCCGTGGGGGCCTTGCGCGTACTCGCCTGTCGAAAAGTGATCAAAGAGATCACACATGTCGTCATCAAAGAAAAAATCCTCATGCGGGTTGAGCATCCCTTCAAAAAATCGCCCCGCGGACAAATGACAGTCGCTGACGACTAAAACAATCTTATCGAAGTCGCAAACCTTCACGCTCTTTAGGATACCATGCTAAAATTTGAGGATCGAAGTCAAAGCCACATGAAACGTAACCCCTTCTCACCCTGCCTACTTCTGCTGCTTGCGACACTGCTTTCACTCCTCTTAAGCACTGCGCACGCCGCGAGCGTCAAATTTTTTATCCCCTCCCACCCCGTCACAATCGCACTTGAAAAAGAGCTCCAAGCGATCGTCACCGGCTACAACGCGCTCAATCCAGCAAGCACTGTTGAGCTCGTGCGTCGTGGCAGCGAGTACTCAAACTTACGTGACTCTCTCTCAGCGCAGATGGCAGGGCAGCCACCGGATCTGTTCGTCATCGAGCTCTCGGAGACGCGAGCCCTTGAAAACGCAAAACTCTCGCTGCGCATCCCAGAGGAGTTGCGCGCTTCTTTGACCCGCGAGATGCCTGATGCGATTCTCAAGAGCGCAAAGGAGTCTGGCGGCAAGCTCCTGGTTTTGCCTTTTTTAATCTACCAGCCCGTGATTGCCGTCGATCAGGAGATGCTGTTTCGCTATGATTGGAACCCGCATCAACTCCCAAAAAACACCAAAGAACTTCTCCGTCTCCTCCAGTTTTTAGATCAAAAGATGCCGCCCGAGCGCGACGGACCTTTACTTGCGATCCCGACGCAAGGAGCACGAGGACTTCAGATGCTTGAAGCTTTGTATGGGGGTGAGCTCTGGACGCGCGAGCCCGGGGGAGTCCGCGCCGAGCGTAAAGCGCTCTCGCTCATCTCGCAGCTCCGAAGCTGGAGTGACGAGCTCAAACTCACCTCGCTTGGAATGACTTCGGAGCAGTCGATCGAGCATTTCATCGCTCGGAGATCTCCGATTCTTCTGACTACTTCGGATACTTTGAGTTTTATAGGACAACAGACGCAGTTTCGCTGGAGTGCGATTCCAGTTCAAAATAACTCGCCGGCCTTATACTCCGGAGGACACTTAGCGCTTGCAAACGCCCGCCCCGAAACCCTCGCTTTTGTGCGCTATTTGTACTCAGCTGATGTCGCGCGTCGCTGGGTTTCGGTCTCAGGAGCGCGCGCCCTTAAGCCCGAGTGGCGCTCCGTGCTTGAGCCCGTACACAAACGCATGGCAGCGCTTGCGCGCACAAAACCCGGACGCGTGCGAGGAGCGGATCCTGAGATCATGCGGATCCGCAGCGAATGGATCCAAACCCTGCCCGAGCTCCTGGGCTCTTTCAATGAGCGCGTTCCACCTGAGGCTGCGCTCACGGGGCTTGAGCAGCGACTCTCCCACCCGAGGTAAAGCTTTCGAATTGACAAGCTGCTCCTAGGTTCTTTATAGAAAAGCCATATGGCAGACCCGAAGAAAAAATGGGCCGACAATGTGCCGGGCAAGTTCTACGTCGACGATCAGTGCATCGATTGTGACGCCTGCCGGACTGAGGCGCCAGCAAACTACCGCCGCAACGATGAGCACGGGTTCTCTTATGTCTTTAAGCAGCCCGAGACCCCTGAAGAACAAGAACAGTGTCAAGCCGCCCTTGAGGCTTGTCCGGTAGAAGCCATCGGCAAAGACGGCTAGCGCCTCGACTTGTAACCCGCCGCATTCTTTGGTCTGATAATAAGCGGTATGATCGAAAGCTCCTCCAAATCAGAACAAGGCCTCCTCAACCCCACAGTGTTGTACTTTATCGTGGGGATGACGCTTTACTTAGGGGCGCTCGCGTTGATGATTCAAGCTGAAACCTCAGGACAAAGCTCTTGGCTGCTTCGGGCGGGAGTTGCGTTGTTTCAATCGTGTATGGTGTTTTTTTTGTTCACGCCCCTTCACGATGCAACTCACGGATCGGCAAGCTCCACTCGCTGGATCAACCAGACGATTCTCTACGGGGTTTGGCCTGCGTTCTTAACGAACCCGCATCTTTTTTTTAGGCTCCACATCCACCATCACGCCTACACCAACGATCCTGCTCAGGATCCTGATCACTTTACCGCCCACCGCTCACTTTTGGTGCGCTGGGTGAAATCGTTTCTTTTGATGACTCACTACCATCTTTTTTACTTGAGCAAATTTGTGAGCGCAAAGCGCGACTTAGGGCACATTATTGCTTCGCTATTTTCTCAAGCCGTTTTTATGTCACTGATGGTGTTCACTCCTCTGACACTGCCACTTTTTTTCGGAATGGGACTTCCCGCGTTTTTAGGAATTGGCGTCCTCGCCTTTGTCAACACGTCCTGGCCGCATCACCCGGCAGAGGATCGAGATCGCATGAGAAATACTGTGAATCACTATGTCCCCAAGTGGATGCAGTGGTTATGCGCGAACCAAAACCTTCATCACGTCCATCACCTCAACCCCTCGTTGCCATGGTACCGATATCCCGAGTACTGGCGAAAGCATGAGGCCGAGTTTCGCGCAAAAGGGGCGCGCGTAATCGAAGTGCTTGGCTCTAAAACCTATTGAGCGAGAGCCTGAGGAGCGAAGGTTGCAGACTTTTTCGTTGCGAGTGCGCGACTCGGGCGATCCACTTGGGAGAGATGGGCCCCAACCAGAGCAAGCCAAATCAAAGCTGCAAGAGGAAGCATCCATTTCATAACACGTTAAAGTAGCCCCGAATCCCTAAAGAGCGAAAAACTTGACCACGATACCACCTCGTTATCTCGCACTCGCTCCACAAGCATCCGGGGCCGGACGTCTGTGACTGTACTTACTCATCGTGAATTAGGCGTCAAAACTTGAGAAGTTTTCAGGATCGCCTCTACTCGCTTCAAACGCTGCTTGTAGTGCTCAATGAAGTTGCGCGAGGAGGAGGAGCTTGGTTTTCGGCGCTGACGCGACTCGAGCCTGGCGATTTCTTGACGTACATCTTTCACTACGATCTTTATCGTGTTCCCGCGCGAGTGATGGGTCCACAATGGGAGAGCGTTAAACCCTCTCACACCCTCACGCGTCAACTCCACTTCGAGGAGCACGCCGTCACGCGGATCTCCGCTTGAGAGAGGCTTTTGGCCCAAACGATAGCGCGCTTGTTGATTGGAGAGAAAGTTTCCAAGCGAATACGCAACCAAAGTCTTGGTGCCGCGAGAGGATTGAATCCACTTCAGCGGCTGCAACACATGCGGATGATGCCCTAAAATCAAATCCGCGCCGGCATCCGCAAACGCTTGAGCCCACTTTTCTTGCCGACGCTCTGGCGTGCTCTGATACTCCTGTCCCCAGTGTACGCTCACCACAAGGATATCCGAGCGCTTGCGCAACTCCCTCACTGCGCGAAGAGCAAGTTTGCGGTCTTTTAAACGAGCCACCCACGCTCGCTTAGGCTGATCACGCCGAGGCTCGCTGTTAAAAAACGCCGAAAACGCGATCCAGCCAATTCGGAGACCTTGGGTCTCAATGAGCACTCCCTCAAGTGCTTGAGCGCGCGAGAGTCCTGCTCCCACTGCCTTGATCTGTGTAGATTGAAGAGCGCGCAGAGTGTCCGTCACTCCTTTGCGACTCTGATCGTAGGAGTGATTATTGGCCACGCTGAGCACGTCAAAACCCATCCATGCCAAAGCATGCGCAAAGTCTTTGGGCGCATTAAAGACAAAAGGTTTCCGCGCGTTGTACTCTTGGGCAGCAAGAGGAGTTTCGAGATTCGCAAACGCCAAATCAGCCGCTCTTAATCGCAAAAGCACGGACTCATCAATGAGCGCTCCGAGGTGAAAATTCTCTGCAGTTCCGTTTTCGCGCGCCGAGCGCAAGAGATTGAGGTGCGGGATCACATCTCCTGTGGCGATAAGCTTTACCGACCGGGTCTCGTCCACTGAAGTGGCGTTCGCTAGGATCGGGATCCAGAAACTTAAAAACAACAAAGCTCCCCGACTCATCTCCTCCCATCGGCAAAAGGGCGTCAAAACTTAAACGCCCCCCTCCCGGTCTCCCCCAAGATTTAAGACCCGATCCGTACGCAAGTTGTTGTAATTAATTATTTTTATTTAATTCGCAGGTCACTAAATCGCTTGGGACTAAGTGCCTTGACTTGCACGCTGCGGCAATTCAAAACCTGAGGTCGCCATGATTCAAAACTCCGCCTTTACGTTTGACGACGTCCTTTTGGTGCCTTCCTACAACCACTACGAGTCCCGCAGACTCGTCGACATCTCGATGAAGGATAAAACCGGCAAACTCGAACTCAGCTTCCCGCTCATGACTTCCAACATGGACACCATCACCGAGAGCGCGATGGCAAATTTCATCGCGTCCAAAGGTGGCATCGGTGTGCTTCATCGTTTCTTGAGTGTGGAGCGCAACATCGAAGAGTTTAAAAAGTGCGCTTCAACCAAGGTTTTTGTCTCCATCGGCTGCTCGGAGAAAGATCTCGAGCGCGCAGAAGCTCTTCACTCAGTTGGCGCGCAGTATTTCTGTATCGATGTTGCTCATGCACACGCAAAATACGTTGGATCAACCATCAAGCGGCTGCGCGAGCTTCTACCAGACGTTTGCATCCTTGCCGGAAACGTCGCCACTTACGCAGGTGCCGACTATCTTGCGTCCTGTGGAGCGGACATCATCAAAGTGGGCATCGGTGGAGGATCTGTTTGCTCCACACGCATCAAAACCGGGTTCGGTGTACCGATGCTGACTTCGATCCAAGAGTGCGCGCGCGTGGATCGCTCGATTGTTGCCGACGGCGGAATCCGTACGGCCGGCGACATCGTCAAGGCCCTCGCCTTTGGTGCAGACTTTATCATGATTGGCGGCATGCTCTCAGGCACGCGCCCCACCCCAGGCCCTGTCGTCACTCTCGCAGACGGCACCCGCGTAAAAGAGTACCGCGGCATGGCCTCTCGCGAAGCGCAGGAAGACTTCATGGGCGGCATGCCCGAGTGGAAAACTGCGGAAGGCGTCGCAACCCACGTCCCCTACCGCGAGGACGAGGAGGCAATCATCGCCGATCTGATCGGAGGCCTCCGCTCGGGCTTAACCTACGGAGGCTCAGCCACGATCCGCGAGCTCCAGCGCAAGCTCGACTACCGCATCGTCTCAGAGTCCTCACGCATCGAAAGTGTGCCTCACCGACTCATGGCAAGCGGCGTGCAACCCCGCGGAAACAAGAAATAATCGTTGGTCTGCCGGCGCGTCCTAGGCTAAAGTCTTCGCAACAAACCACACACTTTGGAGGTGCTCTCTCTCATGGCATTACTCACGTTGGACGGCTTCTTGTTCGTGCTCCGCTGGCTGCACGTGTTTTTCGGGATCATTTGGATCGGACACCTCTACTACTTCAACTTTACGCAGATCCCCTTCTTTGCTGAGACCGATGCTCCCACCAAGAGCAAAGCAATCCAGCAGCTCGTTCCGCGAGCACTCTGGTGGTTCCGCTGGGGCGCGATGCTCACCTGGATCACGGGTTTTCTCATGCTCATGGGCTACATGGGGCTTAAAGAGTACGACTTTGGTGGCAAGCTCGGCACGATCATTCTGCTCGGAAGCGTGATTGCGACACTCATGTTCGCCAATGTGTGGCTGGTGATTTGGCCTGCACAAAAGGTCGTGATCGCATCCACGAAAGCGGTCGCAGAAGGCAAAGCGGCAGACCCAACCGCTGCTGCCCGCGGTGCACGCGCAATGGTTGCCTCCCGGACGAACGTGCTGTTTTCGATGCCGATGCTTTTTATGATGCTCGGCGGACGCCACTTCAACTCTCTTGAGTTCAACCCAGAGCAGCTCACGCTATTTTGGAGCGCAATCGCTGTGATCTTTGGAGTGCTTCAGCTTAACGCTCTGAAAGGTAAGCTCGGGCCTCTTGCAAGCGTAAAAGGCGTCGTCCACATGGGCGTACTGCTCACGATCGCGACCTATGTGATGCTGGAGTTCATCCTCTAGTCGCCATGCACCGACTCGCTGGTTTAGCGCTCATTCTCGTGATCTGGGGCTCTTCCTGTACAAAGAAAGAGCCCCAGATCCCACTCTCTCCTGAGGAAGAGGCTAAAGCCGTGCTCATCCGCAAAGGTAAGTCGGCGTACATGAGCTACTGCTCGGCTTGTCATCACCCGAACCCCTCGCTCATGGGCGCGCTCGGCCCACCGCTCGCGGAAATTCCGCTTGCGACACTGGAGTCGAAAGTGCTCTACGCCAAATATCCCGATGGCGTACAGCCCCGAATCCCCGTCAAAGGTGTGATGCCTGCGATGCCGCACTTAAAAGACGAAATCGTGGGATTGCACGCATTCTTGCAGACTTTCAAATACACACCACCCGCTCCAAAAAAATGATCGAGCTTTTCTTCTTCCGCCACGGCGAGACCGACTGGAACGCCGAGCGGCGGTTCCAAGGGCACACGGACATCCCGCTGAACGCCCGCGGACGCGAGCAAGCCCAGGCGCTGATTGAGCCCCTGCGCGCCGCCCGGATCGAGTGCGTCCTCTCCTCCGATCTCTCACGTGCGGTCGATACCGCGCGCGCGGTGACCGAGGCGCTCTCTCTGCCCCTGCACTTGCACGCGGGCCTACGTGAAGCGCGCTTGGGCGCAGCCGAGGGGCGCACGATGGAAGAGCTCAAAGAGCTCTTTGGTGCGGACACTTTGGCACGTTGGCGCTCACCTCTCCACTCGGATCTCGACGCACGCTACCCTGGAGGCGAGAGCGGAGAGGAGGTCGTCGCGCGCGTATTGGGTGCGCTTGCGCATCTTGTGCCTGCAGATCTTAGGCGCATCGGAGTCTCAACACATGGCGGAGTCATCCGCCGACTCGTACATCGTGCTCTAATGGCATCAGGCCGTCCTATCCCGCAAGGCGAGTCCGCTTGGATTCATAACGGGAGTCTCCATTTGCTTCACTTCGAAAAAGAATCGCTTAAGCTCACAGCGCCTGACTGAGCCGCGCTAGAACGCAAAACTAACACCGCGAGTGAGACTCTCAGATCCGACACACCGCCAAACGAAGTCGAGTTCAACAATTTAAAAATCCGGAACGCGACGTTGGCGCGAAATGAGTTCCTGCGGAAATACCGATCAAGTGCGGCAACAACCAAAGGCACTACGGCTCCGAGGCTTAGCGTTTTTTTAGAGCGCACTTTTTACCGGCCCGAAACTCCGCCGATGAATTTCGGTAACACCCAAAGTCGCAAGTGCGCGCTTGTGCGCGGGCGTCGGATAACCTTTGTGAACCTCTAGCCCGTAGCCTGGAAAACGCGACGCAAGCTCGGTCAGATGCCGGTCGCGCCAGACTTTGGCCAGGATCGAGGCACACGCGATCGACAGAGATCGCTGATCGCCTTTGATAAGTGCTTGCGCTCCCCTCCCTCTGAGCGCCGCAGGGATGAACTTTCCGTCGACGAGGATATACGAAGTTATTTGACCTAGTCCTTCCACCGCTCGCACCATCGCGAGATGCGAAGCGTGATGGATATTGAGCGTATCAATCTCGCCCACGTTCGCTGAGGCGATATGAAACCCTCGCAGCCAGCCTCGCAAAAGCCCGTCGAGGTTTTCGCGCACCTCTGCGCGCACGAGTTTTGAGTCCTGAACAAGCGCGATCCAATCCGGGAGCACATGTGCTGCGCTCTCAGGCAAAACAGCGGCCGCAGCTACAACAGGACCCGCAAGACATCCACGCCCCACTTCGTCAACACCCACAACGGAGCGCTCAGGAAACCCCGCTTCGCGTTCAAAATCGAGTGTGGGTGTAAAAGCCAATGCTCCCCCTCCAGACGCAAAAACGCCCGCAAAACAAGCTAAGTCTCGCGGGCGTTAAACTCAATACGGATTTAGTTTTTCGCAGTCGGAGCCGAAGCCACGGCCTGATCCATCTCGCGATCGATGCGCGCTGCTTTCCCTTCGCGCTTGCGGAGGTAGTAGAGCTTCGCTCGGCGGACTTTGCCTGATTGTGCAACTTCGATCTTAGCCACCGTGGGCGAGGTCAGGAGGAAAACACGCTCAACACCCACGCCGTGGGACATCTTGCGGACGGTGAAGGACTTCGCAGCGCCTCTGTTGCCGCGCGCAATGACCGTGCCCTCAAAGAGCTGAATGCGCTCTTTCTCACCCTCTTTGATGCGCACATGAACCTTCACAGTGTCGCCGGCCTTAAACTCGGGGACGTCGCTTCGGAGCATCGGCTTTTCGACGGACGCGACTTTTGCGGCCAACCCCTTCGCGTAGGAGACTTTCATGCGAGTCGGGCTTTTTTTACGGAGAATTTTTTGTGCCATTTTCGTTCAATTCCTAGAAATCAGTTTTTGGTTCGCTCTCGCCCAAGTGCCACGCCCCTAAAAAGGCGCCGGTTTAAGTTCCGAACAATCGATCAAGGATGATCCCCGCCGCTGCTCGGACCGAAAGGTGATTGTACGCGCCTTTCGCATTTCCTTCAGGCCCGTACACCGGAGCGAGAATCCGGTGCACCTCGGGAAAGAAGGAATCGTGAACACCCCACGCAGTCCCTAGTACCACGTTGAGCGGTCGCGTTCGCGTGGCCCGCTCCCGCTCCCAACGCGCGCGAAACGCGGCGTAAGACTCAGGCGCTAGACCATTTGGGCTGAGCTCT
>JBILEK010000003.1:0-85845 GCA_044352155.1 Bdellovibrionia bacterium
CTAAGCACTCTGAAGCACCATCCACACTCTGCGTCGATCGTCGGGCTGCTTCGTGATAAAGCGCTGAGTACCGTCGCTTGGACGCTCCCAGCTCCTTGGACTGATCAAACGACTCACGCGCGCTGCTGAATGCGCCTAAGCCTTGTTGCGCAATGGCGAGTCCATCCCATGCGTCGACTGACTTATACTTGGTTAAAACTTGCTCCCAGAGCGGTTTTGCGCGCTCAAACAAGCGATAATAGTTCAAAAGAATTGCGATATTGATTTTTGAAGCAACCAAAAGGGGCTCGTCTTTTTGAGCTTTTCGAAATCGTGCAAGCGCATCCGCTGACGCCACCCAGTCCTCAGGGCCCTCACTCGTGAGGAGTGCCACGGCTGAGTTATTCAGTGCAGAAGCGCTTGTGGGTTTAAGCGCAAGAGCTTGCTCGTACGCAAGCCGAGCGAGGAGCGGCTTGCCTTCGCCCCAAAGCAAGTTTCCATAGTCAATCCACACCTCTGACGCCTTGGGCTGTTTTACTAACTCGGAGCGGATGCGTACCATGGCTTCGTCGCGACCCTCTTTTCCACCATCGGGCGGAAGACCGGCAAGTTTCCAGCGCCCTCGATAGCCTTGCGCTCGGCCAGGGGGCGAGAGCTTGAGATCAGCAAGTTGATCGGCAATCTCACCACTCACAGGACTGAGTGCCTCCGCTTGCACTGCTTTTCGGTAGGCTTGAAGCCATGTCTCTGCAGCTTTTTTACGCAAAGGCTTACTCACGCTACCAAGCGATTCTTGAAACTTAGCCTGCGCTTCAGGCTGCATGCCTTCGGCGGGACGAATTCCTTCGACTTCTTGAGCAAAGCTCAGTGTCCATCTCGCAAGACGATGAAGAGAGGCGATTGCATACGGTCCACCAGCCTCAGCGGCATCGGTGTAGAACTTTGAGAGACGCTGAAATCCGTTGATCCGATCAGTAATCCCGCGCTGAAGCGTAACTTCCGGAAGCGCAAGAGGCGCAAACTTAAAGCGCTCCTCTTCGAAATCCGCCAGACGATAGCGCACATAACCGATGTAAGGCGACTGAGTTTTTGCTGCTAAACTCGAGACCTGTGCGTAAACTTTGCGCGCATTTGGAAAATCTTTTGACTTCAAAAACAAGTCTCCTAAGCGCGCTCCACACTCGGCACCCACACTCCCGCCTGCTTTCAGACAATTGCGATACCACTGCGAGGCCGAAGACTCGCTCCCTGTCTTTTCTTGAAGCTTTCCGATCAGCAGCTGGATGGAAGGTACTCTTGCTTGAGCCTGAGCTCCGAAGCGCTTGATCCACTCGGCCCAAAGCTTTTGTGCGTACTCTGCATCCCCGAGCGCCTCAGAGATACGCGCTGCAGTTTCCAGTGACTCAGCATCCGCAGTGTCCTGAGAGATGCGTTCAAAAACGACTACCGCTCCCTTAAACTCACCCTGAATCAGCTGCTGAGTGGCCATGATGCGCAACTGCTCGGGTAGTTTTTTGCTTCGAGGAAATCGCACAGACCACCGCTGAAGTACTCGCTCGGCGCTCTCACGATCAGAGGCGAGTCCGTAGTTTAAAATCGCACTCTGGTAGGACTTTTCTGAAAGCTCAGCGTCTTTACTCCCCTCGGCGAACCGCTCATAGGCTCGCGCCGCCGCTTTATAGTCTTTCTTGCGCTCGTAGATCGAGATCAGGCTTACGGATAAACGCGTTTCTTGAGCCGCAATGAGCTGCGCTAACTTGCCACCTTGCTTGCGATCTTCAGTGACCAGTGCTGCGTTTTCTTTAAGACTCTTACAGGTCTCTGCAAGATCTTCGGCACTTGAAGCAAACTCACTTTCAGACGCTATTTTAGGATCAGGCAAACGATCACTTAAGATCTGCACCCAAAGTCGCGCAGCGGTAAGCCCTTGTGGAGTGCTTGGGTAGCGATTCACTAAAGATTTTGCGCGTTTAAGCGCCTCTGCTTGAGTCTCCAGGTATCCTGCAAGAAGCTGCGCAGATCGCACGGCAGCCTCTCGGGCTTCAAGTGAGCCCTCGATACGCTCCTGAAGCTGATCTGAAGCCTTCACAAACTCGAGCTCCGTCTCTGTGGGTTGAGACTTACCGGTGTGCACTGAACCCGCAGAGGATTGTGCTTTTAAAGTTTCTGAGAGGGAACCCACCCAGTTGGCTGCTGCATCTTTCTTGAAGCGATCATCCCCTTTTTCAACAACCTCTTTGTATAGAAGCGAGGCCTCTTTTTTCTTACCGAGATCACGCTTAACTTCTGCAAGGTACATCTGGATCTCGGCTTTTTCTCCGCGTGAGTCGTTTCGAGCCAGAAGCTCAAGGTAGAGCTTATAGAAGCGCTCAGCCAACAAGAGCTGATCTCGCGAGGGCTTCTTACGATAACTCGCATGCGCTTGGGTCGCTGTACGGCGGAGCATCGACTTTAAGTTGTTAAAAGCAACCTCCGTATCACCGGAGAGACTCGTCGGGATTCGCGCGCGCTCAAGGAGTGCCGGAACGGCCGCGTAGTTTTTCTTATTGATTTCAAGCTCAATGAGCTTTGCAATCACCCGAAACGCAGCCTCATCCTCTGGATAGGTTTTTAAGATCGTTTCATAAACCTTGATTGCCTGATCTCTTTTAAGCGTGCGCTCATACTCTCGCCCGAGGCGCTCTAAGGTTACGGGAAAGTAGTCGCGATTTCCGGCAACGCTTTGAAAGTAAGCCAGCGCGTCCTCGACACGTCCTGCCTCCGTCATGAAAATCGCCATGTCTCGCAAAGCTTCTTCGCGCAAGGAGACTTGACTCTCCCCCTCCTCGGTTGCAGCGGAAATCGCTTTTTTCATCGTCTCAACTGCACGGCTAAACTGCTTCGTGCGGTAGTATGTCCAAGCGAGTTTATGCAAGAGCGTTGGAGTTGTTCTTGGCTTAGAGCGCAGTGCAAGCTCGTAATAAGCTTGAGCCTGACGGTACTCTTGATCGCCATAAAACGAGTCGCCAAGCTCGCGATAGGCTTCGGCGACAAAGGGACTCTCTGGATATTGCTCGGTGAGCTTTTTCAAGTAGAGAAGGCTCTTTTTACGATCGCCAAGCTCTCCATAGTTAAAGCCCAGAAAATAATAAACGCGATCCATTTTGTTAAACGGTATTCGTAAATTCAAAATCTCACGGCACGCTTGGATTCCCTGGCTTAAGTACGGACGCGAGTTCGAGCGCTCGATCGTTTTAACTCGCATGCCTTGTTTTAAGCGCTTCTCATGCACTCGCCCTTCCAGCAAAAATTGCGCACGATACTCCTCAAGATAGAGCTCAGCTAAGCGAAAGTAGAGATCCGCGCGACGATTGGACTGGATGCGCCGACCGAGGGCTAGGCGAATTTGTATCACTTCTTGCTCACGGAGCTGACGGATCTTGCTCTCCTTGTCTGACTCAACGCTTCGAAGCTCGCTTAGGCTATAGCGATCCGTCGCGGGGGCAGCATACGAGAGCATCGCAGCGCTTAGCACCAGCAAAGGGATCAAAAACCGTTTATGAACTGCACTGAGATTCAAGACCAAAGACGTAATCCCCTAGTTCGTCGTTCCAGAACTCCCCGTTGAAGTCCCAGTAATACTGATGCTGTTTTGCTCGCGGAGTGTTTTGTCCTCGCAAGCGTCCTTCTGCAGGTGATTTCCCATACAGAAGCTTGTCTTTTGCGCGCCCGAGCATCTCGATCTTAATGAAGCTCATCTTTTCAAAATCGGAGATCAACGCGGCATGGTGATCCAAAAGACTGTTTTTGACGAAAGCTCCGCCCAACTGGCGTACTGACTTCAGTCTCCACTGGAGGACTTGGCGAAGAAATCCTGGAAACCCCTCACGCAACTGATGCGACACTCCCGGCTGCAAGGAGTCGAACTGGCGGATCGCACTTTGCTCTGCTTGAATCGAGCCCTCTGATGCGACCAGGGTTTGAAAATAAGCGCCCCGTACAAATCGATTGATCACACGATTGAGCTCGTCTTGGGTGTGCAGTGGACTCTCGAGAGCTTGTTTACCGATTTGATAGAACGGATCAAGCCGACTCGCGTTTTGCTCCAAAAACTGCTTCATGCGCTGTCCAAGAGGCAAGTAGCGCTGATCAAATTCTTTAATAGCTTTGTCAGTATCCGCGTACAAGCAGAGCATCAAGAACGTCTGTGCACGCAGCACTTCAACCTCTGAGTTGTAGATAAACTGCAGCGCAGGTGCTTTGTAAGTGACCAAGCGTCCTAGCGTGCGGTTGTACTCTGCCTGGGCAAATGCATTCCAAGCTTGCTCAAAGAGGATATCCGTCCACACGAAACTTGATTTAGGGATTCGGTCCCACTCGCGATCCGCCTCTTCAAAACGCCCTGCCTGATAGAGTGTGCGCGCCACACTTGCTTGACAACGCGACTTTAAGTCTTCGCCCTGACGCACTTGTGCGGGAGACTGCGTCAGCGATTGCGCTGCGCTGACGCAAGCGCTGAAGTCTTGAAGCGCACTTTGCACATCCCCCGTCATCGCGCGCGAAACGCCCCTCAACTGCATCGCCCATGGATAGAGAAAACTCTCCTTGCTTACGCCACCTAAGAGCGCGATCACTCTCCGCTCATCACCCTCCAGCAGTGCTGACTTCGCCATCACAAAAGCAAACGCATGGCGATTCACTCCCGAGTAATCATCCTCAGTCGTATGTTGGAGAAGATATTTTCGGAGCAGGTCTGGTCCCACTCGCTCGATCATCTCGTGAGTTTGCGTCAGAACACGCCGAATTGCGCTTCGGTTACCGCTCTGAAGAGTGCGAATGAAAAAATACGAGGCCGAGTGATGGAGCCCCGCCTTGATGAGTCCCAAGGCTGTCCACGAGTACGCTTGAGCCTGAAGGCTTGGATTGCCCTCCACCGCATCAAAAGCGTAGCGCGCAGCTTTGAAATACTGGCCACTTTCATAAAGAGTGCGAGCGTCACGAAGCGCTTGCGCCTCCTCGGAGCGGGCCGTGGCAGGCAAAAGCGCAATCAGGACGAGCGCTAGAGGCGCAAGCCAGCGCCGATGTTGAACGTGTAGTTCGAGTACCACCGGGAGTCTCCTGAAGTTCCAAGAAGTTTAGCGGAGTAAAAAGCACCCATAAAATCAAGCCGCACAACAAAGCTCTGAGACAAATGAAACTGATGCCCCGTTCCGAGCATGATTGGCACGAGGTTCTCAGTCACCAAGCTCGGTGCATTGTTGACGTTACGATTGACGTCAAGCTGAGTACGCATCGAGGCAACACCTGCCGAAAAATACCAGTCAAAATACAAGATCGAATTAAAGACATTGATCTTCGAGTACCAAGGCGACCATTGCAACAGGAGTCCTACGTTGCTCTGAATCTCGCGCACAATCGGAAGTGAAGTAGAGGAAAGAATCTTAAGTGCATCCATGGTCGAGTTAGAGGAGTTGGAATAGAACTGACCAAACGCCTCAAGACCGAAGTCCTCATGAAAGAAATACCCGAATCGAAGATCCGCGTTCTTTACGTCACGGTAAGGATTGGATAACCCAAATCCGCCTAACGCACTGAAGAGAACTTTTTTGGACTTCAAGTACTTACGGTTTTGGAGAACGTAGATTTTTTTGTCTGGATCAAGCCAGCTAAAATTGTACTCATCCCGGCTAGCGTAAGCTGTAGAGCTTACCCCTAAACACAGAGCACCGAAGACAACCAAGGCCAGGGCCCGCAATCGCGAATGAACGTCCATGTCACTCCCTACTCTTCTTCTCAAGATTAACAGCGAGGACGGAAAGAGAGCTAGTGATTTGTCCGTCTTGCGTCAACCCAATGACGAGCGGCCCTCGGCGCAGTGCTCAGTAAAGTCACAGAATCGACAACGCTCTGACGGACGCGCAACACCTGGGGCTCCCTGAACGATTTTGCTCATCTGCTCAAAGGACAGACAAAGATCGACCCCACGGAGAGGCACTTCAATCTCTCGGACACCGAAGGGCGAGACATGAATCAGCACAGCGCGCACTTTGCCTTGCGCCTCTGGCTCAAGCGCACCCACTGCGTACGCGTAGAGCTCAAGCTGAGCTTGATACTCCCTGATCAGCGCTTCTTCAGATTTTTCACCCCGCGTGATCTTAAAGTCTAAAACAACATACTGTCCGCGCTCGCAGACGAGCCGATCGAGTGCTCCGACGAGCACTTCTTTTCCATCGCGCGTCTCAACTGGGGCCTCAAACGCAAGCTCCGCCCAAGCTTCAAAGCTCTTTGCCACGTCGCTCGGGCGCATCCAAGGGGAGCGCTCCATCCACTCGATGAGCGGAGCCGCTCGGAACCGATCACTCCCAAACTCAGCCTCTAACGCGCGCAGCATCTCTGCATCCAAGCGCTCCAAAGCGGCATGCACTCGAGTTCCAATCTCATTTTGAGCAATCGATTCGTTGTTTTTTTTCGCTCGCTCGTGCTCTCGACGCTCTCGATTGAGAGTCGCAGGATCGGGCGCCCTTAAATAAGTCCACTCATACGCCCTGGGACAGTGTTGATGAAGATTCCACTCACTCACGCTGATGCGCGAACGCCTCAGCCCTGAGTGCTGAGCTTGAGGGCGCTTTTTAATCTCGCCTCTTGGCGCTTGAGTACCCCACTGAAACGCCTCAGCACACTGCGGTTTCCGAATCACCGTGCGTGCCGGAGCGCTCGTTTGAATCCAAGCTCTCCAATCCTCGCGCAGATCAAACGGCTCTTTTGGATCAGACTCAGGAGGCGTGTGCGGAAAAAAAACAGTCACCAGTCGCTCTTGGGCGCGCGTAAGAGCGACGTAAAAGAGACGTTTGTTTTCGGCAAGCTCTTTTGATCGCTCAAGTTCTTTCCACTGTAGATACTCAGAGTTTTTGCGATCAAGCTCTCCCTCCTCGTCGCGAGGAGCGAGAAACGCACCTTTCTCTCGATCCCAAAAAAGCGTCGGACTTCGTGCACGTGGAGGAGTCGTGAAATCCGAAGCAAAATCAAGCAAGATCACATGCGGAAACTCTAATCCCTTTGATCCATGAATCGTCATGACCCTGAGACTTTCCAAGTTGCGAGGGGGCGGAACTTCTCGCTCCCTGCGCTCTGCCTCAATCGAACGGCCGAGCTCGCGCACAACCCCTGCAAAGTCGCGCCCTTCAAAACTCAACGTCTCCGAACGATGCCACAACCCAAGAGCCGCGTAGCCAAGCTGTGACTCAGACTCGGGCGCATCCAAAAGAGCTGCAATAATCTCACCGGGTCGCACCACTCTGTGTCGCAGAGGCAAGAGCCGAAGTGCGAGCGGATGCTCGGTTTCAAAAAAATGATCTAGGAGAGGCTTTTTTTGCTCACGAACCCAAAGATCCAAAGTCAGATCAGGCACACCCACCCAAGGAGCGCGCAAAAAGACGGCAGCCGAAAGTGAGTTCGCAGGCTGTCGCCACGCCTTTAAAAGAGCATAAACCTCACGGACGCGTGGATCCTCCCAGAAAAAACCTCCACTTGCGATCGCAACCGGTACCTGAGCCCGCTCGAGAGCCTCCAGCCAGTGCGTTGCGCCTCGTAGCTTACGCACTAAAATCACAAAATCAGAGAGTCGCTTGCCTTGACTCACTTCACTCCAGAGCCACTCTGCAAGAGACTCTGCGCGCTCCAAGTGAAGCTCTAAAACCTCATCCTCTCCAGAGGCCGGCCGCTCTGCGATCAGGGCTTCATACTGAAGCCCTGAGGACGGAAAAACACGCGCACAAACGGTATTGGAGTATTCCAGAATTCCAGGCCGACTCCGAAAGTTGCGCGTCAGCGAGAGTCGCACTGGCAGCCGCTCACAGAGCTCCGTGAACAAACTCACATCCGCGTCCCGAAACCGATAGATCGATTGCTTAGGGTCTCCGACGACGCAAAGGTTGGACTGATCCGGTCTCGCAAACGACCAGATCACTTGCGCTTGCACAGGGTTAGTGTCCTGAAACTCATCGACCATCACGAGATCAAATCTGCGATGAAACTCCTGCCTCACTCTCTCTGACTGGAGCGCTTCAAGCGCATAGTGTTCAAGATCGTCAAAGTCCAGTGCGGCTCGGCGCGCTTTGCCACGCTCATACGCTTTCAATACAAACTCTAAAATCCGATGAAGCGCCTGCGAAAAGACGCTCTCGGAGGACGAGAGACTCTGAAGCACACCAAACGACCGAAGTGCTCGCCCTCGCACCAGCAAATCCACCAGCTGCGCGCGCGTATGCCGCTCAAGAAGACAATCCAGATCTCGGGCAATTTGCGTCGGGAGAGCGTCACTCCAAAGTCGCTCAAGCGCGCGCCCCCAGAGTGCTTGAGACTCGCTCTCGGAGAGCACGCGCTCCTCCCCCACCAAACCCGCCGAGCGCGGCTCCTCACGTAAAATCGCCGAGCAAAGTCCATGAATCGTCATGACCCAGTGACGCTCAAGAGCCACCTTTGCAGCGAGACGGGCCCTCAATTCGGAGGCCGATTTCTCAGTAAACGAGACGGCCACAAAGCGCGCTTCAGGGTTTTGACGTAGAAGCTCTTCACATTTCTCGACTAAGGTGCTCGTCTTTCCGGATCCAGCCCCCGCTGCAACCGCACATCCGACGCCCCAAGTTTCTACGACGCGGCGCTGCTCGGTTGTCCATTCTCGACGCTGAGTTTGTACTTCTGACATCCCTCTCTTAGTATAGAAGCGTGATCCGCGCAGCAATGGTCAAATCTTTCGCTCTGCTCTGCCTGCTCCTCCACATGACGAGCTCAGCCCGTGCCGGGAGCTCTAATCT
Source organism: Bdellovibrionia bacterium (assembly GCA_044352155.1). Classification (GTDB taxonomy): domain Bacteria; phylum Bdellovibrionota; class UBA1018; order UBA1018; family JBILEK01; genus JBILEK01. Next base: position 8,772 of record JBILEK010000003.1, read on the forward strand.
TTTGTTCGCGCTCCCTCATCTCTCTCCGAGCCCTCTCACTCTCCCCGCAGGTCGGCTCCTGCTTGGAACGCAGATCTCCTACGGAGTGACTGACTTTTTGCAGGTAGAGACCGATTTGCTGCGCGATTTCTATAGCGTGTACAATGCCCACCTCAAACTACAGATCTGGGACGAGGATTTGGCTGCAGTCGCTTTGACGCTTGGTTTTGAGACCTACAACCCTAAAAACTTTTATCCCACATGCCCTGATAGCCAGATCACCTCTTGGCAGCCCGGCGTAGCTATAGCGCTTCTTGCGATGGATCGTGTTGCGTGGTTTGGCTCAGCAAATCTGAATTATCAAAAATTCGAAATGACATTTGCAGATGGCTCCACTCCTGCGGGAGTACGCGGAGCGCGACTCTCCAGTGATCTTGCGTGGGCCTACCATCCTGCCACAGCAAAGCGAGAGATCCCTCGCGTGCTCTCGGGAGGAGTGAGCTATGATTTTACGTACGGGTTATTTGGAGTGGGTGTGAGCCATCATTGGCCTGGATTTCAGGTGGGTTTTCACTACTACCCTAATGCAGGCCAACGAAAGCTTCTGCCCATCCTCATCGGCGGCATGGGGTTACAGCTCTAAGAGATGGGTCTCAACCTGTGCGGTCGTGTCGCGCGCGCACGACGGTACGGATATTTCCCCGAACCGAGAAATCTCCTGAGATCTCCATCTCCCAGGGATCTAAAAGCTCCACGAGATCATCGAGAATCTTATTGGGCACATCCTCATGAAAGATGCCTTTGTTCCGAAACTGGTTGATATAAAGCTTAAGACTCTTGAGCTCCACGCACCAATCGCGCGGGATGTAGCGGATCGCAAGAGTTGCAAAATCAGGAAACCCCGTCACCGGACACAGGCACGTGAACTCAGGGATCGTAAACTCGATCGTGTAGCGACGTACGAGCGTGCGATTCCGAAAGCGCAAAAGACGAGCTTCTCGAATCATTTTCGCGCCATCTGGGCGCTTGAGTGCTAGTGTGTACTCATCTTTACGGGTCAGAGGCTTCTTTTTCGGCATGCTCCCGACTTACCTTAAGCTCGCCTGCGACGCTACTCTTCGTCGTCGATCGCCTCACCGCGCAAAAGCGGCGCTGCAAACGCAATGCTTGATCGGTCCTTGCCACGGATCTCAGTGCAATCTTTGGATCGAACGCGCTTGAGAACCGAATCCAAGCGCGGTGCGTGTTGAGAGAGCAGTTTTTCGTAGTTCCCTTGCGCAGTCACTTCGGCCACAAATACACTGGGCCGCATGCGATGACCGCGGCGATCCACTTTCTCAGTCTGAAACACAATGTAAACATCATTGCGGTTGGACAGACAGCTGCCGAAAAACGCGCGGCTCTGATAGAGCGTTTGACCGGTTTTTCGATCCCTGACGCGGCCCGGATAAACAAAATGAAGCGGCCGCACTTGCGGTCGAAGACTAAGGAGCGTGAGCCCTCGACGCTCTTCACACCCTGCGCAAGGCAAACCAGAGACCAAAACTGCAGGAAACTCAGGCGCTCCCTGAGCGCGGCTATAGATCGGGCCTAAAACCTCGACGTCGTGGAGCCCAGTCTTCAGCTCACCCGGCGCCTGCGCCCCGCTCTGCGCTGCAAAAGTAATGACTCCCTGCTCCACTTTTGCGACTTGAATCGCGCCGCGAAACACTCCAGGCTCCGAAAGCGCTGGGCGCTCGGGAGAGCCAAAGGCGACGAAATTAAGAGTCCAGAGGGTCAAACTTAAGAGCAAATTCACGCTGTTTCTCCGTTTCTTGGCCTGTGGTATACCCGGGAGCATGAATGACAGCCCCGTTTATGTTTCGCTTGAGTTTACCCCGAACCCCAACACGCTCAAATACTCTGTGAACCGCACTTTAATCTCGCGCGGCGCAGCAAGCTTTTCAAATGAGCAAGAGGCCGAAAAAAAATCACCCCTCGCAGCAAAGCTTCTGGGAGTAGAAGGGATTGAATCCGTGATGCTGGGACGCGACTTCGTCACCGTGACCAAGAGCGAAACAGGCTCTTGGGATCATGTGCACAAAACAGCCTCTCAGCTCCTCGAAGATCACCTCGCCCGGGGTGAAGTGATCCTGCACTCCAGTGAGGAGTCCAACACCCAAGGTCACGGAGGTGGAGACTCCGAGCTTGAAGCAAAAATCAAAGCGTTCCTCGATCAAGAGATTCGTCCTGCAGTTGCGATGGATGGAGGCGACATTACTTTTGATCGCTTTGAGGATGGGATTGTCTATCTGTTCTTGCAAGGCTCTTGTAGCGGATGCCCAAGCTCAACGATGACCCTCAAAATGGGAATTGAAACGCGCATGAAGCAAGTCATTCCACAAGTGCGAGAGGTTGTGTCGGTTTAAGCGGCCCATGAGCGTAGATCCACGGACGTTTCTTAGCGCTTTTCTTGCTATCGTGTTTACCTTTGCTTGTGCGACTTCGCCCACAGGGCGCAAGCAGCTCCTCGCTCTGCCTGACTCTCAGATGAATGCGATGGGCGCTCAGTCTTTTGATGAGCTCAAGAAAAAAATCCCCCGCGAGTCTCTCCCCAGCACCAACACATACGTTCGCTGTGTTGCAGACGCACTCCTTCGGCAAACTCACGACTCTACGGGAGTGCGGGACTGGGAGGTCGTTGTTTTTCGTGACCCCTCGGCCAATGCGTTTGCCTTGCCTGGAGGCAAAATCGGAGTCCACACTGGCCTGCTTGAAGTCGCCAGCACGCCCGGACAACTAGCGGCGGTACTCGGACATGAAATTGCACACGTCACGGCTCGACACGGCAATGAGCGCGTCTCTCAAAGCGTTGCAACCCAAGGTGGGCTTGCGCTTGTCTCTGCAGTGCTCTCAGGTAAAGACAGCTCTTCAGAAAATCAAAAAAAACGCGCGATGCTTTTTGCGGGACTTGGCTTAGGACTGCAGTTTGGAGTGCTGCTGCCGTTTTCGCGCAGCCACGAGAGTGAGGCTGATCTCTTGGGCCAAGATCTCATGTCGCGCGCGGGATTTAACCCTGAAGAAAGTCTCGAGCTCTGGCGCAATATGGCTAAAGCTTCGCGCGGACACCGAGCTCCACAGTTTCTATCCACTCATCCTTCAAACGAAACCCGCATCCAAGACCTAGCCAGTCACCTTGCTCACTCGCGTCCGCTTTACTTGCGCGCGCTTGAGAGCGGAGTGCGTCCCGCATGCAGTCCCTCAAAGGAGCTCCGATGAACGAACCGAACTTTAAGATTCTTGAAATCCACGCAAGGGAGATCCTGGATTCGCGCGGCTACCCGACCGTCGAAGTTGAGCTCACACTTGAAAATGACGCAACCCCTGGAGCCCTCCACCTGGGTAGAGCGGCTGCACCCTCGGGCGCCTCCACCGGAGAAGGCGAAGCGCTTGAGCTTCGCGACGGCGATCCTAAACGCTACTTGGGCAAAGGTGTTCTCAAGGCCGTCAGTCATGTGCGCACCAAAATCGCGCCTGCAATCAGGGGGAGAAGTTTTTCGAGACAATCGCTTCTGGATGACGCGCTTTGCGAGCTCGATGGAACTCCGAATAAAGCAAACTTAGGCGCTAACGCAGTTCTGGGCGTGAGTATGGCTTATGCGCGCGCAGTGAGTCGGGCACTTGGAGTCCCTACTTATCAGAGGGTTTCGGAGATGTTTGATTGCACGGGCGTCACGTTGCCCGTGCCGCTGATGAACATTATCAACGGTGGCAAACACGGGGAAAACGGCCTTGATCTTCAAGAGTTTATGATCGTGCCGGCGGGGTTTACCAAGTTCTCCGATGCACTCCGTGCTGGGGTAGAAACATTTCATCACCTTAAGAAAATCCTTAAATCCAAAGGCCTCACCGTTGGCGTTGGTGATGAAGGAGGGTTTGCACCTCAGTTCTCAGGCGAAGAACCGCATGCGCAGTGTTTATCCGCAATCCTACAAGCCATCACAGACGCAGGCTATCAACCTGGGAAACAGATTTTTCTCGCTCTCGATTGTGCGTCCAGCGAGTTTGCGTCGAAGCCCGGGTCGGGTGATCGCGGAAGTGTGATTTACACTTTCGAGGGAGTTCCGCGCACCGCACAGGACATGATTGAGATTTACCGAAAGTGGATGGATGCGTACCCCATCCTCTCGATTGAAGACGGTCTCTCCGAGCACGACTGGATGGGCTGGGCACTGTTGACTCAAGAGTTGGGCTCACGCTGTCAGCTGGTCGGAGACGATCTTTTCGTTACAAACATCGCCTACTTAAAAAAAGGTATCGAGCGCAAAGCTGGAAACTCCATCCTCATTAAACTCAACCAAATCGGAACGCTCACCGAGACGCTTGAAACCATGAAACTAGCCTTGAGCTCTGGCTACTCCACAATCGTCTCTCATCGAAGCGGCGAGACGGAGGATACCTTCATCGCAGATCTCGCAGTGGGCACCGACGCAGGTCAGATCAAAACAGGCTCAGGCTCACGCACGGATCGCATCGCTAAGTACAACCAGCTGCTTAGGATCGAAGAGGAGCTCGGAGCGCGGGCGCGATTTGCTGGAAAAGCGGCATTTCGGGGATTGTTAAAGTAGATCAAGCGCCTTCGACCAAGAGCGCTTAAAACCGGTCATACGATTAGAATACTTACTCCATCGCGTCTCTCTCCCATTGCAAATGATAGAGTCCTTCTGGGTGAGGCAGTTCATGCTTGAGAGCCAAGATCTTACACAAAAAATCTTCGAAGCTTCAGAAGACATGCGAAACCTCATGACTCCAGTCATAGTTTCGTCCAAACGGCGAATTGGTTTTTAAGAGAACCCCCCCCCCAACCCTTGCCAAACCGAGGCGACTCGCTTCAAACTATAAGTCTGTGAGCCGCCCAAGAATCGTCCCCCCCCAACGCCACTCCAACGCGAGCCCCACGCGTGCAAAGGCTTCGTCCCCACGTCCTTGGGGAGTCTGGCTTTGTGGCGCAGTGATTTGGCTCGTCCTGATCAGTGGAGCGCTCCCTTGGTCAGGGGCGCCAGGTATTTGGCAAGCTCTCCAGCTCCGAAGCCTGCTTGAGCACAAGCGACAAAATCTTGTTCGGATCGAGCGCGAAGTTGCGGAGCTCGAGAGCGAGAAAAAACTCCTCGAAGCAGATCGCACCACTCAAGAGCGCGAGATTCGAAGAGTTTTAGGCTACGCGGCGCCTGATGAAATCGTTTTCGATTTCTCGCGCCAAAAAGATGGCACTTAAATTCGCAGTCCCCTCTTTTTTTTTCGTGCTTAAACCCCCTAAAATATGAGTTACGCGCCGTGCATCTTGGACGGAGCGACTCGACGTGTTCAAGGAGGACACCCTCGAATGGCCATCGGAAAAGTCAAATGGTTCAATGACGCGAAGGGCTTTGGGATGATCGAAAGTTTTGACGGCGACGATATCTTTGTCCACTACACCGCCATCAAGGCCGAGGGTTACAAAACTCTCGCTGAAGGACAGGAAGTCGAGTTCGATCTTTATGAGGGCAAAAAAGGCCCTCAAGCGCAGAACGTTCACTTTCGCTCCTAGGGAGCTTTAGGGTTCGCAGGCCAGGCATGTCGAGGATAGCGCCGGCAGAGCTCCTGCCGGATGCGAGGATACTCTCGCTCCCAAAACCCTGCAAGATCTCGAGTCACTTGAAGAGCGCGCCCATTGGGGGCGAGTAAATGCAAAGTGAGAGGCACCACGCCAGAGCGAATTTTTGGACCAGAGCTTAGGCCAAAAAAGTCCTGCAAACGTGACTCAATCCAAGGATCTCGATCGAGCGCATACTGAATCAGTACTCGCGCCCGACCGGGCAGAGCGACACTCTCAGGCGCTTGTCTGATTTCCTCAGGCGTAAAACTCAAAACCCGCGCCCGAAGCTCATCAAACGATGATGCTCCGACACAAAGCTCTTGGAGCAAAACGCTCCACTCCTGCTCACTAGGCTCCCCCGGCGGAATCCCTCGGCGCGCAAACTCTCGTCGAGCCCAGGCTGCGCGTAATCGCTCCAAATCCAGTGCGCGCTCTGGTTTTTTTAAAACCTCAAGCCTCAGTCTTGCTTGAAGTTCCTGAGGATCAGTTTCATGAGCCGGTAACGCTCGCTGCTCAAGCACGAGTGCACCAAATCGGAGTTCCTGACGAGCCTCTGCTTGATTGCGGAGCTCATTCCAGACGATCTCTTTTTTCTCTTGGAGGATCCCACCTGCAAACTCCCAAAGCGCTTCCTCATCAAGTTTGATCCAAGAGCGCAAGCGTGCGATCGAGTCCGTCTCAAGGGCATCGAGCACCAAAAGGAGCTCTCCTTGAGAGTGGCGATCTTTTTGAAGTTTAAGCTCCCCTCCTCCTGCGAGTGGAAGTGATTGCCCTCTCACCCGGCCGACACGATCCCAGAACGCTCGAGTCAAAGCACGCACACCGGGCTCCTCGCCACCTTGAGACTTTAAGCGCTCTTCTAGTTTTCTCACTGCGAAAGATCCCTCTTCAAACTGCTCTCCCCACTCAAGTTCTCCTTCGGGCAGCTCGCCCTCAGAGATACGCGCAGCCCAACGTTCAGATCCTGGCTCAGAGTGCTTTAAGAACAGCCCTATCCTGGGATGCACGGGTAGCTGTGAGAGCTCTCTGCCCAGCTCAGTACACTGACCTACGTCTGTGAGCGCGCCCACCCCTTGGAGCCATTTTTGGGCCTGAAAAAAAGCATCAGCACTTGGTGACTCAGCCCATGGAAATTCGTTAACCGAAACAATCCCCTGCTCAGCAAGCCAGAGTACACAGGGGATAAGATCGACTCTCCTCACTTCGGGCGCCTCAAAGTGCTTCATCGCCTCAAAGTCAGCCAAAGAGTACAACCTCACGCACACTCCCGCCCCCGTACGCCCGGCGCGCCCTGCGCGCTGAGAGGCCGAGGCACGCGATATTCTCTGTGTTTCAAGTCGAGTCAGTCCTGTCCCAGGCGATGCGCGCGCAATGCGTGCAAGTCCTGAGTCAATCACGACGCGCACTCCAGGAATTGTAACGGAGCTTTCCGCAATGTTGGTTGAAAGGATGATTTTTCGGGCGTTCTCAGGCTTAAGTACCAAGTCCTGATCCGCTCGCTGCAAATCTCCGTGCAAGACTCTCACTATGCCAAAACGCTCCGAAAGACGCCCTTGCACGCGCCGAATTTCAGCCATCCCCGGCAAAAAAACAAGCGCATCTCCTGCGGTCTGCTTCAGTGCGCGCTCAATTGCTCCTCCCAGATCTTGCGTCACTGGCAAGTAACGCATCTCCACAGCGTGTCGCTCACCTGAGATCTGGATCTCATGCGCTTCGCCTTTAAAATAAGCACTCAACAAGTCAAGATCCAACGTCGCCGACATCACAATGACTCGAAGATCAGGGCGCACTGCTTTCTGCAACTTACGTACAAACCCGAGCGCAAGATCTGTATCCAATGAGCGCTCATGAAACTCATCCAGCACGACTGCGCCCACTCCTTGGAGATGAGGATTTTCAGATAGCTTCCTTAAAAACATCCCCTCTGTCAAAAACCTTAAACGCGTCCTTGGACTATCGCGTTTTTCAAACCGCACATGATAGCCCACTCGCTCTCCAAGCGGCTCGCCTCTCTCTTGCGCCACTCGGGTCGCCGCAAGCCTTGCTGCAAGCCTGCGTGGCTCAAGCACCCAGACTTCGTCGCGCTCACCAAGCCATGAGGCCTCCAAGAGCGCTGGTGGCACTCGCGTCGTCTTACCTGTGCCAGGCTCTGCACGTAAAATGAGCGTGCGTGAGTTTTGAAGGACTTCTAAAATCTCCGCAAGATGGGCATCAACCGGAAGCAAGCTCCGCAAAGCCTATCTCCCGGACTTGCGCTCAAAGTACTGAAGATCAATAAACAAAGCAGATGCGACGAGTACCAATCGCTCCTCATAGCTAAGCGCCTCGTCTATGAACTCAAGCTCAAAGCGATCCGCATCCGTAAACCCTTCGCGCAGGAGGCCTCCCCACTGCTTTCGCACAACTGCACGCTCTTGTCCGCGCGCCTTAAAAGGAAACGTCCATGGCTTCCAAATGGGAGAGCGAACTTCTAGCTCCACTCGTCCTTGGGGATTTTCTAAGTCAAACTTTTTTTGCAAAAACGAAAAGCGCTGTTGAAGTGCCCCTAAACAGGCTCCCTCAGGGCTAAACACCTCTAGTCTCTGAAAGAAGAATCGAAACGGATGATGTGCACGAGCGACGACGGATTTGTTCGAAGAGAAAATCAAAATATCAAAAGTTCTCCAGTGCCCGAGCATCTGGCGCATCAAAAAACCAAGCACTCCTTTCTGTTGCTCTGCTGCAAACCCTGCAACATTGCCGTCGATTTGGATTTCGTACTTGTTGCGCGTCTCAAACCCTAGAAGCTCAGAGAGCTCGCGTCGTTGTTGAATACTGAGGCTCTTGGCTGATCCAAGTTGATCCATGATGAGCTGATCCATGATTAAAGTTTATTGACCGAGTCTAGAGCCGCGGTCTTGTAGGCTTCGGCAAGCGTGGGATAGTTAAACACAGATTCTACAAAATACTCGAGATCGCCACCTAAAATCATTACGGCTTGCCCGATATGAATCAGGTCAGCCGCGCTATCCCCAATGATGTGCACTCCAAGAAGCTTTTGCGTTTTTCGATCCACAAGCATCTTAAGCAAACCCCAACGATCCCCAACGATTTGGCCCCGTGCAACTTCCTTGTACTTGGCGCGACCAACGACGTAATCTGCGCCCCTCTTTTTGAGCTCTTCCTCTGACTCGCCGATCGTTGAGATCTCAGGGATCGTATAGATTCCATACGGGTAGAACTCAGGCATTCGCGCGAGCGTGGCACTTCGAACCCCAAATGCGTGACAAGCAGCGATACGCCCCTGCTCCATGCTGGTAGATGCAAGGGCCGGAAATCCGACCACATCTCCCACTGCGTAGATGTGAGGCACAGACGTACGAAAATACGCGTCCACAGAGAGTAGCCCCCGCTCATCAGGAGAAAGTCCGGCGTTGCTTAAGCCCAGATCCTCGGTGTTGCCATGACGTCCTTGTGCGATTAGGAGTGCCTCGGCCTCGCAAACTTTTCCGTTCGAAAGTCGCACTCGGACTCGGTCTTTTAGCGTATCGACTTTCTCAGACTCACATCCCAGATGAATCTGCATACCCGCGTAGCCAAACCAGTTGAGCAGACTCTCGACGATTTCACGATCGATGTTACTTAAAATCTCTTTTCTTTTGTCAATCAAAGTGACTTTGCAGCCTGCAATCGCAAACATACTTGCAAACTCACACCCAATAATCCCGGCACCTAAAACGATAAGACTTTTGGGCATCTTCTTTAAGCGAAGCACCGTGTTGCTGTCTAAAACGCGCTTTGCATCCACGCGCAGAGGGTCAGGCGCACGCGGGGACGCTCCCACTGCAATCACAAAGTAGGTTGCTGAGAACTTTTTCTTTCCTTTTCGAGTTTGGACTTCGATTTCTTTTGGCCCACTAAAGCGCGCGTGCCCGTGCATCAGTTGGATCTTGTTACGCTTGAGTTGATCGAAAATGATCTGCGACTCTTGACTAATGACTCGATCTTTCCGCCGAAGTAAACGCTGCATCTCGGGAAGCTCTTGTCGCGCTTTTTTAAAGGTCGTACTCCTTTTCGTCTCAAGCGCCTCTCCCAGAGTGCCGCTTGAGCGCAGAGCCCAGCGGTACACCGACTCGCGAAACGACTTCGACGGCAGAGTCCCAAAATGGACGCAAGCTCCACCCACCGCATCGTACTCTTCGACGAGCATCACTTTTTTTCCCGCTTTCGCGGCTTGGAGCGCAGCCTTCTGGCCGCCGGGGCCAGATCCAATGACAATGAGATCGAAGTGCATAGGGATAGTTAAAAATTTATCTTAAAACCGCAAACTGGCCACATCAATTGAGGAAAAGACCAGGTGGCAGCACTCAGTGAGCCGTAAGTAATTGAAATCAATAAGAATTAATCCTGCCACACCCTCTCCGCTCGCAAAAGCCTATGCTGCCGCAAGCGTCGGATCGGCACGTAAAAGCTCCACATACCACTCAGGAGCGGCGAATTTCTCTCGCGGAAACGGAATCCGGTTGAGCTCAATCTCGTGCATGAAACTCGGCAGATTCCCCACCGCGATCATCTCTCCAATGATCTTTCCATCCTGCGACTTACCCCTCTGAACAAAGCGATAGATGTCGCGGATCTGGTAGCGTCCCTGATCATCTACTTCTGGAATCACTTCCGAAATATGTGTGACCTTGCGTGTGCCATCGGACATGCGCTTGATCTGAACGACGATGTGGATTGCAGCCGAAATCTGTCGACGAATCGCAGCTACCGGAATGTTGGAGTCGCCCATCATGGAAAGTGTCTCAAGACGCACCAACGCATCGTAGGGCGTGTTCGCGTGGGTTGTACCCATGGAGCCGCCGTGCCCCGTGTTCATCGCGTTGATTAAATCTAGCGATTCTGCTCCTCGCACTTCCCCGACCACAATTCGATCAGGCCGCAAGCGCAGAGCCGACTTCAGCAAGTCGCGAATTGAGACCGCTCCCTGACCGCGCTCATCTGCATGCTTGGTCTCAAAATAGATCACATGAGAGGTTGCGATCTTAAGCTCAGAGGAATCCTCAATGATCAAAAGTCGTTGATTTCCTGGAATGCGAGATCCCACGACGTTGAGTAACGTCGTTTTCCCTGAGCCCGTGCCACCTGAAATGATCATATTGCGCGCAAGATAAACGCATACGTCCAGAAATCGCGCAGCATCTTTTGAGATCGAACCACGGTTGATGAGATCGACGAAAGTGGGAGAAGTGCGCGAAAACTTTCGAATCGAGAGTGTGCTGCCGTTTCGAGTGGGACCCGCTTTAGAGACAGGGGGAAACACTGCAGCCACGCGCTCTCCTGTAGGGAGACGTGCATCTAAGATTGGGTGATCGAGATCAATTCTTCGTCCCACGGATTGAGCAATGTTTCGGATCGCAGCCTGAAGCGCCTGCTCGTCAATGAACTGTGCTGATGTTTTTTCAAGCATCCCTTTGCGCTCAACAAAAACTTCTTTTGGGCCGTTCACGAGCACTTCGGTGACCGAATCGTCTTCTAAGTACTCAGCGATTGGACCTAAAAAAGTCTTAATTGAATCGCGAAAGACTTCACTCATTCAGAGACAAGCTCCCGCACAACTAAGGTGCCTTCCATCCCATTGACCGGGCAGTAGAACCTGAATTTCCCTGGAGTGGAGGGAGTGAAGGTGATTTCTTCGATTTTTTGAGCGCGCACTTGTTTACGGACATTAAACGCGTCCATCATCACGCAGAGCGTGCCTTTGGAAGCACCTGTGACAAAAAGGCGCACTGGCACATCGCGAGTCACAAAAACGGTTTTAGGGAAATACCCGAGATCCCCTGCAATCAGCGCAATTTCTTGCACTCCTTTGGTCCGATCAGGAACCAAAGACTGAAGGCGATCAAGCGAATTTGTTTTTGGTGCAGCAGGCACTTCGTCGCCGGGAGGGCTTACGGACCCAAGCGAAGCAAGCGCACGCCCGGAGTGAGGTTGCATTGGCTCAAAACCAAAGCGTGACTCTGCGAAAGTCTCGCCTGAGTCACGCGCTTTAGGGGGTGGAGGCAAGAACACGACATCCGCCAAAACAGGCGCACACCAGAGCAACAAACCTAAACTCATGACCTTGAGGGCTCTTTCCATAGATCGACCTCTCTCCCCTTCATTTCGGAGTAAAGCGCGCGTCTCTGAATGGGGAAGATTTGCAGTACGACATCCCTCTGACACCGGAGCGCTAAACGGATCAAAACCTTCTAAACTCAACGACTTAAAATGTAACCTGACGTCAGTACCCGTCAAAAAAACGCTCCTCTATCCTAAAAAGTATGCACTCAATCAGGGGCTTTACTCTTGTCGAGATCATGATTGCGATGGGGCTTACAGCGAGCGTGGGGCTTGGATCACTTGCGCTCCTCGACCACTTAGGCAAGGGGATCAAAAGTGTGACCGATCGAGCCGATATCGTAAGCACGCTCTCGAGCGTTTCGACTTTGCTCTCAGATCCTACTCTGTGCGCAAGCGCACTTACCGCCGTACAAAAAGGAACCCCCTCCAGAGTGCGCGTACCGGACTCACTACGATCGAGCGACGCAGGAGTTTTAGGGGCTCCTTACTTTAGCTGGGAGAGCGAAGTGGGGCAGTTCCAAAAAGTCTCTTCCGATCAAATCCGCTATGTCGGGCTGATGGGCGTTCCAACGCAGGATGGAGGTCTTAGCCAAGTCCTCTTAGCCTCAGCCGATGCGGCTGAGCTTTTTGGACTCCCACAGACGATCCCAGGCAACACCAACGTCCGCATCGCAGAGATGGGTCTCGTGCGGATGACGCCAAAAGAGGACGTCCGTATCGACGGCGAGTCCTGTAGGGTGCAAGTGCAGTTGAGGATGGTGTTTGAAAAAGTGGACCGCCGTATCTCTACCGGCGCGTCGCGCTTTGAGCGCAATTTCTTACTCAATGCTCGCGTAAAATGTCCAGAAGGCCGCATGGAAGGAGTACACCCCCTCCAGAGCTGTGGCCTGCAAGCTCCGAACAATGCAGATCTCTGCCTTGAGCTTGGCGGAGTCTACTCCCCCACTCGTCCACCCGCTGATCGCTGCTTGTTTGAGCAAAAGCGTTTTGCAAACCCTCACCCTGCCGGATCGCCGTCCGTAATCGACTATGACACCGCGATTGAGCTTGATCCAAACCCACTGCAAGGCGCCGCTGTTTCACGTGGGATCACTGATGTGTTTCCTGGACGGATCCAGCTTCACGGAAACGGTAACACCGTACAAACGCTCGACACAGCGATTGATCAGCACGGACCCAGCGGACAACTTGCGTTTTCGCGCTCCACCGGATCACTTACAGGTCGAGGACTGATCCGTGGTCAGCCTGATAGACTCAGTGCTCAAACTAGCCTCGGGGTGATCACTTTTCGTGGACTCAACTCCGTCACCCATCCAACATACAGTGGCGCTCCCCATAACGGTCGCGAGTTTGTTCAGGCAGTTGGAATCACCGCAAGCACCGACGGCAACTGGACACAAAACTCGAGCCCCTCACGAATCAACTTCACGACTACGCGCAGTGGTGTTGACACCTGGTTTGCACGCCCGCCGTTGCAATCGAGTTTTGGCAATCGGCCCGAACTGATCCGACAATACCCAGACTCTCCGGATGCAAACGCAATGACGATCCCAACGCTTTCAGTACGTGAAAGTCAAGCTCTTGAGGCGGCTGCAGAGATCCGTTTCGGAGTGGCCACCCGTATGGGTGACGGCAGTCCGCGCAGTGAGCCTCAACCTGGGCAGAGTTACAATGGAGGCACTCATCCCAACACGACGGCCTCAGGTTTAAGAGTGACTCACCGTCGTGGAGGGACCTTAAGAGTGCTCACCACTCCAGTCAGCACGCCGGGTTATGGCTACCAGAGCAAACTTGCTCTTAGCTCAGAGAGCGACCTCATTCAAGTACTCCAGCTCCGTAACAACGAGACCGGCGAGAACCTGGATCTTGAAATGCGCGATCTTCACGCACGAGACTTGTACCTGGCTCAGAACAACCCTAAGCAAAACTTAAGCGTCCTTGCAGCCGAAAACGACCAAGGACGAGCGCGCTGGCTTACGCCAAAGTATATCAAAATGGCAGGAAGCGTAAATCTCACCGATAGCTTGCAAGGAGAGCTAAATCTCTCTCGCTGTATCGCAAGGAGCCAGGGAGGAAGCACTCAGAACATCCATGGCATCTACGACGGAACAGATCTCAACCAGATCAACTGCCACAATCTCCAGTTCACCAATGGCGACGCAATCCCTAACGGACATCCGATTCTGGATCGAATCGGAATGACCGATACCGTAGGCACTCGCCGCTCCCCGACTCCGACTAACCCCATACAATGGGACATGTGCTTTCTCTCCGAGAACGTCATCATGCCCTCATCAGCCGCCACCGCCACTAACAGCAGCCCCACAGGTTGTGTGATCGATATTACTCCAAATGGCTGGCGGCTCACCGGGATCAAGAGCTCTCATACTGCAATTAAGTGCGAAGCGTTCTGTGTGAAAATGGTGTTTGAATGAGCTACACTGACGTTCGTGCCTCCTCAGCCCAAAAAATCCTTTGAAGATGCGCTCCATGCGTTTCATGCCCACTACGATGCTCTTTGGGGTGAGCGATGGGAGTCTCTTAAACGTGCCCTCAGGGATGAGGATTTTAAGAGCGCTTGGCGCAATCCGTTTCCTGGCCTTAAAGAACAGTATTTTCTTGACCCTGCCTCCATTGCAGTTGCTCAAGCCCTCCAAGTACAACCCGGCGATCGTGTGCTTGATCTGTGCGCAGCTCCGGGCGGAAAAACTCTCATCCTCGCTCAATCTCTTGCCTCGCACGGCGAGCTCACTGCAAACGAGCGCTCCTCCGAGCGTCGTGCACGTCTCAAGCGCGTGCTTGTGGAGTATCTTCCACCTGAGCTACGCGCACGCATCCGCGTGACCGGACATGACGCCACTCGCTGGGGCCTCCACGAGCGAGACCACTACGATCGCGTGTTGCTGGATGCGCCTTGCTCAAGCGAGGCGCACGTGCTCCGCGACCCGAAGGCGTTAGCGCTTTGGTCACCCAAACGCTCTGAGCGACTTGCGATCCAAGCGTACGCTATGCTTGCCTCAGCGCTTACAGCACTAAAGCCCGGCGGTGTGCTCGTCTACTCGACTTGCTCAGTGGCTCGGGCAGAGAACGACCAAGTTCTCCAAAAACTCATCACTCGCAGAGGATCAGAGATCACTCTGCTTCAGACCCAGCTCAACATCGGTGAGGCCACTGCGCACGGGTGGCAGATTCTGCCCGATCGCGATCGCGCAGGTCCGATGTATTTCAGCAAACTTAAAAAACTGGGAGCGCACTCGACTGTTGAAGGAACTGGTTTTTAAAATGCCCGAGGCGCAGTCGGTCTGACCGTCGCCTCGGGCATCTCACAGCTGTACGAGCTCAGATGTTGGTTCTGGAGACTTCGAACTACTGATGGTGGTGGTGCACTGATTCTGCCAGGCGCGGATCGCCGATGGCAACGACATTGTTCTTCGACAAGAAGCGCAATGCTGCAAACAAGAATAGCCCCAAGAAACCAAGCGTCACACCAATCTCAAAGATCCCGACGCGCGGGCCATCTTTGAAGAAATTGGGCTGAACAAGCCACAAGATATCGATCCACTGCGCGATCAGCATGAACACTGCAACTGCGACGAGCCACTTCTCGTTGCGTTTCGCGTCGCGACGGATCAACGCGAAAAACGGAACCATAAACTTACCGAACAGCAAGAACAAGGAGACATACATCCAGGATCCGCCGTTTTGCATGCGCTTGAGGTAAAAGCCCGTCTCCTCAGGCTGGTTTGCATACCAAATAAGCAAGAACTGAGAGATCGCGATGTAGGTCCAAAAAACCGTGAACGCAAACATGAACTTTCCAATATCGTGGAGATGATTTTCGTTCACGATCCCCGCAAGCACGCCCTTGCGCTTGAGCACGACCGTAAAGATCGCAAGCATCGCAAGTGTTGAGTAAAAGAGCCCCGCAAAGCAATAGATCCCAAAAATCGTCGAGAACCAATGCGGATCAAGCGACATGATCTGATCAAAGCTCATCATTGTGAACCCGATCGCAAAGAAAATCAGAAACGCTGGCGTCAGCACCCGATTTTTGAGGGTCAGTCGGTAATCACCACTAGAGTCCTGGCGCACGGAGTTTCCGACCATCTTCCACGAAAAGAAAAACAAAATCGCAAATCCCACAAGATTGCGGATCGTAAAGAAACCCGCATTCAAGTAGCCCGATTTACCTCGAAGGATTGGATCCTTCATCACAGCCTCATGATCCATCCAGTGGTGATAAATGGGGTGAAGCGCCAGGCACACGCCAATCAAACTTAAGAGTGCGATCGGGAGATAAGCCGTAAACGACTCAGCCAAGCGACGCACTGGGGCTGACCACATTGCTCCTGTGATCCACTGAATTGCCGCGAAAAAAATCCCCCCCAGCGCCAAGCTCATAAAAAAGAAATGATTCACTAGATAGATCGACCAAGCACGATCTGCATTCGTGCGCCACAAAAAGAGAAACGACGCAAGTCCCGCAAGCATCAATGCAAAACACAGAAACTTGATCTCAGACGGTGTGGCGTAGGTCCCGGGGTTGCGAACCTTAAGGTCGTGGTGACTTGCGTTTGCGCCCATAGATTAGAAACCTTCTGCTGCTTTCATTTCTTCGTTCGTCGGACTCTTCGCTTTTTGGAGTGCCCGAATGTAGTGAATGATCGCCCAGCGCGTCTGAGGGTCCACTTGCTGAGCATAGGAGGGCATTAGGTTCTGCCCTTTGGTGATCACGTGATAAATACTGCCGTCCGGATAGCCGCGGATCTTGTCGCTTTGAAGGGAAGGCGGTTGTGGATATTTTGGGACGATCGAGCCGTTTCCTTCGCCATAAGTCCCATGGCAAACAGCGCAATAAACGTTGTAATACTTTTGGCCTTCTTGAAGGACTTGACGGTTTTTAGGACGCGGATTTCGAAGACTTTTCCCAGCCTCTTCCAGCGTCTCGGGGACTTCATCTTTGACAAAGTTACGATGAATCGTCCCCTTCACCGGCATGCGAGGCGGGTACTCTTCCTGCGCCTTATAGCTCGGCTGATAAGCCATATCCGGCATGTAAATGAAGTTGGGATCTTTGTGCTTCCCACATCCCATCAACCCAAGCGCGAGAGCAGCCACCGGAGCGAGAGTGAATTGTTTCATCACTTAAAACCACCCTTCATTGACGCACTTCTTTACTTCAACGGCGCCTGCTGAGCGAAGGAGCTGCTCTGCTTCTGCTGCATCAAACTTTTTGAAGCGAGCATGCTTTTTGACCTCTTCCTCGTCCTCCGCATCAAACTCAGGCTCCTCAATTACAATCGCAAAGCGATCGTTCGTGAGCGAAGGATCGAGGGCGCGTTTGTTTAGGTTCGGGAGACGGTTGAGTGCGAGCATCCCGAGCAGGGTCGAAATCCCAGCCAACAGAATCGTAAACTCAAACAGAACCGGAATGAACGCAGGCCACGAGTTAAACGGCTTACCTCCGATGTTGTGAGCCCATCCCTGTCCGCCAAGGAAGTTGCCCAAAAAGATCTCGTGCGACGTGTAGTACTGAAGCCCAAATCCAATGCACGCTCCGGTTACGCCACCAAAAAAAGTAATCCAAGGGAGCCGAGAGCGCGCAAGTCCCTGCGCCTCGTCCATCCCATGCACCGGGAAAGGAGAGAACGCATCGAAGAGCTCGTAATTGGCAGCACGCACTTTTTTCATACCCTCAAGCATGGCTTGAGGATTCGGGAAATAACCCAACACCGCTTTTCCACGCGGCAAAGCGTGATCAGACATGAGAGCCTCCCTGCGTTTTTGATCCTGGCGGATCCATTACGCCTTTGATCTCTGACATCGCAAGCGTCGGCAGGAGCCGGCAGAACAGTAAGAACATCACGAAAAACAAACCAAACGCCCCAAAAGTCCATCCCCAATCGTACCAAGTCGGGAAATACATCGCCCAACTTGAAGGGATGAAGTCTTTATAGAGAGAGGTGACCGTAATCACGTATCGCTCAAACCACATCCCGATGTTGACGTAGAGTGAGATGACAAACATCACGCCGACGTGCCTGCGCAATTTCTTGAACCAAAACAACTGTGGGAAAAACACGTTGCACGAGACCATGATCCAATACGCCCACCAGTACTCACCAAAAGCACGGTTGATGAAGACGTATTTCTCAAATGGGTTACCCGAGTACCAAGCAATAAAAAACTCGCACGCATACGCGTAGCCCACCATCATGCCTGTCGCCATGATGATCTTGTTCATTTTTTCCAAGTGATCGAGCGTGATGTATTGCTTGAAGTTAAACACTTCGCGCATGAACACGAGCAACGTCACAACCATCGCAAATCCAGAGAAAATGGCTCCGGCCACGAAGTAAGGTGGAAAAATCGTCGTGTGCCAACCCGGGATCATCGAAACTGCGAAATCAAACGAAACGATCGTGTGCACCGAGAGAACCAGAGGCGTCGAAAGGCCCGCAAAAATCATGTATGCAATTTCATAATGGGACCAGTGCCGGTTGTTTCCGCGCCATCCCAAAGAGAGCATCGTTAAGATAGTTTTTCGGATCCCCGGTTGCGCACGGTCACGCAGCGAGGCCAAATCTGGAATCAGCCCCACAAACCAGAACAGAAGAGAAATCGTGAAGTACGTTGAAACTGCAAACACGTCCCAAAGAAGCGGGGATCTGAAGTTCACCCACAACTGCCTCTGGTTTGGATAAGGAAGTAGCCAGTACGCCGCAAACCAAGGCCGCCCCGTATGGAGAAGCGGGAACGAGAGCGCCGTGATGACGGCAAAGATGGTCATCGCTTCGGCTGAACGGTTGATCGCTGTGCGCCACTTCTGTCGGAACAAAAACAAGATTGCAGAGATCAAAGTGCCCGCATGCCCGATCCCGACCCAGAACACGAAGTTCGTAATGTCCGTGCCCCAACCTGCCGGTTGATTGATTCCAAGCACCCCTTGTCCGCGCGTGACAAAAGAAAAAACAACGAACGCCCAGATCGCAAGTGCGGTCAGAGAGAAAAGAAAAATCCCCCACCAACGGCGCGTCGGAAACGTCTCAGCCGGAAGCGCAACGTCTTGATTGACGTCGGCATAGGTTTTCCCTCCCTGAACGAGGACTTCGGGCACATACTTCGTTTGATCCATCTCAGTGGTGTGCGTCGCCATCGGCGGCTCCGTTCTTTTCGGTGTTGCGGACCACGTTTCTCACTTTGGAGAGATACGAAATCATCGGTTTTGCGTTTAAGATCTCAAGCACCCGGAACGCCCGAGCGTCTTCGCGGAGCTTGGAGACCTTGGAGTTCGGATCATTGACGTTGCCGAACACGATCGCCTCTGTTGGGCACGTCTGCTGACATGCTGTCTTAAGATCGGCATCCGTGATCTTGCGGCCTTGCGCCTTTGTCGTGTCGCGTGCCGTTTGAATGCGCTGAACACAGAATGAACACTTCTCCATCACCCCGCGTGTCCGCACGGTGACATCTGGGTTCCACGCCAAATTCATCGTGTCTTTGTAGTCCTTCCAGTGATCAAAGAAGTTAAAGCGGCGCACTTTGTACGGGCAGTTGTTTGCGCAGTAGCGCGTGCCCACGCAACGGTTATAGGTCATTTGATTCAGACCTTCTTCGTTGTGCGAAGTCGCGATCACCGGACAGACCGTCTCGCAAGGTGCGTTCTCACAGTGTTGGCAGAGCATCGGCTGAAACACGACTTCAGGATCGTTTGCAGGACCTGAGAAATAGCGATCGATCTTAATCCAGTGCATCTCTCGAGAGAAACGCACGCGATCACGACCGACGACGGGGATATTGTTCTCCGCTTGGCAGGCGATCACACATGCGCCACATCCGGTGCAGGAACTCAGATCAATCGCCATCGCCCAACGGTAGCCTTGCGAGTAGTCGTGCTTAGGCCAGATGGTCGGCACAGGCTCCATGCGCAAGTGCGGATCCGTATGCGCCTCCGCTTTTGGGTTTTTACGAAACTCCGCGAGCGTGATGTCGTTGACGATTGGGCGTCCTTCGGTACGGTGGTGTCCTTGCGTAATCGCAAGCTCAAAGCGCATTCCCGTCTTTACGACTTTCACTCCGCTTCCGGACAGAACGTACTCTCGATCTGTGCGCGAGAGTTTAAACGCGTTCCAGCCACAGTTTTGGCCGACTTTACCCGCGCGCACTCGTCCATAGCCTGAGGCGATCGCAATCGTGCTCTGATGAAGACCCGGCTGCACAAGTACAGGGAGCTCAATACGACTCTCCGGCTTTTCAGCAAGCGAGACCGCAACGACATCTCCGGTTTTGAGTTGATTTAAGCGCGCAAACTCCACCGAAACTGCAGCAAAGTTATCCCAAGTCGCTGTCGTCATCGGATCCGGCATCTCAAGGAGCCAAGGGTTGTTGGCGAAACGTCCATCCCCCATTGCAGCAGATGAGTAAATTGCAAGTCGAGGCTCGTTGCTCGCAGGTTTAAACGCAGGAATTACTGGAGCACTTCCCGCACGGATGGAGCGCGCACTTCCGCGTGAGGGCAGCCCGACCCAGCCCTTTTGGAGAGCATGATCCCAGCTCAGTCCCTTAAATCGCGCTGCAAAGCCTTTGCGTAGCACATCATACCAAGTGCCCGAAGCGCTCATCTTAAGTCCCGCAGCCTTGCCCCATTGCAAAAGCGAGTCTTCAAAAGCGCGCGTATCGTGCAGAGGCGCGATCGCAGGCTGCTGAAGAGCATAAACTCCTACCGCAGGCTCAGCGTCGCCCCAGTTCTCAAGATAGTGATGATCCCCTGCGACCGCATCGCCTAAGGCTGCGGTCTCATCGATCCGATCTGCAACTGAGACCACGAACTTCACTTTTTTCAGAAGAGCTTCAAAACCTGGAACACTGTATACGGGGTTTGAGCGATGCAGGATGAGGACATCAACAGAGCCTGAACGCATCTCTTCCATCAGCTTAGCGAAGTACTTATACCCTCGACCTACGTACGAGCGCCCGGTCATGACGGTCTGGCCTTCGTTTCCGAGAGCGGAGTTCAGCATCGCAACCACGCACTGAAGTGCGAGCGAATCCTCGGAGCGCGAGTCTGCCCCACCTGCGACGACGAGCGATGTTCCGCGCGCGGATCTTAGCGCTGCCGCTGCAGCTTTGAGGCGCTCCAGGGCCTGCGCGCTCCCCACGTCTTTTGCAACGGCATCAAGCGTATAGCCTTGCGCTCGAGCCATCTGAGGCGCGATCTCGGAGAGAAGTGCCATGGCGATCTTGAGCTCATCACCAGGGCGGATGGCCACACGCTCATCTGCGTTCGCTCCCGTAAGTGAGTAGTTGGACTCAAAAGCAAAGAGTCGAGACATCTTTGCTCCAGAAGCACGAGCGGAGTCGAGCTTGCGATTGGACATCCAAGCGCGCGCGTTTGACTCACTTTGGGGCCACGCCCCCAAAAAATCCCCACCAATCGAAACCACGACTTGGGCCCGAGTGAAATCGTAGGCCGGGATCGCTCGATTCCCCGTAAGCAACTCGGCCGCATCCGCCTGTGAGTCGAGATCCAAAGGCTCAAAATGAATAACTTGCCCGTCGCGGAAAGCGCCACAGAACTCGCGCGCAAGCGCAAGAGTTTGAGGTCCTGGGGTCACCCCGAGCAGCATGCGCACGCGAGCAGCACTTGAAAGCGCGCTCACGACACGCGCATCGAGCTCATCCCAGGGCACTTGTTTTTCAGCGCCTGTCGCGCGATCAATCAGCGTCGCGCCCTTGGCTCGATCCAGATCATAGAGATTGAGCACCGAAGCCTGCACCTGTGCTGAGACCGTGCCGCCTGTGGTCGAATCAAGATCGTTGCCTTCGAGCTTGATGGGGCGACCTTCGCGCGTTTTCACTAAGATTGCGGGCGTATCCGACACATCTTTACAGACTGAAGCGTAGTAGTTTGCCTTGCCTGGCGTGATCTGTTCGGGCGGGACGACGTAGGGAATGATCTTGTGCACCGGCCGACGTGCACACGCGAGCGTCGACATCGCAGTCGCTGCGCCCATCAAGGTCAAAAACTCGCGTCGCGCAACACCTTGCGTGTCGAGTTTCTCGAGCGCTTCTAAGGTCTCGATGGGCTTGTGGAGAAACTCTCGACCTCGCGACTCCTGCTGAGCCTCATCACTCCAGTACTGAGCGGAGAGCTCTTCAAGTCCCGACCAGTGACGGGGGGGAGTAAATCCTTCGGCGGAAGCGGGCGTGTTTTCGTCTTTCATGATGATTCCTTAATAGTGGCAGACTGCGCAGTTAAACGGCGCAACGGGTTTGCCTTTGGCTTCTTCTGCCGTGAGTCCGGGGTGAGTTTTTTCAACAAGCCACGCTGGGGTGGTCTGGCCACGATGGCACTCAAGACACCATCCCATGGTGAGAGGTTTGTCCTGATAAACGACTTCCATATCCTGAATCGGACCGTGGCACTGCTGACAGGAGATCCCCTTTTCGATGTGGGGGCGATGATTGAATTTCGCGTGATCCGGAAGCTCATGAATTCGGATCCACTGGATCGGAGTGTTTGACGTACAGTTAAACTGATCGTCTGGCTTGCAGTGCTCCCAGATCTTTTGAACTTCGGGGCTATCGGTCTTCACCACGCGGTGGCAGTTCATGCAGACTTGCACCGCAGGCACCGAGGCGTGAGGACCTTTTTCGACGTTGATGTGGCAGTACTTACAATCGATCTTGAGCTCCCCTGCATGGAGCTTGTGGCTATAAGCAATGGGCTGCGTGGGCATGTACCCCTGGTTCGTGGACGTTGGAAAAACGTACGCGATCACTGGGATCCCTAGAAGCACGCCTAAAACCAGAGTGAAAAAACCGAGCTTCTTTTGAACGCTCCAATTCCTCTGGACACCACCCGCCGGATCTTCTGCCATAAGCACCTTTAACACGTTGAGTTTGAGACTCAGTTATACTGTGCCCCCGGGCCCGGATCTACAGAGAATTTCGAAGAAGTTTCGCGGGTCTGCGCTCCGATGTCCGAGGCCTTGGGTCGGATTGCTGGGAGAGCTCCTCTCCGTCCATTTCCTCGTCCTCTTCACCCTCAATTTGTTGAAACTCCGGACAACCCGGAAGCCCTGGCCCCTCGCCGATTCGAATATGAAAATGCCCACGATGACTCCGCACGTGGCGGATCAGTGGTCCCAAACGTGCCCAGTCCGGATCCCCCTGCTTTTGGACCCATTGTCTAAGTTTTTTGATGTGGGCGCGATCAACGAACACGGACTTAATACAGACATAGGGGTTCTCAAACACGCGCTTGAGCATTTGCCAATTCATCGCCGGATCAAAACGACGATCAAAAGGCGCATGAACTTGCGCGGGGGTGCGGTACGCTAAAAACCCTAAATCCACGTCTTTCCCATTGGTGTGGGACTTATGCCCACGTCGACCTCGACGCCCCGAAATGCAGCCCCCGCGAGGGGCTGATAGATCTCCTAAAATCATGTAAGCGGACTTCCCGTTTTCCGACGGGTAATCACGCGCGATCTGACGCCCCGTCCACTCCAGCATCGCCACCATGAGATCGGTACCGAACTGCGTGCAGCGTCGCGGATTTTTGACGATGAGCCGATTCTCCTCCGACGGGATAACGGGACGCCCTTGAACTAAAAACCCATTGCCGATCGAGCAGTAGGCCTGACGGCGCAAGGAACCCAGATCCTGCTCCATCAAACGAAGCTCGATCTCCGGAAGTGGGTCCCGCGGCAGTTCGTCAACGGAGCGCTGCAGGGTCTCGTGCTGCTCTTGCGTGAGCTCGTCGCAGAAACTCCATTTTACACGCCGCAAGTCACAGGGCAGCATTCTTCCACGCTTGCCTCGCGTCGGGCGACAGCATGTGGAGCTTTTTGAGGAGTAATCAGGATTCCACTGCGAGCAGAACGCGTCGTCGACCTGCTCGAACATCCGTGGATCAGGTCGGCCCACAGCTTCCGACGCAAGCGGAGAGGCGAGCAAACCAAAGAAGCATAATCTCAGAAGCGAAACCCGCACGATGCCCTTGAGGTTAGGGGAAGCAGGCAGCCGCGTCAAATGAATCGATCAAGATCGCTCTTGCGCTAAGCGATTGAGAATCTGCTCCGCCGGGGTCTCAAGCTTTTTCGAGCGATTGCAAGCCAAACACGCAGGCACGACGTTACTCTTAACGCTCTCTCCGCCGCGGGCAATCGGCACTAAATGATCAAGCGTTAGCTCGGAGGAGGGAACCTTTTGTCGGCAATAGTGACAGAGTCCTTGGGAGACTTTCGCTTTCCACCATGCACTCTGACGAAGCTCCCGCGCGCGCTCGCGCTCACGCCTCAGACGTCGAGGATCCGTGTGCTCAGGGCGCAGGAGATGATATCCATGATTTCCCACCATAGAGCCTAAGCTCTATCACGTTTGGCGCAACGCAACAAGCCCAAGCTCACCGAGGAGCTAAACGTCCACGAGCATGCCTTCATAGGCAAAGAGCCACTCAACCTCATGCAAGCTTGAGACACTTTGAGCCACACCCTCAACTCCCTGCGCTCGCCGTGAGCTCTTGAGCTGACTTTGATAGTAGCGTCGGGCCTCTTTTTCGGCCTGCAAGATTTTTTCATCCGTGGAGGCCGGGTCGTGGTGCACAAACAACACACGCTTCACTCCTTCGCGCATCGCGAGATCCAGACCGATCGATGCAGCGGCATGCCCCCAGTTGATCTTCTCGATGCTCTCCATCAGCGTGTACTGCGCATCAAAGATCATGAGATCGACATTCTGGTACAGCGGTAGATCAGGACCAAGCTCCTCGCGACTGACGCGTATGGCCTCGGTATCGACGCAGTGAGAAAGTACACGGCCTGCGTGCTCGAAGCGGTATCCCCAGCATGGATCAGGATGATCGAGCTGATAGGGGGTGAATTCAATTTCGCCAATCTTCTTTTTTTTGCGCGGCTCAAGCCGATGGTAATGAATCTTCGCCCCCAAATGCTCCAGAGGGACTGGAAAATAGGGTTTCTTAAAAATCGACTGAAACACCTGCGGTAACTCCGGCTGTACCGCGTAGACGTGGATCTGATTGCCTGGGATAAAAATCGGCGTAAAAAACGGCAATCCAATCAAATGGTCCCAGTGAAAGTGCGTGAACAGGATGTGCACCTCCCCTTGTCCGCGCCCGCAGGGACCTCGAAGCAGGTCATAGCCCAGCATGCGGATCCCGCTTCCGCTATCGACGATGAGCTGAGTCGATTCAGCTTTGACTTCGATGCAGGGAGTGTTTCCCCCAAACCCGCCCACTTGAGTGGGAGGAAGGGAGTTTAAATACGCGTCGATTTGATCTGCAGTGCTGTGGCCTGCGTTTAAAAACTGAGTCATCACACGCGAGACGCGCTCCCTCACTTGTGTCGGGGAGAGCGGTGATGGAAGAGACCCTCGTGCGCCCCAGATTTTAACCTGCATTCTTTTGAGAATAAGAGAGGCCGAAGGTTCTTGCAAAGTACGAAGATCGCAGGGGATTCAATTTTGAATCTTCAGGGGTTGCCAAATTCTTGCGCCTCAGGTTAGACGCTTCTCCTCATCGTCAGAATTCACAACAGATGGAGACTCTTCCCGCTTGAACACACTGGCTTCTGCTGTTTCGACTGGTACCCGCTCCTCGCAAATTCTCAAGAAATCAAAGCGTCCCCAAAAAGGGGCAAAATCCTTTGGTCCACTGGGAGATTTGATCCGCTCCGCTCGCTCTCAGGCAAACCTTGGCCTCGTCGATGTGGCAAAAGCTTGTCGCTGCTCGGTGCAGTTTATTTCAAACATCGAGCATGGTCGCGCACCGCTTCCGTGGGACAAAGCGCAAGATCTTGCGCGCGTCCTTGCGATCCCCTTTGAGCAGCTTCAGGCTGCAAACCTTGCGATCCGATCCGACTTCCAGAGCTTTGTAACTTCCAACACGCGACGCGTGAAGCGCGCCTCAACCGCTCTGCACGGACTCAAGGACACCGCCTCTCTCATCACGCTTGCAACTCAGGACCGTCGTCTGCGCGATCTTCTCCAACAGTACACTCAAGCGAGCGCTGCAACGCGGAAGCGATTTTTGGATGGCGCGAAAAAAATGCTCCAAGAGTGAGCGCAGTCAAACGGACGTACGTTACGTCTGCGACTTCAGTTGCCCGCTCAGCTTTAAATAGCAACCTGCGCTTTGATCGGCGGATGCGGATTGTAATCGAGGATCTCAAAGTCCTCGTAGCCAAAGTCAAAGAGCGAGCTCACGCTCGGATTGAGTTTTAACTTTGGGAAAGCACGCGGCTCACGCTGCAATTGGAGACGCGCCTGCTCGAGATGATTCATGTACAGATGAGCATCTCCAAAAGTGTGTATGAACTCGCCCGGCCGTAAGCCGGAGACTTGCGCCATCATCATCGTGAGCAGCGCATAGCTTGCGATGTTAAAAGGCACACCCAAAAACACGTCCGCACTGCGCTGATAGAGCTGGCAGGAGAGCTTTCCGTCGTTCACATAAAACTGAAAAAAAGCGTGGCACGGGGGGAGCGCCATCTTCGGGATCTCAGCTACATTCCACGCGCTCACAATCAGTCGGCGCGACTCTGGGTTTCGCCGAATCTCGTTTAAAACCCAAGTAATCTGATCGACCGCATTTCCGTCCGCATCTTTCCACGAACGCCACTGCGAGCCGTAAACAGGCCCAAGCTCTCCACGCTCGTCTGCCCACTCATCCCAAATGGTCACGCCGTTCTCGCGGAGGAACTTCACGTTCGTCTCACCGCGCAGAAACCAAAGTAGCTCGTAGGCGATCGATTTAAAGTGCACTTTCTTCGTCGTGAGCAGCGGGAACCCTTGCGAAAGATCCCATCGCATCTGATGTCCAAAAAGACTTAAGGTCCCCGTACCCGTGCGGTCTCCTTTGGGGGATCCGTTTTCGAGAACTTTTTTGAGAAGTTCCAAGTACGCTCGTTCCATCCATTTCCGACCGTAGCCTATTGCCAAAAAAGTGCAACTGGAGGAACACTGCAGCATCTTGGGTCTCTCTTTAAACAGACTTAACCTCAAACAACGCGAAGCGGTGCTTCACACTGAAGGACCGCTTTTGATCTTAGCAGGCGCTGGCTCAGGTAAGACCTCAACCATGAGCTACCGGATCGCGCATCTGATTGCCGATCAGAAAGTACCCGCCTCCAAAATCCTGGGACTCTCCTTCACGAACAAAGCCGCACGCGAGCTGCGCGAGCGGGTGATCGAGCTTGTGAGCCGTCATGCTTCACGCGAGGCCTGCAAAGGGATTACGATCTCAACGTTTCACTCGCTTTGCGCACGACTGCTGCGCGAGTTTGCGCCCAAGATTGGCTATACGGCCGATTTCACGATCGTCAGTGACTCGGACCAGACTGAGATCGTACGGAAAATTTTAAAAGAAATCCGTATCGACGATCGCAAGTTCGATCCCCAAATCCTGCTCTCGCAAATCTCGCGCGCCAAAAACCTAGGCCTCACCGACGAGCAGGCTTCGCTCTACTTGATGCAAAACCCTGGCGAGCTTAAAGGCAAGACCGACTATCAGGTTGCGCTCTCCTCGGCCTACGGGCGCTACCAAGCATCCCTGCGCGCCCTCAATGCGATGGATTTCGACGATCTGCAGCTCTGGCTTGTGCGCCTGCTTGAGAAGGACTCAGAGGTTCGCGAACGCCTGCAGGCTAAGTTTCGTTACGTGCACGTCGATGAGTACCAAGACACTAACCCGATTCAGTTTCGGATCTTAGAGCTCCTCACCGCTCAGCATCGCAACTTATGTGTCGTGGGGGATGACGATCAGTCGATCTACGCCTGGCGTGGCGCAGACCCCTCCTACATCTTAGGATTTGCAAAACGCTACGATGACTCGCGCGCAATCATTCTTGAGCAAAACTATCGAAGTACTCAGCCCATTTTGGATGCAGCAAACGAGGTGATCTCGAAGAATTGTGTTCGCCACCAAAAAGAGCTCTGGAGCGAGCGCGAGAGTGGCGATCTCTTACGGCACCTGATTGTCGAAAACGACGAGGACGAGTCGGAGACTGTGGCAGAAGAGATTTTAAAAATGCGCTCAAACGAGCAGCATCGCTTTGATCAGTTTGCAGTGCTTTTTCGCTCAAACGCTCAGTCGCGCGCTTTTGAAGAAGCATTTCGACGCCACAAAATCCCGTACAAGCTCGTGGGGGCGATGAGCTTTTTAGATCGCAAGGAGATTAAAGACCTTCTCTCTTACTGGCGATTAATTCTCAATCCCGCAGACGATCTCTCGGCTCGTCGAGTGATCAACTGGCCTGCACGCGGGGTCGGTCGAGGAGCGCTTGGAAGTTTAAACTCAGAGGCAGCCTCTCGCGGGATCGCTCTCCTTGAGGCGCTGCGACTCTCGCCTCAGGTCGCCCCCAAGGCCGCACGAGGAGCGCTTGAGCTGGTAGAGCTCGTCACAGGTTTACGTGAGGATCTCGAGCGTACGCCTAAAGAGCCTCAAGCCCTAGCACAGTGGGCCCTGCGCTCAATGGAGCGCATCGATGTCCGTAAAGGACTTCAAGAGGACTCCGATCAACCCGCCCAAGTGCAAGCGCGTTTTGAGAACCTCGAAGAGCTCGCTCACTCCATGGGGAGACTCGATCTTGAAACCCCCGGTCTTGAGTCCTCGGTTGATGCGTTGCGTGAGTTTCTCCAAAACCTTGCGCTCGATACCAAAGAAGACAAAGAGGACGACGAGCAAAACCAAAATCAAGTCACGCTCATGACGCTTCACTCGGCTAAAGGCCTTGAGTTTCCGATCGTGTTTCTTGCGGGCATGGAGGAAGGATTTCTCCCCCACTGGCGAACCCTTCAAGACGGCACTGACTTAAGCGAAGAGCGTCGCCTCTGCTACGTGGGGATGACTCGTGCAAAAGATCGTCTGATCCTTTCGCGCGCAAAGTTTCGAACCCGCTATGGAAAACAAGTCCCGCGCACGCTCTCGCGCTTTATTCAGGATGTGCCTTCAGATTTGATCGAACTTGATGATCGCTCAAGCACTCCAGATCTTACGACAGAAAGCGCTGTAAAAGCTCACGAGGATCGCGTGAAAGGCTTTCTCGATAAAATCCGCGCTCGGCTTTAGGGGGGGGGGCAGAGGGCACACGGTGCTCACGGCACGATACTCTATAAAATCTCTCGCAACTCTCCGATACATAGTGCGATGACGTCAAAAACAAGCGCGCTACGATCCCTGATCCTGCTGATGGCTTTAAGTGTTTGCGGGTATTCGTCGGCTCTTGCGTCTACGCGTCCTACGATCGCGGGCCTAAAAACCGTGCTCGTGATTCGCGACAAAAAACAAACACTCGAACGCTTTGCGCAAAACCTTCCTGCGGGCGTCAAAATCGTCTCCTCATTTGACGATCTCGTCCTTCTCGAAGGGATGACCTCAGAGTCAACGAAAGACCTCAAAAAGCGTCTTCACGCTCGCTTTATCAAGCAAGGTCAAAACGTCTCCTCTCCGATCACTGCTCTGAGTGCGCGTCATCGGAGTAATCAAGCTCTCGACGTCCCTCCGCGCCAGGAGACTTCTCACCGATCGCTTGCAGCACTCACGGATCGATGTCCTGATGGGCGCTCGCGCCTTTGGGCTCAAGAGTCCTTAGATGCACCGTTGTTTGAGACGGCTCTCTCACTGATTGATCCAAAAATTCAGGCGCAAAGCGCGCGCGTTGCCGTACTGGATTCAGGGTTTGACGCAACTCAAGCTGACGCGTTTAGTGCGATCGGTGGAGTACAGCCTCGTGATGGTGTGCTTGCAGGAGATCGCAGACCCGTAGGGAGCGTCTCCTGGCCCACGGACTCTAGCAAAGATCCAAGCACTCCGATCACAGGACGCCCCGGATTTGATCCGGGCGGTCACGGCACCATGGTCGTAAGCACTATTGCCGCAAACGACGGGCTTGGAATCGCAAAAAACATCGAACTCTCTTTGTATCGAATTACTCCCGAGGGAGATGGAGGGTCTACTTCTTCAGTCTACATCGACATTGCACTTTGGAGAGCTTGTCAGGAGATGCGCGACCCGGCGGGCCTTACGCTCATTAACCTCTCGTGGGGCGGTCGCTTAGATGAGCAACAAGTAGAGGATGCGGAAGATCTTAAACTGGATCAAGAAATGGAGCGACGCTTAGCTGAGGCAGGATGCCTTGTTTTTAAGGCAGCAGGCAATGACAACTTTCGAAACGCTCGACGTGACGAAAAACTTGATGACGCCACTCTACGGGTCGCTGCCACGGATCTCACCCGAAAGCTAAGCTCTTTCTCAACGCGAGGTGAAGTCTCAGCGCCCGGCAGTGACGTGTGGGTTGTACAAAGTGCGCAGACTAAAGTCTCTGATCGCGCCTCAAGCAAGTGTGAGGCGTTCACACATCCCTCGCGACCACGTCGATTCATCAATGGGACAAGTTTTGCGGCCCCCTTCATGACTGCGGTTGCCTCTCAGGTCGTGCGCGCGCTTAAAGCGGGAGATCAGTTTGCAACTCTCTCAACACGCGACCGAATCAAGCTTGTGAATCGAATTTTAAAAGCCTCGACTCTCTCAGGCTCTGTGAATCTAGTGCGCGCAGTTCAGATCGCTTCTGAATGGAACAAAAATCCGATCCCCGGATCCCCAGATGAGCTTGAAGCTCTCTTAAGCGCAAATCCAAATCCGAGTTGTAAAGAAGAAAAACCCGTGCGCTGCTCACGCCTGACTGACCCGATCCTTGTTAAGTCGTGCGTACTTCAAAGTCGGCTTCGCGTTGCAACTTGCCCATCGGTCGATCCCTCTGTGCTTGAGGATCTGGCGATTACTGCTTTCAAGGAGGCAGAGATTGAGCTTGGGCTAAAAGCCGCAGATCTCTTTGCAGAGCACTCAAACAACAACAAAGCAAAGCGCTCGATTTTAAAAAGTGGGATCGATCAGTTCGTCGCACGCACTGGAAAAAACGACTATAAAATCGCGCCCGTCCTCACTCCGAATCTCTTGCGCGCTCTGATTATTCCTTATCTTGAAGCTTGCACGCTCGAGCGCAACTGCGATGGAGAGTTAAGCTTGGTCCTCGTTCGAGCTGCGCTACTCTCTCGCTCTATCGCATTTTCACTCTCTGAAGGAGTTGATACCGAGACTGGAGAGGATCGAGGGAGTCGGGATACCGAAAAAGCAATGTCACGACTTTTCGAGCTCTCCCTTAAAACGATTTCCTTGGATGGAGCTCTTCAAGTCCTTAAAATGCTCCAACGCGCTTCGTTTGGAGACACCCCAAGCCCTGAAGAAATCCTGAAAGAAAACTCCGAGGATCAAAACTACTTCAGCCGCACTCAGATCCCAAGA
The DNA here is from genome assembly GCA_044352155.1 of Bdellovibrionia bacterium. Lineage (GTDB taxonomy): Bacteria > Bdellovibrionota > UBA1018 > UBA1018 > JBILEK01 > JBILEK01. Next base: position 39,788 of record JBILEK010000003.1, read on the forward strand.
CTCGCTCCCAGTGTCGTTGTGAGGTTACTGGATGCTTTCATCCGAGTGACCAAACCTGGGTCCGCAATCAGCGTCGTCTCCCAACGCATGGAAGCGCGCGTTCTCGAAGAAATGGCCAAAAGAAACGACTACTTTCTTGGAAAAACCGAAAAGTTTGTCCTCTATGTCGAGCAAATGCCAGAGCGCGGAAGCTTTGATGCTACTCTGGAGCGTAACCGCACAAGAATCGATCTCGCGCTTGAGAGCGGCCAGTGGCAAGCGCTCGCTCCGATCGAGATGCATTACGCTCTCCGAAATCCCCAAGGATATCCAAAGTGGAAAGAGGCTTACTTAAAAATGCTGATCGAGGCCTCAGAGCTTGCTCTTCAGGGGAGAGGCTGGGGCGCACAAAACGATAACGAAATCGTGATGCTCGCACTTGAAGAGTGTTTTGCTCCTCGCTCAAAGCTCTCTCCAAGTGATCAAGCCACTTTACTTGAGTCGCTGAGGAGTGCTCTGTTAAAGGCCAGAAACTCTGATGTGCTCTTAGAGCTTGAGTATGCGGAGCGGCTCAATCTGAGCATCGGACAAACTGCAACAGAGGGGCTGTTTAGCTCTTACAAAGAAAGAGCCGAAGCCGAAAAAAATGGCCTCACTTTCAAGTCTCATCCCCTTTTGAGTCCATCCTTGATGGCTCATGTGCGTTTGCGACTAGCCGCTGGAGTCCTAAGCTCTCGTGGACGGCACCGAAAATTCAATCGTATCCGCTTTCAGGATTTGATCGAACGCCTTGCGATCGATCACGCAAAAGCGACTCCGATCCAAAGCTCTTCGGACGCAAGCGTGCTCCCACTCACAGCCTTTGAGGGATCCCCTCCGTCGCGGCTTCCGGATCCCAAGCGTCCGAGTGGTACAGCGCTCGAGCTCACGCACGAGTCAAGAGCCGAGATCTTGGACTCGCTTGCTGAGCGACTGATTGTTGAGAGCTTTGAGCAGACACCTAAGGGGCTGCGACTAGGGGTGGACTCGGATCGGCGCTATCTTTTTTATCAAACGGGGCGCTGGTTTAGAGACGAAGAGGATCGGACTCGATTTTACTTAGGTTTTAATCCGCAAGGAAAGTGGCGCAAAGCTGCACAAAAAATCATCGACACACTTCGAGGCAGTTATGGTGATTATTCAACGAGTGATGCTGTGTACGCACTTCGCTCGATGATCGAGCGCGTTGAAAAAGTGCACCAATCAAAAACTGGCTGCGTTGATTGTGGTATCTGAGGCCTTAAGTTTGCAACGCATGCGGAGGAGTGGGCGCGCATTTTACCTTACCGAAACTTTCTCAGTCCCAGTCGGCGAGAGTCTCCTTTAAGGGCATAGTGTGTCGATGTCCAGGTGAGCGTCCAGAGAGCGTGCATGCGTTTGGCAGTTTTCTCAGACGCTCTGATCGCACTCGCGTTTTGCGCTATCGGTGCACTCGATGTAAAAAGTCATTTTCAGAGGCCACGCTCACTCTTGAGTGGCGGCAAAAAAAGCGGCATATCAACGCACCGCTTGAGCATCTGATTTGCTCTGGGGTGACTTTTCGGCGCTCCGCTCGGATTTTAGGGGTGCATCGCTCAACAACGCTCAGGCGATTAAAGTATCTGGCGCGCAGGGCTGAGCTCTGGCAGCGGGAGTTTCTTAGCGGTTTTCAAGCGGGCAGCGAAATACAGTTTGATGAAATGGAGTCTTTAGAGCAAACAAAGCTTAAGCCGCTCTCGATTCCACTTTTAGTAGATAAACAGACGCGAAAGATCCTTGCCTTTGATGTCGCATCGATGCCGGCTAAGGGAGTGCTGGCTTCAATGTCGCGGAAAAAATACGGCCCTCGCAAAGACGAGCGGAGCGCTGCGATCGAAAAACTGCTCGAGGATCTGAGTCCGCGCCTTACGAGCTGCCAGATCATCCGCTCGGATGATTGCCCCCGATACCCAAGGCCCATGAGACGTCATCTGCCGAGACTTAAGCATCTGCGCTGCGCTGGGGGGCGGAGTTGCGTTTTGGGGCTGGGGGAGCTTAAGCGCAAAGTCTATGATCCGCTTTTCTCGCTTAATCATACGGCTGCCATGCTGCGCGCCAATCTCAGTCGACTCCAGCGAAGGACTTGGAGTGTTTCGAAAAAGGCCGAGAACTTAAAGCATCACATCCAAGTCTACATCCGCTACCATAATGAAGTGCTCACGGCGCTCTAGCGCCGATCTTCTTTGTGCCACACACTCCCTCAAGAATCTCAGTGATTGAGTGTGCAGGACGTGATGGTTTCGTGCGATGGCGCTTCAGGGACGCTCTCTTTAGAGCTTATTGATGAAACTCAGCCCGAATTCGAGCGCGCATGCGTAATTCAAATCAAAAATGACCACAATCAACGCAGCCAGTTTTTACCCTTCACAATTGCAGTACACCCGAGCACATAGGCGAGCTTGATCCCTATTCCGATCCACACCCCACCAGATGCGCCACTCGTGAATCCGTACGAGTGCAACCCAACTCCTAAAATAAAGTTCACGCCGTACCACGCCATCATTACCGACAAAAAGCTCACCACCGTCCAGACCGCAAACCCAAACCGTCCCACCCAGCCCGCATAGCGTCCATGGAGCACAGCCAGGTAACACAATAGAGCAATGAGAGCCCAAACCTCTTTGGGATCCCAACCCCAGAATCGACCCCACGAGTAGTCCGCCCACACTCCCCCTAAAATCGTCCCTGCCGCAAGCAGCACGACTCCGTACTGCATGGATCGATAAGCAAGTTGATTCATTTGATCGATCGACTCACGAAACGATCTGCCGGTGATCTTTTCTCGCGCAAATTGAAAAAGCGAAACATCCGCAAGCCCCATCGAGAGCGCAAAAGCGGCGTAGCTGATCGTGATCGTCAGCACATGAACGGTGAGCCAGAGGTTACTTCGCAAAACCGGGACAAGAGGATGGATCCCAGGATCCATGACGGCAGGCGCTGCATCAGCAGCGATTAGGCCAAAAGCTGCTAGAAAACATGAGGTCGCAAGCAAAATCAATTGTCGCTGATAGTAGTAAAGGATGAGCCCAAAAAAGAGCACTCCAAATGCAACCCAAACAATCGACTCATACATATTGCTCACCGGCGGACGACCCGCGATGTAGCACCGAAACGCAAACCCCAGCGTGTGCACAGCAAACCCCAGCCCCAGAAACACCCAGGCACTTGCGCGCAGGAGCTTTGAGTTTGCTCCCGCCCCGAGAGCCGCCCACAAGATGGCCGAGAGCAAATAGAGGATCCACGCCCAAAGAAACGGATGCCACTCATTGTACAGGCGCTCGGCGCGCATCAAAGTGTCTAAGCGTGGGGCTCCAAGATTTGCGATACTCTGCTCTACTGCTTCACGCGCTTTCTCACTCGCAGACTCAAAACCCGTCTGATCTCCAGAGTAGTAAGCACGGATCATCTCCGCATAAAGTGCAGGCACACTCGATCTATCCGTCGAGCTTAGCCCCTCCATCCTCGCTTGCGCGAGCGACTTCCAAGGCTCAGGAGAGCGCTCAGGGATCACGCCCCAGGCCTCTCCGCTGACTAGAGCTCGAAAGAGACTGATCCCTTGGATCACTCGCTCGAACTCTTTTTCACGCACAGGTTGAAGCGAGGTGCCAGCGGTCGCATTTTCTTTGCTGATCGTATTCTTTTTTACTCCGGCACTTGCGTACTGCGCGACTGCCGGATTGCTCAGAAGTTCTTCAGGAGAGAATCTCGATCTCGACTCATCTAAAAGCAGCTGGCGCTTGACTTCTTGGTGGTTGATTTTAATGAACTCGCGCTTCTGCCATACTTCGGGCGCTGAAATGAGTGAAAACATCAAATCAACCGGGTCCCAACCCTGATACGTCCGCGATGAAGTGAGCGAAAGAACAACTTCACGCGCATAGGTATCAAATGGCTTAAAGCGGCCGCCCGCCTGCACAGGGATCAAACCTGCTGGACCAAAGTTCCACGTCTTGCGTCGTTCTCCGGCTTCTGGACGAGACTTTTCTTGCGCATTTGCAAAAGGCACTGACAAAACGAGCGCAATCAAGAGACCGAGAGTTTTCATATTTTCCTCGCTTTTGAACGACTTTTTTGTTCGCGCAAGCGCACGTAAAACAAGAGAACGGAACCTAAGACAATGAGAAAAGATCCTAAGTACTTTAAAAATCGTCCTGGATCTCGATTCACAGAGAGAACGCTTGTGATCGGACGTGGCTCTGCTGGAATGTAGCTGGACTGGTAGAACGTGTAGCCCCCGTACTTGAGTGGCTCGTTCATACTGATGCGCACAGGCGAGAGCATGCGACCATCCTCTGCGCGGACGCGCACAAGTGAGCTATACTCCATTGGGTTTCGAGTGCCTGCGTAGTGATCGATTCGAAATTCCTCAAGGTGAATCGAAAAAGGCAAGCGCTGCTTTGCGGGCACGTAAGAGACTTCGACTGAGGCTTTTTCGGTATTGAACTGAGTGCGATCGCCAAGACCAAGCCATTTTTCGACCCTCTGTACACCTGCCCCCCCCACGACGAGGATTGCACCTGTAGGAGCATCAGCACCATACTGGATGCGGGCCCGCGTGAAACTTGAAGTGTTGATCGCGTCAGGGATCCACTCTCGGAGTAGAATTTTCATTCCCATCCAACCGGGATCAAGCTCGCGACCGGGGATTTGATCTTTCTGAAGGACTCCGCTCTTAACGCCCGCCTCTCCCGAGCTGATCCGATACGCAAGCGCGCCATCAGACAGAGCACGGATCTCAAACTTGCCGCGCTCATGGGCCTGAGACTCTGGAAAGCTCTTGGCTCCAACTGGATGCAAGATAAACTGCGCAGGCCCAAAGCTCACATAGCTCCACTCGGCCTCCCCACCCCAAAGCCAGAGTGTTTGGTTGAGATCCATCGGACCACCCTGAAGAACAAACTGAAGCGCAGGACCTCGACGCTCACCCCGCGCGATCGCTTCAGGAGTGATGGGTGAGAACTGAAAAAACGGCTCCGCACGAGAGAGATACTCTTTGATCTCAAGATCGTACTCAGGGATCGTACGCGGCGAGTACTTTCGATGTGGCGGCAACCAAGGAAACTGAAACGACGTCGCCTGAACCGGTGAGCGCGAGAGCTCACGCACTTGCACGAGCGCGTTCTCACTTTCAAGCCATGGCTGCGCCTCTCCCTCACTGACAACTAGGTTTGCATCCACGCCTGAGAGCTGCGTCCAAAAAGAGCCCGCAAGCAAAAGCAAAATCCCAAGATGCGCGAGCAGAAATGGGGTGTGCCTCTTTCGCCAAGGCCAGCGACTGAGCGCGACGACGAGGATGTTGAGACCCAAGAGCGCGAGCAATGCATTGAACCAGGGAGCGCGATAGACCCAGTATTTTCCGGTGGGAATATCGTAAATCGACTCAATAAACGTCGCAGCCGCCAGAGCTGCTGAGAGCCCAAGAATCACGATGACCGCGAGCTTGAGCGAGGCTAAGAAACGAAACACCCTTTGCGCCAACATCGTTGGCGCTTACCCTATCAACTCTGCTGAAGAGGTGGCAAATCTAAAGCGATTTTCTTGCTTAAGTCCTGAGTCGCCTCGCCCGTGGGCATCGTCGCTACTCCCGCCAGGTGGAACACTTGCTTGAGCGCGATTCGCTCGCGCTCGTGGGTGTCTCGCGCTGGAGTGAAGCCAGGTGCTTTCTCGTCGAAAATACGATCATAGATCCTTTTTCGAAAAAGCCCTGCATTGCGGCCGACTGCAAACCTTGCTCGCGAACGCAGATGCCGCGCGTAAAACCAACCCTGCCTCGCTCCGGGCCCAGTAAAATCCACCAGAAGATCCACATGTTTTGGAGCTGGAATCCCCATTGCCTGCCCCGAGGTTGTAATGAAAAAGACAGCTGCTTCTGGGTAAGCGAGCACGATCTTATGACGGAGTCCGTCTAAATCCATCACCATCGCCTTGCTTGAAAGCACAATGAGCACGCTGCGTACGCCTTCCACGCGATTGCCCTCGATTTGCGTACGTTGCTCGAGCTGAGTGAGGACGTTGCGTGACTCTTGATCCACCACAATCGAGCTCATCGGTTTATCGCTTTCTTTGCTGCATCTGGGCGAGCATATCCATCGCCATTTTCATCTGTGGGTTCATGTTCGGGGCGCCGGGTTTTCCACCGCGCATTTGCATTTGCCCCATCATCGCTTGCATCTGAGCCATCGCATCACCCATGTTCTTAGACCCTGGGAACGCCATTTTCATCATGTCGGTTGAAGCTTTCTTAAGCTTCAGAAAGATAAAAACATTGACCGCAGTCAGAATCGCCACAAAAACCCAGCTCAAAATAATTGCAATCGTCATAGACCTTCTTTGTACCCGTTGGGCGGCGTGACCTCAAGTAACAAACTCCCCTGAGCGCGCGGCCACAGAGGGATGGGCTTTGCTCTGAGTGCACGCCGCAGCGCATCCTCCCCCATGCACTGCTTGCACAAGTTCATTGGAACTAACTTCGCAACCACGCGTGCTTGATCCTCAAGCCAAAAAAACGGTGTGAGCTGCCATGCGCTCAGCATGCGTTGCATCTCAGCGTCATTTGCGGGGACTTTCTGAACCGGAAAGCGCAGGAGCAGACTTGCGGAGTAGCCACCATACTCGATCAAACCCATGAACTCCGACTTCTCCACCGGGAGACGAGCGGCATAGCAGTCGATCTGATCTTTGGAGCCTCCTGCACGAGGCGCCAGAAAAAAAATCTCCCGCGGCACTGCAAAGCGAGGGAGCACTGAGCGCAAGCAGCTCGGGATTTGCTCTGGATCGGTCTCAAGCACAGCTTCAGGCTGCGCGCTCCCCTCGATCTGATACCGAACCATCAACTCGGCTTTAACCGATTGGAGGCACTCACGAAGCAGTCTCAGGTTGATCCCGTTTTCTGAAAGTTTCTCAATCGGCTGACAGTCAAGCTTCGAGTCGGGAGGAGGGTTCCTCATCCAATCCGGATCCTGAGGCTCGGCCTGCGGGCGAGCGGACATCGGCTGAGGACGGCGCACGTGGATCTCAAGAGGGAGGATTTGATCCGTGCGATTTTCAAAGAGCTCTCGCCGAGGTGCGCTTGAGCAGGACAAAACCAAGAGCGCTAAAATCGCCCCCTGCTTAACGACTAAGCTCTTCATACGCGATCTGCATCCGCGTCCGCACGCGCTCCATGAGAGTCTCTAAGTCTTTTCCGGTTAAACCCACCGTCATCTCAGGCTCAAGCACTCGCACTCTCACACTCCCAGGGCGCAACGTGAGTCGCTCAAGGACGCCTACGCGCATGTAAGACTGCGCGACAATCGGCAGCACGGGGACTTGCGCCTGAATGGCGAGATGAAATGCACCTTTCTTAAACGGCAGTAAACCTTTGGTGCTTTTGTTGCGCGTTCCTTCCGGAAAAATACCAACCGTGATCCGTTTTTCGCGCACTCTTCGAACGGCTTCTTTAAGACTTTCTGTCGCTGAGACTCGGTTTTTCCGGTCAATGAGAATCGTGCCTGAGCACAGAAGCGACCAACCCAGAAAAGGCACCCATGCAAGCGAGCGCTTTGCGATGAGCGCGCAGTTGGGTACAAAATGTTTTCCAAAAACCGCCATGTCCATCGCACTTTGATGATTGAGCACAATAACGACTGGAGCATGATGGAGATGCTCACGCCCCTCCCACGTCACTTTCCATCCTGAAAATAAGCGTGCCCCAAGTGAGAACAGCTTAAAAGTGATCTGATTGTTACTCGGATGACCAAATCGAGGGAGACCTAGCAAAAAACCCAAGCCATACGAGAGAAGGAGCCAGACTGCGACCAAAAAAGAACGAATAATGCTCATCGTTTTTTGCGCAATAGCGAGCTTCGATACGCAAGAACGTAGCGACTTGAGATCTGCTTATGAATTTTTTTGGAAAAAAGCATACTCGTGCGCGCGAGACGCTCTAAGTTGATCCCCGTTTTTAAGCCCATCCCCTCAAGAAGATACACTAAGTCCTCGGTCGCTAAGTTGCCCGTAGCGCCTGGTGCAAACGGGCATCCCCCTAACCCTCCCGCCGAGGAGTCAATGGTCCTGACTCCATGCTCAAGTGCGCGCAAGGAGTTGGCCAGTGCGGTTCCGCGCGTGTCATGAAAATGCACGGCAAGCGCGCGCTGACCTAAACTCTTAAATGCGGGCCTCACGATCTCATCGACTTGTTTGGGAGTCGCGACTCCGATCGTATCACCGACTGAGACTTGCTCGGCTCCGAGCTCATGCAGTTTTGAAATCACTTTTAGCGCCTGCTTAGGCGAGACTCTGCCCTCATACGGGCAACCAAACACTGTTGATACATAGCCTCGCACACGCAAGCGGTGCTTTCGCGCTTCATGAATGACTTGTTGATAAGTGCGCAGTGACTCCTCAATGGACATCCCGATGTTTCGGCGATTAAACGTCTCACTTGCAGCGGTGAAAACAGCAATGTTTTTGACTCCCGCCTCAATCGCTCGCTCTAATCCTTTTAAGTTAGGGACCAGGTACCACCCGCGCGCTTTTTTCCCAAACCGAAGCTCCCCGCTTCGAGCCGCAGCGGCGATGCGATCGGTATCAGCCATCTGAGGTACGCGATCTCCGCGCACGAAGGAGCCCACCTCGATCTGCTCCACTCCGGCCTCTAGCAAGCCAGAGATAAACCATTTTTTTGTTAGAAGCGAAATCGACCATGGCTCGTTTTGAAGTCCATCTCTTGGGCCCACTTCAAACACCGTGACTTTCTCACTCATTTCTCGCTCTCCGCCTCGAAGTCAATGAGCAGCGTGCCAGGAGAGAGCTGCTGCCCTTCGCTCACGAGCACTTTGCGAACCACTCCGACTCCGGGCGCCTTAATGGCAAACTCCATCTTCATCGCTTCAAGAAGCATGAGTGAGTCGCCTTCACCCACGCGAGTGCCGGGTTGGACGAGTATTTTACGAACTTTACCGGGAAACTGAGCAACCAAATCGGAGTCCCCTGATCCTCCCGTAGAGCTTGCGCGCGAAAGAGCTTTGAGTTCAGCAAAATAGGGGCGTCCAGAAACCAGAGCTGATACTCGACTTCCCACTCGGACTTGCGCGATCCGCACGCGCTCAACTCCACCCCCCGCACTCGGTCGCTCCAAAATGATCCATCCCCCCGCTCGCAGTTCTGTCACAACAGGTGCTTGCTCGGAGACCCGGTGGCGCTTGCCTGAAATCTTGTACTCCCTCTCACTCATCGTGTGCTCCAAGGCGAGGCAAAACTCGCTCCCTCACGCTCAGCGCGCTGAGATCCATCCATCGCCACAAGCAACTCCAAATCCGACTGCAAGCACGCGGGGTCAACTGTGCCGTCAAAAACACCAAACTCGCTCTCTAACCAGTGCGTATGCACTTCAGCGCGCGCAACTTCAGGCGCGCGTGCGATGCGAAGCAAATACGCCTGGTTGGTCCCGATCCCTAAGATCGCAGTCTCTTCCAAAGCGTAGCGCATACGCGCAATGGCAAGCTCTCGTGTTGGCGCATGAACAATGAGTTTTGCAAGCATCGAATCAAAGAGTGTGGTGATGGTTTGCCCACTTTCGATGCCACTATCGACCCGAATTCCAGGACCCATCGGAAACCTCACGCTCTCAATCTTGCCAGGCGTCGGCATAAACCCTTGCGCAGGATCTTCGGCGTACAAGCGGACTTCGATTGCATGCCCGCGCGGCTCAGGAACCGACACTAAAGCGGATCGACTGGGCTCAAGGGCTTGATCGATCTGCGCGTGCACGAGATCGACTCCGGTCACAAGCTCTGTGACGGGATGCTCAACTTGAAGACGAGTGTTCATCTCTAAAAAGTAAAATCCACCTTGCTGATCCACCAAGAACTCACACGTCCCAGCACTTCGATAACGAGTTTCGCTGACGAGCTTGAGCGCAGCTTCATGGAGTCCTCGCCGCGTCGAGGGATCGAGTCGAGGGGCTGGAGCTTCTTCCCAGACCTTTTGATGCCTCCGCTGAAGCGAGCACTCTCGCTCTGAGAGATGGACGCCTCCGCCTTGACCATCCCCGAAAACCTGTACTTCGATGTGGCGCGGATTCTCGACCAATCGCTCTAAAAAAAGTGTCCCATCGCCGAACGCCGCTTTTGCCTCTGCCGAAGCACTCTCCGCAGCAGACTCAAGCTCGGAGACCTGCGTGACTTTACGCATCCCCTTGCCCCCACCTCCAGCGGATGCTTTCAGTAAGAGTGGAAATCCGATGCGCTGGGCCTCTTTCTTGAGCTGCGAGACATCTTGAACGCGCGCCCAAGGGAGCGTAGGCACACCGATCCGAGCTGCGAGCTCTTTTGACGCGATCTTCTCGCCCATCTGAATCATGGTCTCCGCGCGAGGTCCTACAAACACAAGCTGCGATCCCTCTACAGCTTCTGCAAACTTAGGCCGCTCGGAGAGAAAACCGTATCCAGGGTGAATGAGCTTTGCACCCGAGCGCTTTGCCGCAGAGACAATTGCAGAAACGTCCAAGTACGACGGCACGTCTTGAATCTCATCTGCGTAAGTGAGGTGGCGCGCTTCTTCATCGCCGGGCGCTCTGAGTGCGACGGTTTTCAATCCGCGCTCACGACACGCTTGAAAAATCCGACACGCGATTTCCGAGCGATTTGCAACTAAAAGTTTCATTTTTGAGCTGCCATCCACGTGGGTTTTCGCTTTTCCAAAAAAGCGCGCACCCCTTCTTGCCCCTCAGGAGAGATCCGCAGCTCTGCAAGCATCCGAGAGATGTACTCCAGCGGATCTTTGATCTCTGCGCGCCTCTCTGGCCAGGAGAGATTGAGAATTAACTCTTTCGCCGCGGACACGGCATGGGGTCCTGCCTGAAGGATGTTTGAAACCACTCGCTCCACAGCTGAGTCAAGAGCGACTTCGTCAGAGACCACCTCGTGAACCAATCCAATCTCAAGCGCACGCGGGGCAAAAAACCGCTCGGCTGAGATAAAAAGACTACGCGCGTGCGAGGGACCGATCTTTGAAATCACAAAAGGACCGATACATGCTGGAACGAGCCCCAAGCGCACTTCACTGAGACTAAACACCGTCTCTTTGGTTGCGATTCCGTAATCGCAAACACTCACCAGCCCAACTCCGCCCCCGATCGCTGCGCCCTGGAAAGCTCCAATCACGGGCTTGGGGAACTCGTTGAGCTGGTCAAACAACTGAGCCAAAGTATGGGTATCGAGAAAGTTCTCCTCAATCCCTAAGCTTGCCGCTCGCTTCATCCAGTTGAGATCACCCCCTGCGCAGAACACAGGCCCCTTCCCGCGTAGGACGACCAAACGGACTTCTTTTTGAGTCGCTCGCTTAGCAAACGCAGAGCTTAACTCTGAGATCAAGACCTCGTTAAACGCGTTGCGCACTTCGGGACGATGAAGCGCGATCGTCAGGACTCCGCGCGCATCTAATTCTAGCTCAAGACACGTGTAAGCCATGGTGCGGAGGAGCGTAACGCGACTCCGCCGCTTTCAAAAGGCATTTTCAGGTTGACTCAGTGGCCCAAACTCGGTCTTAACTAAAAAGAGCATGAGCGTTCTTTCCTCTCAAATCCACAGTTCTTCGGACGAGTTCAAGACCCGTAAAGCCCACCACGAAAAACTTGCCTCCGAATTGCGCGCGCATCTGGATCAAGTCGCTCGAGGCGGCGGTCCCGAAGCACGTGCGCAACATGAGTCGCGCGGCAAGCTTTTCGTTCGCGAGCGCGTGAGGAAACTCTTAGATCCTGGCACTGAGTTTCTGGAGCTCTCTGCACTTGCAGCACACGGGATGTACGAAAACGCCGCACCCAGCGCCGGAATCATCACCGGAATCGGCGCAGTCCATGGTCGCGAAGTTGTTGTCGTTGCAAACGACGCCACGGTCAAAGGGGGAACCTACTTTCCCATGACCGTAAAGAAGCACCTGCGTGCGCAGGAAATTGCGCGCGAAAATCGACTTCCTTGCGTGTACCTGGTGGACTCGGGGGGAGCATTTCTTCCCCTACAATCTGAAGTGTTTCCGGATCGCGATCACTTTGGCCGGATTTTTTATAACCAAGCTCAGCTCTCGGCTGCTAGGATTCCGCAGATTGCGGCGGTTTTGGGCTCGTGCACAGCGGGCGGCGCGTACGTCCCTGCGATGTCCGATGAAACGGTGATTGTGCGCAATCAGGGGACAATTTTTTTAGGCGGACCTCCGCTTGTGAAAGCAGCCACTGGAGAGGAAGTCACCGCCGAAGAGCTGGGCGGCGGCGAAGTCCACACGCGCACATCCGGGGTCGCCGATCACTTGGCCGAAAACGACGCGCACGCACTTGAGCTCTGTCGCGAGATCCTGCGAAACCTCAATCGCCCGACTCCTACAGAGTGTGATCGCCAGCCGATCGAAGAGCCGCTGTACGATCCCGCAGAGCTTTCGGGAGTTTTGCCGACCGATCTGAGACATCCGATGGATGTGCGCGAGATCATCGCACGCCTGGTCGATGGCTCGCGCTTCCATGAGTTTAAGCCTTTGTATGGATCGACGCTCGTGTGCGGATTTGCGCATCTCTGGGGCTATCCGGTTGGGATTTTGGGAAACAACGGAATTCTTTTCTCCGAGTCGGCACTGAAGGGTGCTCACTTTATTGAGCTCTGCGAGCAACGCAAAATTCCGCTCGTATTCCTTCAAAACATCACGGGCTTTATGGTCGGTAAGAAATACGAGTCAGGCGGCATCGCTCGAGATGGCGCAAAGCTCGTCACCGCAGTCTCAAACGCTCAAGTCCCTAAATTCACCGTGATCGTGGGCGGATCCTACGGCGCTGGAAACTACGGGATGTGTGGTCGCGCTTTTCAGCCTCGCTTTTTGTGGATGTGGCCCAATGCGCGCATTTCAGTGATGGGAGGAGAGCAGGCGGCCCACGTTCTGTCTCAAGTCAAAGTTGAGCAGCGCTTAAAGAAGGGCGAAAAAATAACCGACGCTGAGATCAAGGCCCTAAGAGACCCGATTTTAGCTCAGTACGAGCGCGACGGATCTCCTTACTTCTCGACGGCTCGCCTGTGGGATGATGGCGTGATTGCACCCTCCGACACGCGCAGGGTGCTCGCTTGTGCGCTTTCGGCGTCGTACAATGCGCCGATTCCAGAACCGCAGTTCTCGCTTTACAGAATGTAGAGCATTGAACAACGCGACTTTGGAGCGCTTCACGTCAATCCTTTGTCGGACCTTAACAGAGGGTTAAATATTTCCGGGTAAGTTTTTTCCCTCCCCTCTAGTCGTTCTCTCAAAACCTCTTCATCCTGAAAGAACAGAAAAGGAGCACGGAAGCTCATGAAAACTCGACTCACAGTCTTTTTTGCAGCGTTGATCGCCTCTCAGGCCGCCTTCGCTCAAATCCTGCCTGAGAACAACCTGCACTTACAGGACGATCTCTTTGCCAAGGACGCCAAGATGACCGAAGCAGAGTTCAACCAACTCACGGACGAGGTCATCAAACACTGGGAAGATCTTGCAAAAATCCACGGCGCCACACTGGTCGCAAAGAAAAACTGGACCGACTCTACTGTCAACGCTTACGCAACTCAGTCAGGCAAGAGCTGGGAGGTCGCCATGTTCGGCGGTCTCGCTCGACGCCCTGAAGTAACCAGCGATGGCTTCCAACTGGTCGTCTGCCACGAGCTCGGCCATCATTTTGCGGGTTTCCCTTTTTATGGCGCAAGCGATTGGGCCGCTTCCGAAGGTGAATCTGACTATTTCGCAACTCACGTCTGTGCTCGCAAAATCTGGGCAGACCAACCAGAAGTGAACGCATCGTACCGCGATCGCATCGGATCTGTTGCTGCAAGCAAGTGTGATCTCGCTTGGAGCGAGCAAGCCGATCGCGACTTGTGCTACCGCACTTCAGCGGGCGGCCAATCGCTTGCAAACCTACTTGCAGCTCTCGGCAGCCAAGGCACGCCGAAGTTTGAGACCCCAGATCCAACTGTAGTTGCAAAAACGAACGTCAATCACCCCAAAGGGCAGTGCCGCTTAGACACCTACTTTCAAGGCGCTCTTTGCCCCACCGTTTTTGACCTAAAAAAAATCCCTGGTCGGAAGCATCCGATGGGTCAAGGCAGCAAAGATGCTGAGCAAGAGGCTATCACCGCGTCGTGTGCGAAATCGATGGGATTTACGCAAGGAAATCGCCCCCTCTGCTGGTTTAAGCCCCAGCTCTAGTCCCTAGGACTTCATGCGTTCAGGTTTTCGTATTCCTTCTGTTGTTTGTCTTTTTCTCCTGCTGATGAGCCCTCTCGCTTCAGTGTCCCTGGGCGAGAGGGCTCCGGCGTGGAAGCAAGCTCCCCTTGAGCTTCGGGATCATGATCTTTCGCTCGCCATCGTTGGTGAGGGGTTTTTTTCACTGATCAATCCCATCAACGGACAACGTGTTTACTCGCGCGACGGCGACTTCACCCTGGATCGAGACGGATTCATTGCCCAGCGTGAGACAGGCTTTAGGCTCGAGATCGAGATCGGCTCAACTCTGGGTCCTTTGCGCCTCGGCAGCTTCCTGCACGCCGAGCGCAAAGGGAAAGTCCTGCGCCTCAGGCGGCTGAACATCAGCTCCTTTGGAGGCATTGAAGCGTATTACAACAAAAACGAGCGCCGGACTCTGGGGCAGATTAAAATCGCTCTTTTTGATCGACCCACTCAACTTCGCAGAGTCGGTACCCATCTTTTCGTCCCAAACGCCGACTCAGGAGCCGCAGAGCTCCGCTCGCCGCGCCACACCGCACGCGTTGGCGGCATCGAATCAAGGGTGCTTGAGCGATTAACAGACTCCCACTACAAGTCGATGCTATTTGAGTCGGACTTGCATGGACGGATCGCCCTGTAGGACGTACCAACGCTGATTATCTGAGAGATCGCTTTTGTTGGTCGTGTTCTCTGACAGGTAGACATGTCCTTCTTGAATGATGGACCCCAAGACTGGGATTTGAGCTTTTTCAACCATTCTAAACACCATTCCACGCGCAAGAATCGCAGGAGGGTGCCAGGAGATATTGACCGTTCCACCGTAGAATGCGGTCACCCCCAGGCCCTCGCCGCTCCCGGAAGCCTGATGCAACAGCGTCGCTCCTGCATGACTGGTGGAGAGTCCGCCGTTTTGGCATGCGACGTCCATCCACAAGGGCTTGACGACGCGTGAGTTTCGAAGATTTTTCATGTCACTCACGGAGTACGTACGATTAAACGACGACCATGAAGTTCCGGATCCATGCCCCAAGTAAGTCACCCACATCGCCCCTTCATCCATCCGTGCGTTGAAGTAAGACGCATTTGAATTTGGATCGTTTTGATACAGATGTGTAAATGAGGTGGAAAATTTATTTTGAATCGCACTCTCCATAGCCCGCACATACTCATTATCGCTTGGGTTAGAGCCTTCGTTTGATGCGATTCCAATCGCGCGCGCCCAACCCTGTGATGAGTCATGACGATCAAGCTCGTAGTCCATCCACTTGCGCGTGATCCGCTCCACCTGAGTTGGCGTATCGGCTACGATCCGCCCTGCGAGCACATCAGGAACAATGTCTGAGGCCCCTCCATAAGTAAAAAAGGGCAAATCCGAAGGCGTCTGCGCGTCTGCAGAAGTAGACACAATATGTGCAGGAACTAATTTCTGGCTCCCCACAATCAGTGCGTAGAGAAACGAATTTTTACGATACTCCGCTTGAATCAACTGCGTAAGAGACGCTGCAGTATGCGCTCCTGCTTTCAGTTGAACGACGCGCATATTAAAACCTTGAGCGCGCTTATGCTCAAGCCACTCTCCCATTGCTCCTCCAAGAGCTTCATGAGCGAGCACCAAGTAGTCTGCGTTTGCAGCGTGAGTTTGTGAGCGAATCCACTCAGAAGCCTCAATCAAGTTTGATTTCGCGCGAACACTGACGCGCGCGTTTGGGTAAAAGAGCAGCTTCCCTGCGGTAGGATCATATCGATGAGGTACAAAAACCATGCGCGTCAGCGCACGTCCCCTAAAGTCCCCGATCTTCTCAAGGTAGAGGTTTTGATCAGGGCTCTGATACTGAAGCACTTGATCGCGAAAACGACGCTGATGATCTGTAGTGCAGCGGCAATCCTCTTCCTGGGCGGGTTCAATGAGCGGGGAGCCTCGCGCGATCTCAGCCACTTGAACTGGCTCTCCCAGCTCGACGCTGATCTCTAAGTTCGCAGGATCCGCTGCCAACGTCAGCGCGTAAAAAGGGAGGCGAGGAGCACCTAAGTCGTTGGAGCGCGGAAGGTCATCGGCCTTCACTTCAAAGTACTCACGTCCGTGAAGCTTTGTTTTTTCAACCGAGAGCTCTCGCAGAGAGAACTTGACAGATAGGACACCGAATCCACGCTTACGCTCAATCCGCTTCTCTACCGTGCCGCTGCCTGCCTCAAAGCGATACGTCCCAGCCTGAGCTGCGAGCACAAAAAACAAAGAAGCAAGAGCGATCCCTGTCCAACGCTTCATCTGCAATTCCCCCTATGAACGAGTATCGGCTTCAGGGATGCCCCTCTGTAGACTGCAAGATTTTCCCGACACGCGGAGCCACACGCTCGGAACTCATTTAAAAAGCCTGCGGCTTAGTGCTCGGATTTAAGGACGAGTCGCACTCTCAACGCAGCCAGTTTTTAAAAGGCGCGCCACGAGCTAATCCTTCAGTCAAAAGACGCAACGCCTGCAACTGCGAGTCAAACGGAATGCGCACGCGCGCCTCCTCAAGCGAGACCCACGCATGCGCTACGTGCTCGCGAGAGTCGAGGATCGGCTCTAAACAACTCGGCAACTCCCATGAATAGCAGCGCTCCTCAACAGGGCCGCGCGCTCCACGAAAAAAAAACTCAAACCCAAGCGCTTTAGGAGTGCCCAAATCGCCGTTAAAACCCGTCTCCTCGCGCCCCTCACGATAAGCCGCTTGGTCCTGATCCTCTCCTGGCTCAACGCCACCGGTCACAGGCTGCCAGATCGATTTGCGCTCCGGGGTTGTCTGAAGCAGTAGCACCCGATGCTCGCCCGATCTCTCGTCTCGAGCATGGATCCAGACCTGGACTTTTTTAAGCGATCCTTGTTTCATCGAATAAAGCGGGCAGGATTACGTTTAAACTCACTCAACATAGGCATCGCAGCGTCGCGAGCGGAGACTTGAGGGTTTTTGATCGGCCATGGGATCCCGAGCTCTGGATCATCCCAACGCACTCCGGACTCCGTGGAAGGAGTGTACACAGCATCCACCTTGTAAACCACATCCGCGGGCTCGGAGCCTAACACACAAAATCCATGCGCAAATCCGGGCGGAATCCAGAGCATCGTTCCTTCGACGTCGGAGAGCTCAACGGCGAGATGACGACCAAACGTCGGTGACTGCGCACGGAGATCCACTGCGACATCCCAGATCCGACCACGCACGACGCCTACAAGCTTTCCTTGCGCGGGAGCCGTCTGAAAGTGCAGTCCTCGGACGATTCCAGGACTCGAGCGAGAGTGGTTGTCTTGGACAAACTCAAACGGCAGTCCAGCATCGCGGAAGCGCTGCTTTTGAAAACGCTCGACGAAAAAACCGCGCGCATCTCCATGGAGCTTTAACTCGATTTTTTTTAAGCCTTCCAGCTCAAGTGCCACTACTTTCACGCGTGTGGCTCCGTGTACTTTGCCACTCGCAATAAGTACTGTCCGTAATCGCTTTTGGTGAGCTTTTCGCCCAAACGCTGCAGTTGATCTTGCGAGATAAACCCCCGCAAAAAAGCGATCTCCTCCGGACACCCGATCTTAAGTCCCTGCCGATTTTCAAGAGTTTGCACAAACTGAGCAGAGGAGAGAAGCGAGTCTGGAGTCCCTGTATCCAACCATGCAACTCCGCGCCCCAGCCGAACTACTTCAAGATCGCCACGCTCAAGGTACTTGCGATTCACATCCGTGATCTCAAGCTCGCCTCGCGCGGAGGGTTTAAGCGCGCGGGCGATTTCGACAACGCTTGAGTCATAAAAATAGAGCCCCGTGACCGCCCAGTTTGAGCGGGGAAGCTTCGGTTTTTCCTCAATCGAAAGCGCTCGTCCTTGCGAGTTAAACTCAACCACTCCATAGCGCTCAGGATCTTGCACCTGATAGCCAAACACGCGCGCGCCGCGAGACAGACGCGCAGCCTCCTCGAGTTTCAAGGAGAGCTCGTGCCCATAAAAAAGATTATCGCCCAGGATCAGTGCCACCGGATCCTGACCGATGAACTTTTCTCCCAGCAAAAATGCTTGTGCGATTCCTTCTGGTTTTTCTTGAATCTTGTAAGAGAAACTCAATCCCCAATCCGATCCCGAACCTAGGAGCTGCTCAATCATCGGCGTATCGCGTGGAGTGCTGATGATGAGGATCTCGCGAACTCCGGCGAGCATCAGGGTCGAGATGGGATAGTAAATGGTGGGCTTGTCATACACAGGCAAGAGCTGCTTACTGACTGCATGCGTGAGAGGATAAAGACGGGTGCCAGAGCCTCCGGCAAGCACGATGCCCTTCACTTTTTCGCTCCTTTCGCGAGTACCGTTTGGCTCCATCGCTCGTTTTCAAGATACCATCGAATCGTTTGCTCTAAGCCCGACTCAAAACGATGCTTGCGCGTAAACTGTAGCTCGCGCTCCGCTTTTCGATCATCGATCGCGTAACGACGATCATGCCCTAGGCGATCTTTTACAAACGCAATCTGCGTGCGGTAGGACTTGCCGTCTGAACGAGGCTTTAAGCGATCGAGGTGATCACAAAGAATGTGGACGAGATCGAGATTTTTTTTCTCAGCATTTCCGCCAAAGCAATAGGTCTCCCCAGGCCGGCCCACCGTGAGCGCAAGATACACTCCCGTACAGTGATCATCGACGTGGATCCAGTCACGTACGTTTTGACCATCGCCATAGACGGGTAGAGCTTTACCTTCGAGCGCACAGCGGATCATGTGCGGAATCAGCTTTTCTGGATATTGACGAGGTCCATAGTTGTTTGAACAATGCGTGACTACTGCAGGAAAGCCGAACGTGTGGTGCCATGCGCGCACAAAGTGATCGGCCGAGGCCTTGGAGGCCGAGTAAGGCGAGTTCGGCGCAAAGGGGGTCTCCTCTGAGAACTTTCCAGTTTCGCCTAAGCTCCCGTACACTTCATCGGTGGAGACTTGAACGTACTTCCATGCCGGAGGCTGATGACGCTCGAGGTACTCGCGCGACGCACGCAGGAGTTCGAACGTTCCCATCACGTTCGTTTCTAGAAATGCTGCAGGCCCCTCAATCGAGCGATCCACATGTGACTCAGCTGCAAAGTGCACAAGCCCATCCGGCCTGATCTGCTCCAGAAGCGCTCGCACCTTTGCCCCATCGCGGATATCGCCGACCACAAGCTCGCAGGCGAGACCCTCGAGATTCTCACGGTGACCGGCATAAGTCAGAGCATCGAGTACGGTCACGCGCTCGCCTCGCGCTTGAGCTAGGCGAACAAACGCGCTCCCGATAAACCCAGCTCCCCCGGTCACTAACCAATGCTTAGACATAGACCCTCATTCCTAGCGCGGCTCGGTTTTGAGCGAAAGGAAAGATCTTCGCATAATGCGCGCCGCATTAAGGCCAGAAACTCCCAGCACACCAAGCACAACGACAAGACGCAAAAGCCTGACGCCTGGATCATTCGTAATCATCTGGAGCAGTTCGGGCCAGATCGCGCCGCGCCCGGGAGTTTGGGTTGTGATCAAAACCAAAACTCCAAACGTAACCGAGAGCGCAAGCGCAATAATCACCCCTACTCGAGCCGCCGCAAAAACGAGCGCACGGACCCCGAAAAAAGCAAGCAGCGGAAGCGCTCCACACAAGTAGCGTGCTCCCGGCGATCCGCCGGCGTGCCACGCTCCGAACGAGGCATTCATCATGAATAGCAAAACAAAGTATGCGAGCGAAAATCTCCAGGCCGCGCGCTCAGGGTTCGAGCCCAATCGAAAGAGTCCCCAAACCAGTCCAAAAAATACGATCGGCTGCGTCCAAAGTAACCCCCGCTCTAATCCGAACACAAGTCCCCAAATCGCCTCGAACTGCGGAAAGGAGTGAAACACACCGAAAAGTGCTGTGCCGGTGGGAACATCAACGAACGCAGGGTTTTGAAATTTCTGAACCAAAATCCAGGGTGACCCAAAGAGCGCAAAGTGGATGGAGCCAATGAACGCAAGCCCAGGCAAAAGCCCTAAAACCACTTTTCTCCAATCCCAACTTCGTCCGACCATCAGCAGCGCCGGTAGGGCTAAGAGCGCCGAGTAATCCATCGCCACCGCAAACCCAGCGCAAAGACCGGCCAGAAGCGGTCGACGCTCCAAAATCGAAAGCAAAACCCCAAGACTTAAAACTGCAACCAGTCCGTGGCCAAACCACGCATTCATCATGAGGGCTGCAGTGTTTCCAAGCCCCAGGGCCAAAACAAGGGCAATTCGCTCTCCTTCTCGAGCTCTACAGTGATCCCTCAAACGCAAAATCAAAAACCCAAGCGGGAGAATTTGAAAAATAAGACTCAAAACAAAATTCGCGATGTATCGAATCTGAAACTGCGATTGAACGCTCTCTCCGGCACCAAAAACTTTTTGAATCGCACAGTACACTGGGATCCCAACGACCACTCCCCCGGGAGCTTTGTTGGAATAAGTGCGCCCATCCGGAGTGCGTGCCCAGTCAATCGTCCAAGCTGCGCGCTCGTCACGAACGTACTCCGTGATCTCAAGGCTTGCAGAGCGACAAAACGCAGCCATCCCAGCCAGTCGAGAGAGAGGATTGACTCCGACATGAGGCCAAAGAAACAGTTGTACGCAAAGCACGCCAGCCAATACCCATGTCGATGGTGCGCCACGGTTGGCGATCGCTCGAATTCCTGTTAGAACCACGGCATGATCTTAGGAAAAAAGGTGGCCGTTGTCATGCCCGCATACAACGCGGCGAAAACTCTTGAACGTACTCTTGTAGAAATCGATCGCGCAATCGTCGATGAGATCATCCTGGTCGACGATGCCTCGCGCGACGCTACCGCTGAAATCGCGCGCCGAAACAATCTCAAAACATACGTTCACCCTAAAAACCTCGGCTACGGCGGAAATCAAAAGACTTGCTACAGAGCCGCTCTTGACGCGGGTGCCGATATCGTCGTCATGGTGCACCCCGACTACCAGTACACTCCAAAACTGATCCCAGCGATGACCTCGATGATCGCCTCAGGTCTTTACGACTGCGTTCTTGGTTCACGGATTTTGGGCAATGGTGCACTCGAGGGCGGGATGCCGGTCTACAAGTACATTTTTAACCGCTTCCTGACGCTTGCGCAAAACCTGCTGATTGGTCAAAAACTGAGCGAGTACCACACAGGGTATCGAGCATTTTCGCGTACGATCCTTGAAACCTTGCCGCTCGGCGAGTGCGATGATGACTTTGTATTCGATAACGAGATGCTCGCACTCGTGCATTACCGGGGTTTTCGCATCGGCGAAGTGAGCTGCCCGACCAAGTACTTTGACGAGGCATCTTCCATCAATTTTTCGCGCTCCGTAAAGTATGGACTCGGCGTCTTACGTGTGAGCTTGAGCTTTCGCTTGGCCCGACTGGGCTTTGGGCGCTCTCGTATTTTTTCTGCGCAAGGCCGGACCGTGCGCGATACACCGCTGCGAGCAGAACTAACGTAGCGCGTTGCGTTATTCGCTGAATCGGGGTTGTCTCAGGGCTTCCGATCCGCTAGTCAGAAGGAGTCCTGCCACTTTTTAAGGATGCCGGTGTAGCTCAGTGGTAGAGCAGCGCTTTCGTAAAGCGCAGGTCGTCCGTTCAATCCGGATCACCGGCTCCAGTGGAAGGTCTCTTATCTCCTCTCTTACTCTGTTTTTAATCGAGTTTTAGTCGAGACCGCCTGATGCAGGAGCGAGACGCGGAATCATTTTCCAACGCCTTGCTCTTGTCCGTCGACGAACGCGTCGTCGATCCCCCGTGCGGTTGATCGCCTCAAGCAGAGGATCCACGAGCTCCGCAAGCGCGAGATAGAGAGTGGAGGCTGACTTCACGATCTTAAGTCCTCGGTAGCGACCCGCGCGCACAAACAGATGAACAGTGAACACATCTGCCCCTGCTTTGTGAGGAGAGTTCTCCATCTCAAGTGTCAACTGGATCGGCGAACTGCGTAACGCAGGAAAGCGATCGGCAAGTGCTTTGACTCTCGCTTCCACTGCTTCGCGAGTGATCGATGAGCTTCGTAAGCCTTTGAAGTGAATTCGAATCATGTCTCTCTCCCTCCTCCTAAATTTTTTTCCGGAATCGAACTCTGCCCCGGCAGACACGCTCCTCTCAACTGCTCGAGATGCTGAAGCGGATCGCCCGACACCCAAGGCTCGACTCGCAACAGTGCACTGCCGGTCTTAAAACATGGCGTCGTGACGAACACACTCCATCTCTCTCGAGCGTATCCCGCAGCCGTTGAAAGCACAGAGACAGACAACAAGACCAAGCCAACACCGAACACTCCCGCAAGAGCCAGCCCTCCAAGGAGCCATGAACGGGCTTTCTTTGACCTCAGGAGGCTTCCTGCGAGAACCAGAAGGATCTTTTTTGCATCTCTCATTGCGCCACCTGCAACTCTAACTCGGCACTCTTTCGAAGTACTGCGAGAATCGAGCGCTGCTCTGGGATTTGGTCGCGCTCAACCACAACCACCTCGCCCCCAGCGAGCAAAACCTTTTGCGCAAGATCATCTAATACATCGTCATCCTCGTGATCCATATCAAAGGGATGAAGACAGAGCTCGCCTGAGCGAGAATCAATCCGTCCAAAGAGCTCACGATTTTCTGCCACAACTAAAATCTCAACTTGTTGGCGCACTGCTGCTTGAGCGATTTTCTGAATCCGCGTCTCCACTCTGCGCCCAGGCTTTGTCACCCGAAGAGAGTCTAAAATCTTTTGCACTCTCAAGCGCGCATGCTCTCGGGCGAAATCCTGGAGACTTTTTTTCAGGGACTCAGCTTCTTTCTCTCTGAAAACCTGCTCCAACAAAAACACTTCGACCCCACGCCGCTCCTCAGCCCTCAAAAACGCATCACTCAACTCTCCCTGACCTACGACGATTACAGGCTTACCTTGAAGAGGTAATACGGCACGAATCCATGACCAGATCCAATTAAAATCAATCTCCTCTGAGTTATCGATCGATGCCCCCCCGACCGAGTAGCCGATGACATCCACGGCCTTAAACGAGCTCGACCCACACACATAGAGATGAGCGGCATCTTTTCCGAGCCCAATCACAACGTAGTCGCGATCGACCTGAAGCCAGGACAACAGAGGCTTCACATGAAACGTGCTCGCCACATGACAGCCTGGCCGGACTTTAGCTTCGATGGAGAGAATCCTGAAAAACCCTTTCGTGCGAAAGACTCCCACATTTCCACTCAAACTCGCCAACGCGCTCCCATCACTGAGCAATGCTTCGAGCGGAGCGAGAAACTCCTTCATCTCCCGCTCAGTCATCGCGGGAATTAACACATCTTTCGCGTCAAAAATCGCGCGATTGAGATCGCCCTTCAAAAGCGCAAGGTCTCCTCGATTCTCAAGATAAATCGTCAAGTGAGTTTGATTCCCCGATGCCACAATGAAACCAAACGCATTTCTCCAATCCCTCGTCATCAAACATCCTCCTTGTACGCCTTGATCCGAGACCAAAGCCTAACGACCAGAGGACGCGCGCGAAATTGGATAATTCAGAACTGATGAATCGAAAATTACGAAGAACAACTAACCAAAGCGAAACTCTCGGAAAAGCCTCGACGCAACGGGGTTTTCGATCTTTCGACTGGCTGAGACCAAGTAGATCTCCTCAAATACTCCTTCAAGTCTCCCGAGCATCATCAGCTCACCTTTTTTTACGAGATCCTCAACAGCAAGCTCTGGCACTGGGATCACGCCGATTGCACGCGCACCCAAAATTTTTTGCAAGCTCGTGTCTTGCGTCTCCGCCACCACCTCGGGCTGAATACGAAGATCCCTGAAAAACTGATCGATATCTTGCCTGAGCTTACTGTGTACGGTGGGAAGTACAATCGGCTGTGCATCGAGCGACTGAGGAAACCCGCGTTTTAAGGCCTTATGCTGGGGCGAGGCATAGATCGACACCGGCAAATGTCCAATGGAGCGCACAAAAATTTTTTCTGTCCCAGACACTGAGGGACGATGATTTGACATCAGCAGATCGATCCGATGCGAGGTGAGCTCACGCAAAAGCTCTGCATCATGCCCCTCCAAGACCGAGACACTGCAGCGCTGAACTTGATACGCCGCCTCTACCCAACGATAGAGCAACTGCTTGGGAATGCTATCGAGCGCTCCAAGTTGGACATGGATCCGCGTGGGCTTTTTTCGATCTTCGAGCGCATCCATCATCTCTGAGCCAAGTCGGAAGATCTCTTTGGCGTATTGAAACGCGACCCTCCCCTGCTCATTGAGGATCAGACGCTTATGCTGGCGATCAAAAAGGGGGATCCCCAGATGCTCTTCGAGTGTTTTAAGCTGGGCTGAGAGCGTCGGCTGACCGAGACGAAGACGCTCGGCGGCCCGTGCAATGCTCCCCTCCTCAGCAATGACCTTGAAGTAAAGCAAATGATGATAGTTCACCCAAGGTTCCACAACAGACCTCCCGAACACTTGCGATCGTTATAATTCTATTAAAACGAATCATAACAGTATATTTATCGATTTGAGCAAATCAACCCACTCAAGGATACTCACAAACAAATGACGGACATGCTTCTTTTTCCCTTTGCAGAATATGCTTGGCTTTATGGTGCGTTTATCGCGTTTGTGTGTGCGATGCTTGCGTTGGATCTTGGAGTGTTTCATCGCAACGCGCATGTCGTTACCTTTCGGGAGGCGGCGGGGTGGAGCATATTCTGGGTGAGCTTGTCCTTGTTTCTCAACTACGGGTTCTACGCATACGCACTCCATAAGTTTCAAACCGATCCCGCCTACACTGTGCTCGCAGGCTTCAATGCGCACGCAGAAGCGTCGCGGGTCGGATTAGAGTTTCTCACGGGCTTCGTGGTCGAGAAGGCCCTAGCCGTTGACAACATTTTTGTGTTTGTTCTGCTGTTCTCAGCGTTTGGCATTCCCGCCAAATATCAGCATCGTGTGCTCTTTTTTGGGATTCTTGGAGCAATCATTTTTCGTGCGATCTTCATCGCGATCGGCGCGAAACTCATGGCTTACCACTGGGTGGTCGTGCTCTTTGGCGTGTTTTTGATTTTCACCGGGATCAAAATGCTCTTCATGGGTACGGGCGGACCGGTTGATCCTTCGCAGAGCAAGATTATTCGATTTCTTCGTCGTACGATGCCCGTGACGGACGAGCTTCATGACCAAAAGTTTTTCGTCCGTAAAGCGGGGGTTCTCACTGCAACTCCTTTGTTTGTTGCACTGGTGTTCTTGGAGTTCACCGACATTATCTTTGCGGTCGACTCGGTTCCTGCAATTTTTGCGATCACAAAGGAGCCGATGATCGTATTCATGTCGAACATTCTTGCCATTTTAGGGTTGAGATCTCTCTACTTTATGCTCGCTGGGATCATTGATCGGTTCATCTATCTCAAGTTTGGTCTCGCTTTGGTGCTTGTGTTTGTGGGCCTAAAAATGGTTTGGCTCAACAATCTGATGGGCGGCAAGTTTCCGATCGGACTTAGTCTTGGAATCATTGGGACTCTGATCTTAGGGTCGATCCTTATTTCACTTGTTGTCACTCGTGATCACACTGAGAAACAAACCTTACCTTCGGGAGAGAGCAAATGAAGATCGCAAAACGTGTCCTCGTGTTCGCATCCGTCAACATCCTGATCGTCGTCACACTCTCAGTACTCATGGCAGTGCTTGGCGTGAGCCCAAAGCTCGGTGGACGAGAGCTTGATCTCACTCAGCTCGCACTGTTCTGCCTGATCTGGGGCTTTGGAGCGTCGTTTATTTCATTAGCGCTTTCACGTGTAATGGCGAAATGGATGATGGGCGTAAAAATCATCTCCCCTGCTAGCGCATCTCACTCAGAACGAGAGATCCTCGAGACCGTCTACGAGTATAGTCGTGGCGCGGGTCTCGGCACGATGCCTGAGGTTGGGATTTACGAGAGTCCCGAAGTCAACGCCTTTGCGACAGGACCGACGCGCAATCGCGCTCTGGTTGCAGTTTCCACAGGCCTACTCCAAACGATGAACCGCGAGGCCGTACGCGGAGTCATCGCCCATGAAGTCGCTCACGTCGCAAATGGCGACATGGTGACCATGACACTCGCACAGGGTGTCGTGAACGCGTTTGTGATGTTCTTTGCTCGCATTGCAGCTTGGTTCGCAGGGCAGTTCGTTGACGAAGAGAAACGACCCATGGTGCAGTTCGGGGTCACCCTCGCCCTTGAGCTTGCGCTGGGCGTGTTAGGAATGATGGTGGTCGCCCGCGTCTCTCGATCAAGAGAGTTTCGCGCGGATGCAGGCGGAGCAAAGCTTGCTGGGAGTGATCGTATGATCGCTGCTCTGCGCTCACTCCAACAGATTCAGCGCGCAGGACATCCAGAGCTGATTGACGACGGTCGTGCCCCAGCACTCGCCTCACTGAAAATTTCAGGGAAGGCAGGAGGATTTGCAAAACTCTTCTCGACACATCCGGATCTTCAAGATCGAATTCACGCGCTCGAGAGATCAACTGGTTTTTGAATGGTGTCCCCCACCCCCTCGCGAGAGCCCGAGGAGCGCTTAAAACAGGAGCGCTTTTTTGGCTCTCGCTTTTTTTTGAGCTCTTGACGTGCGCTACAGGCTCTGTTGAGGCAAAAACACTGGGCTCCCCCCAAGCTTGCTGTCGGAGCAGGAGCAGGCGAACATGAGGACACCGTGCTTTTGACCGACGACAGGACGCAGCTTCTCGCGAAACGCGAGGAGCTCTTTACGCTCAGCTTTTTTAAGGCTGAGACACTCCTTTAGCGCGCTGATCCCACCAAAGAATCAACGCAGGGAGCGCCACCACTGCAGCAAGCATGCTTGTAACTTCTCCCAGCACTGCAAGAGCGCCAAAGCTCACGAACGCCTGATTCTGCGCAACGAGGAGCGCCCCATACCCGACAATCGTCGTGAAGCTACAAAGCCCCACTGCCCCACCTGTCTCGCGCACGACCTTTAGGATATCGCGCTTCGGATCATGAAGATAGCGATCAAAGAGGTTAACGGCGTAATCGATTCCGATCCCAAAGGTGATCGGAATCGCGATGAAGTTTAGAAAATTAATCTTAAGCCCCGAAGCAATCACGATCCCAAACATCCAGAGATTGCCGAGCACAAGCCCCGAGAGCATCAAGCCGACGATCCGTGGCTTGCGAAACAAGGCGACAATGATCAAAACCACAGAGGCAAACGCGAGCATCGAGGCCTTGGGCCCATCTCGGATGATCGAGGCAATCATATCAGAGGTCACTGTGAGAACACCTGCAACTGGGACCTTGCGCCCTTCGACCTGATCAGCGACTCCGCGCACGTACTCAACAAACGCGTTGAGCTGAGCGCCGCTCCACATCCCACTGTCCCATCGTGGATCAACGAGCACGAGCCGCCCTAAGGCGCCGTCGCGCTCCATGAACTTATCTCGCACGAGTTTAGGGAGCGTTTCAGGCTCGATTTTTTCAAATCCAGCAGGGTTCAAGAGCTCTTGAGCTTTCTGTCGATCACGTGGATCGAGGCGCGCTCGCAGCTTTTCGGGGAGGATCCGATTGATGTCTTGCAGAGTTTTAATTTTTTCTTCCTGCTGTTTAGGAACAAACGTGCTGATATCGCCTACGCTTGAAATCTCGCTTGGATCACCCTCTTTGCGCTTTCGCTCCTGAAAAATCTCCGAGATTTTAAGTGCATCCTCTTGGCTATGCGCAAGGACGATGAGCGATGCGCTTCCTGAACCTAAAATTTTATCCGTGACTTGGCCATAAAACCAAGCTCCTCGCGTCAAACTCATTTTGTTGCGGAGATTGGAGAGATTTTTCTCAAGCATCTCTTCGGCATCAAAGCGAGTGAGACTTAAAACCGAGAACAAACTCATCGCCAAAGACAACACGACAAGCTTACCAGGGTGGCGCGCCAGGAAACGAGTGTAAGGACCAAAGAACCACGACGGACGCTCAGAGACACCCGGTCTAACGAGGGGTCTAAACTTTTCGATCTCAACCAGTAAAGCGGGCAATACAAGCACGGAGCTTAACCAACACAGGATCATCCCGAGCAACCCCATCACTCCGTACTGCTTGAAGCCCTCAAACTCTGTGAAATACAGTGACCCATACGCAGCCCCCGTCGTCAGTGACGCCGTCAAAGTAGCGCGCGCCACTGCGAGTGTCGCGACGCTTGCAGCTCTAACCGGCTCTACCCCGCGTCGTCGCTCTTCAAGATAGCGCGCAAGCATCATGACACCGAAAGTAATTCCACTGCCCAACACAATCGAGCCCATGAAGGCTGAATTTGCATTAAGGGAGCCGATTAAAAACCATGAAATCCCAAAAGTCCAAAACCGCGCCATAAACAGCGAACCCAACAGAGCAACGGTTGCAAGCACCGAACGAAAGAAAAATAGAATCGCAGCGACCACCACTGTAAAAACAATTTGCGCAGTGTTTTCGATATCGCCCATGAGCGCATCGAACTCCTCGATCACATCCTGCGCGGCTCCAGTGAAACGGATCACCAGATCAGGCGCATAGGTTTTGGGCTGAAGATCTGCGATCACTTCATCAATTTTTTTCTTAAACGTCCGCACTCCAGTAACCCCTGAGAGCTCAGCCGGGACATAAGCAAGCAGTAGTCTGATTTTTTCATCCGCAGTTGCATAAAAGCCCTTCGGATAACGATCGTAAGACTGGGCTCGCGAGTCGTACTTGCGCTTTAAAAGCTCAAAATCAAACTTTGGTTCAGGGATCTCAACGCTCCGAACGATGTTGAGCGGATTATAGAGCTCACGCTCGTAGGCGATCCGATCTCGAATGTAATCACGAATATCGAGAAGATCTTTTTGCTCCAGAAACAGTGAGCGACGATCCCCAAAGTACTTGAGCTCTCGATCGATCCGGTACTCAACGCTTGCCACGGGGTGAGGGGTAAGCGCTTCAAGCTTTGAGGCAAGATCCAGAATGAATCGCCGAGACGCCTCAGGATGCTCTGAGTAGACGAGAATATCGAGCCGTTGGGTGGACTTCAGACGCGCGCGAATCTCATCAAGATCAAGGATGCTGCGCGACTGTCTTGGTAGGAGCTCCTCGAGATCAGGTTTGAGATTGCCGTAGAGTTTTGCACTGAAATAGGCAGAAGGAACGCTGATCGCAACCGCCAGAAAAATGACGATCCGGGAGGAGCGAAAAAGTGACTCGGCTAAGGCCTGCATAATGGGAGGGGTAGCCCATAAAACTGGCTGCATCAAATGAGTAAAGACGACTCTCCTTGGGACGCCCCGGGAGCTTTAGCCAAAGGAGCAGCGCTTTGATTGAGTCATAAGAATCTGTAATAATTGTATTTTTTTAAATTAAAAAGTAATTTGATCAACTATTGACGCTCATGATTAGGCGCGTAGAATATTAGATAAGGTTACGTGTTGTACGTATGGCTTGCTCGGGGTGGAGCACGCTTTTTTTGACGGGGGATCTTAAAAATGGCTTCGATCTGGAGTTATCTCCGAACTCTCGCAAGCGTGGGCTCGCTCCTCTCCTTAGCACTCCCTCTGACGGGCTGTGAGGTATTTAGAGTCTCAGTGAGCGCGATCTCTGACCCCTCAAACGTGATCAAGGATCCGCCAACTCAACCGTTTTACTTTCCTGGGCAGATTGCGTTTAACTATTCTTCGATCACAAATCAGTTGACGATCCCCCTCACTGCCGCGCCAAGCTCCGCTCTTGCTCAGTACCCTTACCGAAACCTAGTGAGCGTTCAAGTCTTCGCGCAGAACTCAAGTTGCGCGCTCTCTCACCAAGTGGGGGCGTTTACGTTAGCTGAGCTCCACAATTCGGGCGCTACTCTTAATCTCACTTCGATCCCCTCTTTGCCTACGCAAGTGAACCTTTACTTCAAAGCCAGTGCACAAAAAGACGGATTAACGCATTCGATCCCGTGTAGTTTTGCAGGTTACTTTACCTACGACGCGACTGCGCCCACCGTCCCGACCATGCTTTTCCCATCTGCTGTAAACACGGATAAAGCGACCATCACTTTTGAAAACATTGGACCTGATGTTGCTTCAATCGCTGAGTACTTGAGCGCGGACTGTAAAATCCGAGCCCCTCAGGGACAGATCATCACCAGACTCGCTACCCAGCTAGCGGGCGCCTCCCAGCTTAGAAACGCACACACCACCGGAGCTCCAAAAACAGCCCATCCATCGAATCTTTCACTATCCGATCCATCAGTCGTTACTGATGCCGATGATAAGAGTTTGACTGTTGAGCTCCCGATCATCGGACTAAATACGATTTACATCGGGATTTTGGACGAAGCAGGAAATATCGCTTGCCCTAGAGTCCAAATTTTACGCGATCACACTAACCCCACACTCACTCAGTTACAACTCATCCCAGGATCTCGCGCCTCCTCTCCGACACCTCACCTCAGGGGCGATGGAAGCGGTGACGTTGATTTGGTCAAAATCTATTTACCACAAGGTGGCTCAAACTGCGGCGCAGTTCAGGCCTCTGGCACCCTAAGCATTCTTCAGGCCCTCGCTCCTCATCAGGGGATCCTAATCCCCCTCCCCGCTCCCCTTGGACTAGAGGAGCGCGAGTTTAAGTTTTATGTAAGCGCCGTCGATCTCGCAGGGAACGAATCTGAGTGCTATCCGATCCCCTACACTTACGACGCCCTTGCACCAACATTTGACCTCGAAGTTCCGCGCTTTGTGAGTAGCTCTAAAGTTGCAATCCGTGCGAATAACCGGGTGGTTCCAGAAGACCTTAAAAAAATATCTTTTTACTCAGCAGACGGAAAAACAAAAATTGCCGATGGCACTCGAGCGACTCTCATCTCCTCTGGTGTAGAGCTTTCTGGACTCAAGCACGGCATCGAGAATGTTTTTAGCTCGATCAGTGTCGACAGTGCAGGCAATCAAACTGCGCGAATCCTGATGCCAGGGATCATTGCGCTTTATGAGGATTTTAGACCTCTTAGTTTCATTGAAACTCCACCTGCAGCAAGCGCATCATCTCGTCTTAAGATCAGAGCAACTTCCGTAAACACTTACGAGACTAAGCTCCAATTTTACGCTCGAGTTTCAGGCAAGGAGCGCTGCAGTGCTCACGCAGGAGATGCGGTATTGAAAGAAGGCGTTTGGAGTATCGAGCTCTCGCAACCTGAATTAGGAGAGATGATCTTCGACTATCAGATCGTAGATGCGGCCGAGAGAGTGAGTGAGTGTTTCTACGCTTTTAGTCACGTACGACTTTCGCCAAACGAGAGCCCGGCAAAACTTTTAAGCGGGCCTTCGTTTTCTCCAGATTTTCCAGCAAACGTGACCGATGTTGCGGTCTATGGTCAAGTAAGCGAGGAGACCGCAAAAATCATCTTCTCACTAAAAGAAGACTGTAGCTCTCCTCTTCTCACGCTGACGCCTGAGCAGTTTGCAAGCAAAGAGGCGATACTCCACTTTGAAAGAGAAGGGATTTTTTCTCTCTTTTATCTCCTCTCCGATAAGTTCGAGCGAAAGACGCCGTGTACAAAAACAGCAGAAGCCATCATCGATCTTACTCCCCCCTCGCAACCGCAGGGCATGAGTGTTGAGCCTTTCACGAATCAGACGACCCGCGGAGCACGACTCACTTTCAATAGCCCCGCACAAGATAACCTTCTTGGAGCGCGCTACCAAGCCCGCGTCACAAGCCCGACAGGTACTCCTCTGACGGGACAGAGCTTCGTTGATCTCTCAGGACTCACTTATCAGCCGTCTCTTGCTCTCGAGAGCGGAAAATCCTATGCCTATCAAGTTCGCACGAAAGACCTCGCCGGCAACGTGTCCCCAGCAGTCGTTTCCCAGCCGTTTTTGGTCGACACTGAGACGACCCTTAAGGTCTCTACTCCATCTCAGGGAGCGCTCGTGGAAGCGGATCAAGCACTTGTCACTCTTTTGTGCGAGCCTAATGCCCAAATCACTGTGACCGCCCGCGCGCCAGAGGACCTTAAGCTCTCAGAGATCCCTCTTTGCGATCACGAAGGGGTTTCAAAGTTTAAGGTATCAAGACCCTCATCTAATGATCCGATTTTGATCAAGTTAAGTGCGACTGATCGTGCTTTAAACTTGGCGAATGCAAGCGTTCAGTTCAAGTTTTCGACTCCTTCAGTGCCAAGAGCTGAAATAAAGATCTTATCTCCTTTAGAAGGGGAGAGCCTCGTACTTAAAACCCAGCAGTTTGATGTGAAGGGATCGTGCACGAGCGTCGCTGGGCCCATGAGTGTCTCTTTAGGTGCCGGACTCTACTTTGACTCTAAAATTGACCCATCAATCACCGCACCAGACGATGAGCTCGTGCGAACGAGTACAACTCTTTCGGCTGAAGAGCCGAAAGAAGAGACAAAAGAAAAGGAGATCTCATGTCGAGATGGCGCTTTTTCTTTTGCACTCGGGTTTGCAGGAGCAAGTCTTAATGCAACAAGCATTAAGATCAGCGCAAAAAACTCGCAAGGCGTTCTGACCACAGAATTGCGCAAGTTTAGCGTCGTTTTAGAAACAACACAGCCGCAGCCGAGCTTAAAGTTTACCTCCCCTGTGCACGGACAACTTTTGAAGATCCAAAGCAATATCCTGACGATTCAGGGTACTTGCTCAGGACTTAAAGATCTCATCAATCTTGAGATTGCCGGCGAAGCACAGATGATCGACACAAAAGTGCCATGTGTTGATGGATTTTTCTCCGCAAAGACGAAGCTCACTAAGACCGAAGGACTAGCAGCCATCGACGCACGCGCGGTAGACGTGAATGATCAACCGATCCAAGCCAGTGTGGGCTTTGGGTATCAGATCCTCCCTAAGCCGACGACGACTCCGATCCCAAGCGATCAAGCCGACGAACCTATAGCGAGTGGAACCACGACCACGACTTCAAGCGCAGCAGGCGTTACCAATAGCGCGGCTGATGCAAAGTAAAAGTCTAATGTGTTAACATCCATCCGTGATGACAAAAAAAATCGCAATCACCGGAGTGAGCTCCTTTACGGGAGCAGAGCTTGCGCGCGAGTTCTCGTGCTCTGGCTACGAAGTGCATGGGCTCTGCCGCGCAGAGCTCAGTTCGTACACAGGCCTTAAGCTGCAAAGGCTTCGCTCGTTAAAGGGAGTCATCCTTCATGGCAACTTAAAATCCGAACGCGGTGATCATGCGGTTTGGATCAAAGAACATCGTCCGAACGTATGGATTCATCACCATCATGCGATGGAAAACTTTAGACTGCAGACCTACGATCTTACGCAGGCAAACAAAGTCTCTTTAGATCCTCTCGATGCGTGGGTGCGTGCACTTGAGGAAAGCCATGCCGAAAGCGTGATTCACACAGGCTCTTACTTCGAGCCTGGTGAAGGCGGTCAGCCAATCCACTCGGTTTGCACTCCTTACGCACACTCCAAAAAAGAAGTGTGGCTTGCACTTGAAAATAGACTTAAAAACTCATCTCTTCGCCTAGGCAAAGTCGTGATCCCCAATCCCTTTGGAGCGCTCGAAAACCCAGATCGCTTGATCCCAACACTCCTCATGCGCGCGCGGAGCGGCGAACCCTTTGATCTCTGGACCCCGAGTGCCAGCGCTGATCAGATCCCCGCTCATGCACTTGCTGAAGTGTATGTTCAAACTTTAGGTCAGCTCCGAGAAAAACACCGAGTGATCTCCCGTCCCTCAGGTCGAGTAATCGATAACGCTACCTGGGTACGCGAAGTGTGTGATTCTCTTTTGAGAAAGCGACTTCAGGTTTTACCTCCTGAGATCAGAGTGCACTCTGGCGATCATGAAAGACCCGCGCTCTCGTACCAAAACCCTGCTTTAGAGCGGATTCAGATTGATTGGAGCCAAGTATGGGATGAGTACGCTCAAACTTTGAGCTCAATCACGGACGCCGAAAATCGCCCATAAAAACGATATCCCCGGTTTTTGGATCGATCTTAAGCTCGGTGTTCTTGATCTCAGGAACTACTCCTGAAGCGCGCTCAGCGATGCGGGAGTTCAAGAGTTTCTCAACATTCACTTCACCAAGCGCAACCTGTGGCGCATGACGTTCACCAATCAAATCAACCCCAAGCGCGATCTGACGATCGCCATCGACCAAAGGCTGCGTGGTTGTGGGTTGCGCAACTCGTAGCTCTGCCCCCGCGTGCGTGCGCGCAGCACTGGTAACAAGATCAAGGTAGGGCTTTGCTCGCGGATCATCGAGTGAAAACTCAAATAACGGACGCTTGCCATCGCGATTTGGATCGATCGCCTCAAGCTGATAGCTTGCTCCTGCGCGAATCGCCCGATAAATCATCGGGGATGTAGGCCCGTGGATCCTGGCTTGCTCTAAATACATCCGCCCTTCGGCACTCTGATCTGAATAGCGATACTCTCCTAAAAATCTTCCCGTCCTTGCGTCGATCATGCGCACGCGCACGCCGCTATCGCCTGAGCGCGTAACGTTTGTAGTCATCTCAACTTGATCGTGCTTTAGATTTTGGCGGACATGATCAAGCACAGCTTCGGGATGCTCACTGACGCGAAAACGTGAATCAATCGCCTGTACGCTCCACCTCATTCGACCAGACTGAGGCGGATCTTCAAACGGCGTAAATCGATATCTTAAATCTTGACCCTGAGTCCCTCGAGCCAGCTGATCAAGGTACATCCTTCCCTCAGCGCTCGTTTCAGAAAAAGAGTAGCGCCCCAAAAACGCTCCGCTTTCAGGGTGACTCATCGTCACCTGCACGGCACCCGTTGGGAGCTTGAGGACTTCGGTTTTCATCCGGACTTCGCCATCCTCTTTACGAGAGACTTGCACGTAGCGGAGCACTCCGTCGGGATGCCTCACAGCATCTGAGAATCGACCGCCCGAAAGTGTGACAACTGGACGACGCGAAATCTCAGCCTGAACGCGATCTTGAAGACCTATCGTCTCTTTTGCAAACTCACCTGAAACGACCCAATCAAAGCCAAGCGCATTTGCGACAGCGCCAAGTCCGTTTGCTTGCTCAGGAGCGACGTTGAGGATTCGCGCAGCTCTTACTCCACGGGTTAAGTGATTTCCCTCAGCTCCTGGACGCGACGGAGGCAAGTAGACCCTGAGCTTTTGTTCTCCATCCACTTCTTCGATCTGCACTTGTGCGCGAAGATTAAGATCTAGATCGACGTACTCCCAAGGATCTCCAGTTGCAGGATCATCAAACCCTCTTAACTTCGCGATCTCGCCTTTGCGAGGAATCGGCACTCTCACCTGAGGAGCAAACACGCTAATGGTCGCACCTTCGCTTGCAATCGGACCCGCACTCACGTCTGGGAGCACTCGAACCGGCTGAATGAGCTCTGCGGATCTGCCCTCCCCGATAGGAATGACTGCGGGAACAAGACCTGTCGTTTGCGCGTAGTTGACGAGACTGCTCACGGCGCCTTCTTTTAGAATCACGCGAGCTTGCGCCTTATTCTGCACACGAGTGAAGCGCACAAGAGCTTCAATCAGCGTGTTTGAGACCTTGCCCGTCTCCCGATCACGAGTCGGAACACGCAAGCTCAGAGCGCTATCCACTGCGGTGCCGTCCTCTGGCAAGTCTAAGAATGGCTTTAAAATCCCATTCTCATAGATGAGACGGATTGGAGCCTCAATGACTCCTCTCACTTTGGATCCTTCGATCTTTAGATTTGCCAAAGCGGGATGCTCTATTTGTCCCTCGAATCGAGCGTAGATGCGACCGTCGGGCCCAACGCGTGCTTGAATGGGAGCGTCAGGAGTGATTTTCATCTCTCCAAACTGCATGGACTTCCCTCTGAACTGAGCTAAGAGTGCATTAAGATCCTCCCGCTTCAAACGTACACCGAGATCTCCGGAGGGTTCCTCGGGTGTCCAAAGTGGTCGAGAAACTGGGTCTGCGCCTGCAAGGCAGTACTGCGCTGAGAGTCCTGCCTCAGGCAGAGCACGCACCCCGTTTACGACCCAAGTGAGATCTTGCGTAAGGCCTAAGCTTGAAATCTCCTCGAGTTTGGGGTTGATCTCTTGAGCTACAATTTTTTTTACGATCCCTGTCATGGCCTCGACGATCGTTGGAGTCGCTTGCTCGATGATTGCCTCTTTGTTGCGCTGAAACTCTTTCTTGAGTACCTCCGACAGAGTCGCACTCATCTCAGCTGGATCTGACGGAGCAAGGCCCGGAATCTGAGGCGTCAACGGGTTTCCTGAAGAGTCTTTTTCATTCCCTTTTTCATCTAAGAAGACGATTTCGCCAGGCTCAATCCCAACAGCCTCAGAGTTCATCAGGAGCTGCTGTTGAACATCTTGAAGCGCGATTTTACGATTTTTATCGTCGATACCAAAACTCAAATCTAAGCCTAAACTGCCGCGGCTTTTAATCTTGAGATTTTTTACCCGCACGCGTGTTGCTTTAAAATCAAGATCCACCCCCTCTGCCGTAAGAGCGCGATCCAAAGTGAGATCAAGATTCCCTACGTTGACCTCAAGCTCACTGGGCACAAAGGACACTCCAAGGCGCCCCTCCGTGCTTCTGACTTCGAGATCTCTTTCTCGTGCCTGACCAAGTCTAACCGAAGGAGGTGCCGGTGGACCCATGGTTCTAAGCCTTAATGGCCACTCACTGCGCCCGACTTCCACTTTTAGAGCTTTTGAAATTGTGCTTGCTGCGGTCGCTTCAACTCGAAAGCGTCCTGACTCTAGAGCTTTCGCTTGTAATCGAACATCTTGACTTGGCTCGTAGCGCCCATTCACCTGCGTCACGATTGCATGCTCTAGCACGCTTTGAACGCCTCGTGAGG
The DNA here is from genome assembly GCA_044352155.1 of Bdellovibrionia bacterium. GTDB lineage: Bacteria > Bdellovibrionota > UBA1018 > UBA1018 > JBILEK01 > JBILEK01. The sequence goes on from JBILEK010000003.1 coordinate 76,833, forward strand.
AGACGTACAAGTCCACGGCTGCTCCTGGCGGATTCGCAACCGAAAGAGCAAGAAAGGCGCTCACAAGCGCACGCAAAATCAAGGTCGACCTCCTTGTGACTGCTCCGTGAGCGCGTAGTCAACTTTTAACTCAGGCTTTTTTGGATCAGAAGCATCGAGGTAAACGCGTGAGATCTTAAGTCCCCTCCGCTTGAGCTCTTCTGAGCGCAGCGTGAACGTCATTTTCCCGCTCGCTTCGTCAAACTTAGACTCAGCGATTGACTCAACTAAAGGCCCTAACAAAAGACTCAATAGACCATCTAAAGGGTTAAGAATCATTCGAGGATCAAACTCTCGCTTGAGATCCTTAAGGCCCATCACTTCAATCTGCACTCCGGATCCGTCTGCCAGCGGATTCATTTCGAGCGCGATTTTTCCTTTAAAGTCAAAGTCCGAAAAAACTGGAACGACACTCGCTTTTTTCACGCCGATATCCATTTCAAATCGATGACTCTGGTGAGTCCCTCGCAACTGAAGAGGAATCGTGAGATCTAAATCATGCGGGCGCGCAAGCTCCGAAATCGTACCATCTTCATACAGAGCACCAAGGAGTGCGTTCACACGCTCCAAAGATACTCCTACGGAACTCACTCGTACTGGGCTTTGGGGCTCCGTCGTATTGCATCCACGCCCCGGGAGCATGAACTGGTCTCCTTTGAGATCGCGTGTGAGGACATCGATTCCCACTTGAAGATTGCGCAATCGGGTGGACTCTTCATTGATCGAAAACTGAAATGAACGACTCATTGCCACGCGCTGATGGATGCGAGTCAATCTTTGTAGGCGCGCCGAGACTTCCGAAAAATCGCTTGCAATCGGATGCTCTTTATTGAGGACGCCATCAAGTGGAATTGCGGTTTTCAGATCTTTTAATATCGAGCGAATCGCATCAAGATCTTCACGCATATCGCTTTCTTGGGGTTTAAAAGCACGATCGGGTGCATACTTTCTCAAAAGCTCCTGAACTCGTCGGCGCGCACGATCGCCTTTTTCAGGTCTCTTCGGGTCGATGAGATTTCGTGCGAGCGCTGGATCGCGTAGATACTGACCTGCCAGTTCGATCGCCAAACGCAGCTGATCTTGAACTGCCTCCGCTTTATATTTTTCAAAGCTGTCGACTTTGCTGATCTCCCCTAGGAGTCGCGCGATCGTGTCATGAGTCATCAGACGAGTGGACTGTCTCTCTTCAAAGCTTGCAATCTGAGCAGAGTCACGCCGTCCGATGCGAGGAGAAAAGTCTTTAGACGCCTCCCCAAGTTCGCCGATAGCCTTTCTAAGACTGAGTCTGAGCGGGATCTGTTCCACTGCAACTTCGCGCGAAAGACTCTCTCTCGCTTTAGCGATCAAAGGATTGATCTCTGCCAATGCAGCCGCTCGCATCGGCGCGATGAACTCCGCTCGCTGGAACTCCTCTCCAATGCGCTGAGCCGCTTGCTCGCCTGTCGCCGACTCGATCCCTGCGCGAAGCTCTGCGCTAAACTTCGCTCCCACTGATCCTCCACCTGGAAGCCCGACTGCCAGTTTGAGATCTTCAGGGGCACTCACTAGAGCTGAGAACTCAGACGGTGTTGAGAGAACTTGCAAGTCCTCGGCGCGGACGAGAGTTCCTTTTTCGGGGATAGCTAGACTCAATGCGATGGTAGGGTTTTTGATTCGGACCTGAGCTCGTATACCGCTGATGGGTTGGGGGTTTCCATCCACCGGAGCGCCAATCAAGAGCTCTTGAAATACTTGCTCACCTTTCTTTTTTGGATCCTCGTAGGTCACGCCAATCTGTACGGGGACGGTCGCTTCGATTTGCTCAAACTCTAACTCCAGTCGTAAAGTAGAACCATCTGTAGAAGGAACGCAGCGGAGCGCTGATACTTTTGGCGTGAGCCGAATGCTTGCTTCCGGAATTCGCGCAGCAATCGCAGTGACTGGGACTTTATGAGCTAAGCCATTTTGCTCTGTCGGTAATACATTCTGATCCAGAAGTAATCGCGCAAGCTCAGAGGGAATTTGAGAGGGCTTCATCCAGGCTGTGGGTGGTGTGACGCTTTCAAAACTAATTTGATTACGCTCTTCACGCTTAAAGACGGGCGCGATGAAGGCCGGTTGCCTTGCTTGCAAAAGCTCAGTCACGCGGCTCTGAGTGGCTGGATCCTGCACAAAGCTCTCAAACAACGCCTGGCAAAGCACTTCGCGGTCCGTAGCCGAGAGGCGTACGACTGCGTCGGGCTCGCCTGAGCGAGCCTGCTGACTCACAAGGAATCCACAAAGCGCAAGAACAAGAGAAAATCGCCTCAACCCCATTCTCTCCTGATCGGTAAAACAACTAAAAAACCCGAGAGTCTCTCGTTGATGATGCGCCGCGTTAGGTAATCAGCTTTTCACTTTGATAGGTCTGTGAACAAACGGGATGTATCCAGAGTTTGAGTCAAGGCTTGAGTCATCGCAAAGAGTTGAAATCGCAAGCCTAATCAATAGATACGAAGCCCCTAAGTCACATGCTCACCGCCCCTACTCAATTGGAGCGGCCAGCTTCAAAAATCAAAATAACGCGGCGCAAAAGCGCCATAACCCGCGTATACTAAGCAAATCAATCCGTCGCCAAAAGAAAGGTGTCCTAAAGACTATGACTTCTTCCTCATCGCCTCGTCGCAAGTTTTTAAAACAACTCGCCTTTGGCGCAGCCGCACTCGGCGCTGCTCCCGCATTCTCGCTTGCTGCGGATGCAAAAAAGAAAGGCCCAGAGCCCCTCCCTCCTGGAGAAAAAGCGCTGCCCGCCACCGATGCCGTTGGTAAAGCGCTCGGCTACGTCGAAGATGCAAACTTGGTCGACGTCAAGAAGTACAAGAAACGCGCTGGGAAAGACGGAAAAACTCAGTTCTGTGATAATTGCCAGTTTTACCAAGCCAAAAACTCAGGCTGGGGCAAGTGCACAATGCTCGCGAACGGGCTCGTCACCGCCAAGGGCTGGTGCAACAGCTGGCAGAAGAAAGCATAACGCTCTCAAACTGCTCCACTTCACTGCGTCCGCTCGAACACCCCGAAGCAAGCGTAAATCCAGAGCCGCCGATCGAGCCACCGAAGCTTAAAGGGCATGTAGAAAATCTCTCGCGTACGAAAGCCTGCGCCTTCCATGGTCGCGCGAAGAGTCTGCTCGTCGTAAAAACGCTTGTGGTCAGGATCGTGCGCGTAGCCCTTACGTCCTGGCACACCTACGACCGCGCGCCCCTGAGACTTAAGCACGCGGCGCATCTCTGCGAGGAGCGGTTGGGGATTTGCGACGTGTTCAAGCACATTATCAAGAACGATCGCATCGAAACGCGAGTCCGGAAACGGCAAGCGATCGGGATCCATGCGCGTGATGGGGAGTCCTTGTGTCAGACCGAACTCGACGATCGCAGGGTTGATATCGACCCCCAACGTCCCTGGACGGAATCGAAGAAACTTCCCGACCCCGCAGCCGACATCCAAAGTCTCGCCGCCAAGGTGACGGGCAATCCGGGGGTAGAGCCAAAATTTACGGTAAATCTCGCCAAGAGGACTGCTTTTTTTAAGGTACTCAAGGTAGCGGGCTGGGGTTTGATCCATTCTAACTCTTAAACACCGACTGAGCATGAGTTCAAGGTGAACTCTCGCCGAAATCAACAATCATCGGCCGCTCCAGTGTGCCCAAAGCAATTCGAGCAGAGTGCTTTTCAGCCCACCTCGCAACTTGTGCATCTAAGCTTTGAGCGTCGCCATCCGTCGCCAAGAGCGATCCTGAATCGAGCAGATAGTACCTGACGCCTAGCTGTTTCCACAGCACGATGGCTTTCGCGATATCGCGCGTTTCGCCGGCTTCACGTGCAATGCGGTCAGCGACGGGATGAAAGTAAGAAACCCAAACACGTCTCTCAGATACATAGTAATGCTCATTGTCCTGAGTGGCGAGTGCGAGCGAACCTGCTGCGTTCTCCCGGAGCCATTTTTTCGCAGGTCCGTTTCGCATCCGCAGCACCGCTTCGTGGGGGAGCGGAAACTTCTTGGGACCCCACTGAACCCAGGCGAAGTTTGGGATACCGGACGTTACGACGATTACGAACACGAGGATTGGAGCAGCAGATCGCACTCCTCGCACCAACGAAAGACGCGGTAAGAGCGCGATCACGGATTGAGCGAGTAGCGCTGCGTTTGCCGCAAGTGCCAAGGGCAAAGCAGGACCCAGCCAGCGCATCTCGGCGTCAGACGAAACCTTTGCCGTAAAAAGCACCCACGTCAACCACGTCAGAGCCATGACCGAGAGCACAACACGAGTGAGGTGAGATCCATTCGCGCGCGTGGGATCGCGCCAAACCATAAGCGCGGACGCTACGGGCGCTAGTAACAAAACACCACTCCAGTACGTTTGAGTCAAAAGCTCCTTCAAACGCGCCATCCATGTCGCCCCGTCCGTCTGCACATGAAAAAACGAGTGCTTGTTAACCCCTAGTTTGAAGGATTCAGCCAAGAGTGGGCTCTGGAAAAACTCGTTGAGCGTGGGGAAGAATGGATTCCCCGAAATCCATGCGTTTCGAATCCAAATAGGCGCACAACCAAGTGCTCCCAGTAATACGAATGCCAAGATTTGCCTTGGGCGCCGAGGATGGTGACCTAAGATCAACGCGACAACTGACAGAGGTAAAAGCGCAAATACCGACGTGACCTTAGCGGAGAACACTAGGCCAGCCAAAAAAGCGCTTTCCAGATACCGCTTCTGCGTCCACAGCCAAACCAAACCCGTCGTCCAGAAAACGATTCCCCAGTCAGTTTTTGCTAAATGGGAAGTCCACTCGAGTTGAGCAACTGAAAGCGCTGCGGCTACGATCGCGAGCGACACAGTGATTGGGAGCCTCGTGCGACGCAGCAGCACATAAATTCCGAATCCCGATCCACCCCAACCTAGGAAAGTATGGATCCACTGTGCAAAGACCTGAACCCAGGCGAGCCCAGTGCCCGGCTCTCTTGCGAACATGAGATTGGGCCACTGAAAAAGAGACTCCCAGTGCGAGACCTGGAACAGAATTGGATTCTCAACAAATCCCGTAAAGTCGCCACGATCAAAAAGCGAGCGCGGCCCGAGAAGATGGTAAAGAAGCGCGTCCCCATGAGGGTGTAAACGCGCGGCAAACAAGAATCGCGTGAGGAACCCAAAGACCACAATCCCTAAGCACCACCGCTCAGTGGGTGTAAGCCTTCTTGTTCCATCGACGAAAGAACCAAAAAGCGGTCCCACCGCTCCACTGAGGCGAAGCCAGCAAGCACCTCCGAAAAAACCCAGCAAAACGAGGATCCTTCCGAGAGTGCCCGAAAGCGCACCTCCAAGCGGCGTCCCCTCCAGCACACTCAAGAAGCTGATCCCATAGGCACACACGACCGACCCCCGAAGCAAACTGGCAAAGAGCGCTTCAGTGGACCCATTAATCGAGATCCCTGCTTTTCCTGCGCGGGCGAGGAGGCGCTCAGAAACGAACTGACCCCACGTGGACACCAAAAAAATCCAGATCATGAAAAAGAGCAGGACTCCGATCCACTGCGAGTATCGATGCTCAAGATCGATCCCACGGGATGGGCCGAGCAAAAAATGCGCGATAAGCAGCACTATTGCGAGGAAGCCGATTCTGCGGAATTCAAAGCGGCTCGACTTCGAGCTCATGCCCTTAGATTCGGCCTTTTTGCATATATGAATTGATCTGCGTACGAATCTCATCACCCAAAGCAGTCGCATCCTTGAATCCATAGCCACGTGCTGCCCATTGAAGCGCTTCACTCAGCTGCAAGCGTGGGCGCCAACCGAGCTCGCGACGGGCTTTCGAGGAATCGAGTGTCAGTCGTGTCGCCTCTTTCAGAGTCGTTATCTCTGCCACAGGTACTTCCAACCTAACTTTTTCCCCCCAGTGTGCCGCAAAAAATCGTACAAGCTTTTCGACACTCCACTCGTCGTCGGCAGGAGGGCCAAAGTTAAAAGCCGATCCCTGAGGGAGTTGAGTCCCTTCACGCAAAAGCTCGGAAGCGAGCGTCAGGTATCCGTCCAAGCAATCCAGTACATGCTGCCATGGGCGAGTGGAAGCTGGATTCCGTAGCTCTACCGCGCGCCCTTGGCTCCAAGCACGCACACAATCTGGCAGAATACGGTCTTCTGCCCAATCTCCAGCGCCAAAAACATTTCCAGCACGCGCCGTAGCGATGCGAACTTGAGAGTCCCCAAAAAAACTGCGACTAAAGGACTGAAAAACAAGTTCTGCAGCCCCCTTGGAGGCCGAATAGGGATCGGATCCCCCCATCGGATCCGTCTCCACATACCCACAGCCTTTGCCAAAATTCTCATAACACTTATCGCTCGTGACGTGAACGAGCGCACGCAAGGAAGAAAGGGTGCGCGCTGCCTCTAGGAGATGGACGCTTCCGAGAACATTCGTGGAAAATGTTTCGACGGGTTCTCGATAAGAAAGGCGTACGAGCGGCTGAGCAGCCAGATGGAAGATGACTTCAGGATCAAATTTTTTCAAAGTCGAGCCGAGCGCGGCGCGATCACAGATATCCCCACGGAAGTCAGTCATCCGGTCGGCGAGCCTTAAATCAACAAAACAGGATCGGTCCGGCAATGTGTCGATCGAATAGCCGGCGACTTCTGCGCCCAGAGAGAGTAGCCACTCAGAGAGCCAAGCGCCCTTAAATCCGGTGTGCCCCGTGATGAGGACCCGGCGGCCGCGAAAGGAATCTTTCACGCTCATTCCCACAGCTTCCATGGAGCGCGCTTTTGTGCCCAGAGATCTTCGAGCAGTTGGCGATCCCGCAGCGTATCCATGCACTGCCAAAATCCTTCGTGGCGGAAAGCCATCAATTGACCAGCATCCGAAAGTCGCTCAAGAGGTGCGCGCTCCAGCGTGCATTGATCGCCGTCCAAAAAGTCGAAAACACCGGGCTCAAAAACGAAAAACCCGCCATTGATCCACCCTTCGGTATTCTTAGGTTTTTCTGAAAACCGACGAACACGTCCCTTACCGTCATCCAGCTCCAAGCCTCCGAACCGTGCTGAAGGATGCACGGCCGTCACTGTCGCAAGTTTTCCATGTGAACGATGAAATTCGAGGAGCTTTTTAAGATCTACGTCGGCAACACCATCTCCGTAGGTCAACATAAACGTACCCTGCGGACGAAGAAGGGACTCGAGTCGCTTTAATCTTCCGCCCGTTAAGGTTTCGGAGCCCGTGTCGATGAGGCTAACTTTCCAATTGGAGGGACGGGAGCGCAATACGTCGACCTTGCCAGTGGATAGATCAACAGTGAAGTCGCTACTGAGCGCATGAAAATTGATGAAGTATTCCTTGATCATCGGTCCGAGGTATCCCAACGCGAGTACAAACTGGTGAAAACCCTGCGCCGAGTAGATATTCATAATGTGCCAGAGCATGGGTTGACCGCCGACGGTCACCATCGGCTTCGGACGCAGCGCCGTTTCTTCCGAGAGGCGAGTCCCCATCCCGCCACAAAGGACTACTGTTTTCATCTCTCTAGCGCTTACCAGAATCATCTTGCTCAGGCTACGACCCAAAAAAGACATGGGATCATGCGCTGCGCTAGCCCCTTTTCGGCTTTGACCGAGACAAAAGAATTCGCTACGAGCTGAGAACGATTCATGTCGCCGACCAATGACCCAAAAGGTCGCAAAAAGATATCGGTCACTATCCCGGTCTACAACGAAGCATCAAACGTCGTTCGAGCGATCGATGCGGTCGAGAAGGTGTTTAACCAAGAGCTGAGCCGTTTTGAGCTCGAAATTGTTATCACTGACAACGCTTCGACGGACGGAACATGGCAAACGGTCGCCAACCTCGCAAGAGTGCGCTCCCACCTGACGGGATACCGCTTCTCGCGGAACTTCGGGTACCAAAACTCCGTGTTCGCAGGCCTAGCATTGGCGACTGGGGACGCGGTCATCGAAATGGATGCTGACCTAGAGGACCCACCCGAGGTAATCCCCGAGTTCGTCAAGCAGTGGGAAGAAGGCTTTGAAGTCGTCTACGGCGTACGCTCAAAGCGCCATGGACCATGGTGGATGAGAGCAATGTTTGCAGCCTTCTATCATGCACTCAATCGTCTTTCGGAGCTCCCGATTCCTCGCAACGCGGGCGACTTTCGCCTACTTGACCGACGGGTGGTTGATCGGCTGCGTGCACTCCCAGAGCGCAACCTCTACCTTCGTGGGTTAGTCGTGTATTTGGGCTTTAAGCAGATCCCAGTCGCCTACGAGCGCCAGCCCCGGTTGTCGGGATCAAGTAAGTTCCGCTTTTTACATTATGTCGCTCTTGCGATTGATGCGATCACCGCCTTCACAAAAGCCCCTCTCCGACTCATCGGTGTCCTAGGCTTTATGCTGTTCGCGCTCGCGCTCGGCGCTTCGCTCTATTACTTAGCCACTTACTTTAAGTATGGCACTCCGATTCAAGGGTTCACAACGCTCGTCATCCTCATGTTACTTTTGAACAGCATTACATTCATGTTTTTAGGCATTATTGGGGAGTACCTGAGCCGCATTTTCGACGACGCAAAAATGCGTCCGCGTGTGGTGATTTCCGAGTCTACATCCAGCGCCCCCTATCCACGCGAACTCTAGTCAGAATTGCGACTTAACGTAGGCGAGAACGCCCAGCAGAGAGTCTCGTGGTGAAAACCCCCAGGCCTTGGGTGATCGCGGGAACACACGACTAAAGTTTTCTGCAGCCGGCTCCGGAAGGGCACCGAGTTCGAGTAAAGAGAGCCGATTCAGCTTCTCAAAGACAAAACGAGCTAACTCACCGAGCCGAACAGGCTCACCGCTGCTCAATAGCGCAACTGACTCCCGTGGAAATCCTCGCTGAAGTGCCAAAGTCACAAACGAAGCGATGTCTTCCCTCGCGTGATATTCTCTCAATTGTCGACCCGCTGTCATCTTGAGCGGGATGTTTTCACGCAAACTCCGAACGAG
>JBILEK010000106.1:0-4361 GCA_044352155.1 Bdellovibrionia bacterium
GGTAAGCTTCAAGACTCATTAAAGTCACTTTCTGACTTTAATGAGTCTGAGCTCCGAGCTCTTCAAGAGATCCGTTTCGAATCCGGAGTTTGTGTGCGAGGGCGATGGATCAAAAGCACAAAAGTACAAAATCGTGTGCTGATCCATACTTTCACAGATTGCACGGTGAGTTTTGGAGATGAGATTTTGTTCCGCCCCGAATGGGGAGTGTTTGATCTTGCTTGTGGTACATCCGTGAGCAGTGTTTTTGGTAACGCAGCCGATCGCGGTGCCTATCTCTCTTATCAGAGTGAGATCGGTAACGCTCCGGAGCAAGCAAGAAAGCCTAAAACGAATTTTCAACCAGCTCATCGACGGCTCAACTTTCTTTACGCCCAAGTACGTGAAGCGCGTGAGAAAGGGGTGGGCGCGTGCGATCAAGTGGCGCTAGCACTTGCTGAGACGCTCAAGTCATATCCTGAGGACTGGTTGCTTGCACTTGAAGTACTTGAGCTTGAGCGTGCTTGGTCGCAAGCGATTGAAGGAACTGCGCTCGCACGCGAACGGCTTCAGAGTTTGCGAAAAAAATCTCAGGTACTTGAAGACTTGATTCGACGAGGTTTAGAGATTTTATAATGAGTAGCCTTGCTGCGACTGCAGGAGCAGTGTTTGGATTTTTGGCTGTTGCTTTAGGGGCTTTCGGTTCGCATGCACTGCGTGAGCATTTCACGCCGAGCCTGCAGAGCATCTATAATACTGCTATACAATATGGTTTTTACCACTCTCTCGCACTTTTAGCGCTTGCTGTGCTTTCGCGAGTGTACCCTGACTTTCGTGCCCAGATCCCGATTTATGCTTTTATTGCGGGGATCATCATTTTTTCAGGCAGTTTGATCCTCCTTACGCTCACGGGGACACGGATGTGGGGAGCGCTCACTCCCATTGGAGGTATCGCGTTTCTTCTGGGATGGGGGGCAATCATCTGGTCCGGATGGAGAGGGGCTTTCTCTTGACCTCGATGGATCGTATCGCTCTTGTGACCCGTGTCGTGAGTAAGGTGACCGATCGAGTTTGTGGTGATCGTGCTCAGTATCCGTTACTCGTTTGTGCAGCAGTAAAAAAAGCCCTCTCGCTTCAGGGTGTAGAGTCAAGGATTCTCTATGGTGAGGCTGCTTGGATTGAGGTGCTCGAGGATCATTCGGTTCACTGGGCTGGATGTTGGGGAGAGCACTTTCACTTCTGGGTGGAGACTGAGTTTCGTGAAATTGTTGACCTAGTGGTTGGCGTCTCGCATCGAGTACGCGGAAGCAAAAAAGCCGCCTTCTCTCCGCCGCTCTTGTTTGCCCGCGAGGTTCCAAAGTTTTATATATACGCTCCTCAAGGAATAGCTGAGCTAGAGTTAACCGAAGCGCGCGATCGAGATTGGTTAAAAAAAATCACTGAAGACCTCGAGAAAAACTGTGTTCAACTTCCAGGAGAGCTGGAGTTCCCGGATGAGGCTATTTTAATCAACGACCGAAAACTCCTCGACTCTCCTCAAGGCGAGTTTAAGCATTTCGATCGTGCTTTGGGGATTGCGGGACTTCCACCTGCTCCGTTTTAGCGGGAGAGATAGAACTGAACCGCCTCACGCCGAAGAGCGACGGGATCAGTATGACTGCTGAGTCTGACCAGTCTTTTCTGAGACAGAAAATACACGTGATCGGCCAGATCGAGGATTTCAGCAACATGATGAGAGATCACAATGATGATCCGCGATCGCGATTTCCACTCGATAAGCATTTCACGAACTGCCTCAAGACTCAGAAGATCTAAGCCATCCAATGGCTCATCCATCAACAGCAGAGGTGAATCGCTAGCGTGCGCCGCAAGCCAGGTGACCTTGCGACGCTCACCTTGACTGAGGGTGCCTAAGTAGCGATTAATTTTGCTTTCCATCGAGAGCCGAGTAATCCAGCCTGAAAGATCCGGCAGATGCTCTACCCGCGATTGCCACCCGATCCACTCCGTTGGGAGGATGTACTTGGGAAAACTCAGATACTCCGAAATTGCAAGGAGGTCCTCGGCAGGTCTAAGAGTTTGACCATCAAGCAGCGCCCTCCCCTCAAGTGGTGGCAAAATCCCTGAAAGCGTCTGTAGCCAAGTGCTTTTTCCGGCACCATTAGGCGCAACCAGAACATGAAGCCCTGAGCTCAAACTCAGGCCATCTCGTTTTGAATCAAGATCAATCAATGCATTGCCACCGCGCCCTGCGCGAAACCGATCAAAGGAGAGTGTCTTCATCGAAATACTCCACGCTTCGGAGTCGCTCCCGAACAGAGTCGCCCATCCGCAACATAAAATAGCCACAAAACAAAATCACAAGTGTATGCAGAGAGGCCAGCAGTGCACCCAGGAGCGCACCAGTGAGGACTACCGCATTGACCAAGCCCGGGCGCCCTGAGTCTCCCTCGAAAATCAGGCTGGATCCCAGAAGCACTCCCGCAACCCCTAAAGGCAGATAGCTTGGGTTTACAAAAACCCATGGACTCAAAAGCACAAGCTGAGTGAGAGAAAACCCTAAAATCAACTCGCGTACACCATTCAAAGGAGAGTGGCTAAGGGCGTAAGTACGCCATTTATGAATGGAGTAAAGCGCGCGCTGCGGACTTAATTGAGTGAGAATCAGGAGCATAGTCGGCTGCTTAAGATCGAAGATCAGCGCTGCGAGTAACGGAAGTAGGCACGCTATCCACGCATTCGGTCTGCGTAGCTCGTGAAGAACATAGACCAAAGTCAATGATCGCGGACGAGCTGCACGGATCGCAGGAATTCCTGGAAAAGAAAAGTATTCAAACAAAGCTGGGACTCCTAATACTGCAACCAAGAGAGTCCAGACTGTCCAAAACTCTGGTTCTTGTTTGAAGCGCAACTCCAAAATCGCAGTAAACAACACCGTCGCTGCGATGGAATAGATCCCCGCAAGAACTCCCCAGCTCAACCAATGGTGTCGAATCCATCGAAAAAGATTCAGAAAAAAGAGATGCGTAGGCAGAGAGCGCTCATTCATTTGCGATCACGCTTCTGTGCAAAGTAGTCACGCAAAAGATCGGCAGAGCCGGGTAGCGGATGATGCTCAACGATAAAGGATGAATGTGCTCGAGTATCCCGATGGAGCTCATACCCCAAAGAGATAGCGCCAGCTTTTTTATCCCATTCGCCAAAAACAACACGCGAAACTCGAGCCTGCTGCAGGGCAGCTAAGCACATGGTACACGGCTCTAGAGTGACGTAAACAGTCGCTCCCTCAAGCCGCCAATCTCCAGTTGTCTGTCCTGCAGCTCTCAAGGCGAGGATCTCAGCATGCGCGCTCACATCGTGATCTCTTTCGCGCAGGTTAAATCCCGAAGCGATTAAGGAATGATTTTGAATCACAAGTGCGCCTACGGGAACCTCGTCTCTGTGTTTGGCTTCGTGAGCGAGCATCAGCGCGCGTTCTAACCAAAAATCATCAGGTGAAGTGGGAGAGCTGTTGCTCAAACGAATCCTCTCTTCGAAGTGGCAAACTACGAGCTTTTCGCTCAAGCGCAGCCATCTTGCGCTTACCTCGAATCCCTCGAGGCTTAAACTTCACGCCGATTCCTTTGGGATGTGTCACGGAGCTTTGTGTTTTCCAAACCACCATGCCAGGGCATGTAAAAGGTTGTCCTTGAATTTTAAAGGCGATGTTCACTTCCTCGTCTTGTTTGAAATCTTCACGAATCTTGATGAAGCAGCCTTTTCGAGAAAAGTCGAGAATCTCTGCATCAATGAGACTACCTCCTTCACGCTCTATTCGCGCTGAAAGGGTTACTGCTCGGCTCTCCGCACTGCTTTCCCACCAGCGGATTCTTGGAAAAAAATATGGCACATAAAGCTCAGTACGTGTCCGGTAGATAAAATACATACACAAAACTACCGAAATCAAAAAAACACTCAGTCGATTTGGACGACTGCCGTACCCAGTGAGCAGGACCGCGTTTTCGTAGAGAATAAGAATGTTCGCGCCACAAAATAGATACCAAGAATATCTCTTAAGCTCCCAAAGTGCATAACCAGAGATCATAGCGAGTAAGCATACGATGTAAAAAAAAGGCGACAAAAGAACGGAAAGCATCTTTTGTAGAGAGATCTCGTACAGAATCCAAGCCACCGGAATGTAGTGAAACGGGAAGAGAATATAAATCAGCGCAATCGCTTGAAAGACTTTGCTGATGTGACTTTTCAAAGCTTGAATCCTCTTATCGTCAGTGTATCTTAGGCCTCGCATGTCAGCGAGTAGTGTGCGCGCGTCAAAACGAGTATTCATTACGGGCTCTTCAAGTGGCTTTGGTCTTTTGACGGTTTTACAAGCACTGCGACAG
>JBILEK010000018.1:0-36727 GCA_044352155.1 Bdellovibrionia bacterium
TGCATGATCGCTTCAGGACGAGGCGGACATCCTGGAACGAAAACATCTACCGGAACAACCCGGTCCGCAGGAACAATGCCCGGGCTTTCGGAAAAAAGTCCACCCGTGCAAGCACAGGCACCCACAGCTAAAACGCTCCGGTAAGAGGGCATTTGCTCAAAGATCTTTTTAACTTCGGGTACTAATCGCTCAGTAAGAGCGCCTTGAATGACTAACAAATCAGCCTGCGCCGGTGTTGGTGCCTCAACACAGCCAAATCTCTCAAGATCGTAGCGGCAGCCCACAGCCTGAAGAAACTCATCTGCGCAACACCCAGTATGAATGATGAAATAATTGAGCGAATAGGCTCGCGCTCGCCGCCTGATCGCTTCAAGCATCGGGTTTTACCCCTGGCTTTGGCCTCTGATAAGAGCGCAACCACGTGAGATCACCTTTTCTGGAGGCGTAAAAAACAGCGAGAGCCATTAGGCCCGTAAAAACAAGAAGCACCGCAACCACGCGCAGCACTGACTCTCGATCTCCGTTCACCAACAAGGAACGAAACGCTGCGACACACGGGATCATTAAGAGGGTAAACGCGCCTAAGATCGACGCACAGTTTAATAAAGTGTAGAAACGCGCGTTGGTCTGCTCGACACGGAAACCCGACTCTGGAAGCTGCTGGGGCTTGAGCGCACGAGGACCGTTAATTTTTTGGCGTAACGGCCAGAAAAGAATAAGAATAATGAACGGCAAAAACGCCGAAAGGATCAGCGCAGAGTACTTTTCCCAGCCGGCGGACATGACTGAAAACGCTACTGAACTTGAAAAGCAGAGTCAAGGGAAGGTACACCCAATTCCATGTCATCTCGCGGACTTCGAACGCTTACTCAGGGGAGTCGTCTCTCTGGTGCTTCCGCGAGTGCAGCAATGCTTTGGATTGCACGGGAGTTTCGCGAGGGCGCTGGTCTTTTTCTGGTGCTATGCCCGGATGATGCTTCAGCACGGGTAAGAGAGCGGGAGTTTCGGACTTTCGTCGCTCTCACTAGCAAGAGCGAAGCTCAAACTGCTGTTCTCCCCACATGGGAGCGCTCACCGTACTCTCCGATCGCGCCATCACTTAAGACTCGACTTGAACGCGCAGCCGCACTTCACCTCCTTCACCAACCAAAAAGCGCACGTGCAGTGTTTGCTTCTGTTGGATCCATTCTTCAGTGGACTTTAAGCCCTCCGCGCCTTGAACAAACCACCTGGGTTTTTCGTCGAGGTGCGCAAATTGAAGATCGAAACTCTTTGGCGCGAAAGCTTCAAGAGGCCGGTTACTCTCAGCTTGATCCGGTACAGGACTCCGGAAGCTTTTGTTTCAGAGGAGACTTGATCGACCTTTTTCCGCCGAGCGCCACTGAGCCATTTCGAATTGAGCTCTTTGACACAGAAATTGAGAGAATTCGGAGCTTCAACCCCGAGTCTCAACGAACAACAGGAAAGGAGCTTGAGGAAATCTCTTTTGGTCCAGCAAGAGAGTCTTTTTTTACGCTTTCTGAATCTCAAAAATTTCGTGAAAAAGTAAAAGCTCTCGCGGACGAACTCGGTGTTTCAAAAAAAATTCGCGACCCGGTTCTCGACAACATTTCTGCCGGTATTTATCCAGATCACTCCGAGTATTGGTTATCTCTTATTGAAGAGAATCGCTCTTGCGTAGATGACTATCTAAAGCCCGACAGTCTCGTTTTCTGGGTGGACGAGATGGGGTCACTCTCTCAGTGGAAAAATCAAACCGAACTCCTCGCGCACTCTAGAGAAAAATTTAAAAACTCAGACCTCATTGTTCCTCCGCTTGAAGATATTTTTTGCCTCACTCCGACTCGGCTTAAAAAGCTGCAGCAGCGGACGTCTCTCTACTTTGACACTCTTGAGTCGAGAGTTGATTCACTACCACTGAAGGTTGAACCCAATACTCTTAAACAAGAGGCTTATTCAGAGCAAATTCGGCGTTTCATCGAAGATGGCTTTTCAGTTTCTGTGTTTGCAAACTCCACAAGTCAAATCGAGCGAATTAAATTTTTACTGCGCGAAAGAGGAATTCCCGTTCTGACCGGACAACCGCCATCGCCAGGAAGTGTGACTCTCCATCGAGGGGGGATCGAGCAAGGCTTTACTGTCAATGAAGAGCGCTGGATCCTCATCGATGAGAGCGAACTATTCGCGCGTTCTACACGTGAAAAAACCGAGAGCTCTAAGGCCTCGGAGTGGAGTGGGCTAAAATCACTCGACGATCTTCGGGTTGGGGATACCATTGTACATCTCGAGCACGGCTTGGGTCGCTACTTAGGGCTCCGTCGAATGGGGTCGGGCGGATCTGCATCTGACTTTCTGCAAATTGAGTACGCAAACAACGACAAGCTATACCTCCCTATCTATCGACTTAATTCAGTACAAAAATACATGGGGGGCTCGGAGAGCGTTTCGCTCAATCGACTTGGTACGGCCCAATTTGAAAAAACCAAAGCAAAAGTTCGCGAGTCTGTGCGCGCACTTGCGTTTAGCTTAGTAGAGCTTTACGCACAGAGAAAAATTGAAAAAGGCATTCCTATCGACTCGCGTGGCATAGCCTACCGCGAGTTTGAGGCCTCGTTTCCATTTGAAGAAACACCCGACCAAAATCGCGCGATCGAAGACTGTTTTTGTGATCTTGAATCTGGAAAACTCATGGATCGCCTTGTTTGTGGAGATGTTGGCTTTGGTAAGACAGAAGTCGCCGTTCGCGTTACTTACCAAACTGTAATGAGTGGAAAACAGGTTGCCGTACTCGTTCCGACCACTGTGCTTTGCTTTCAGCACGAGCTCACCTTTAAGTCGCGTTTATCCGCCTATGGGATACGAGTAGAATCACTCTCTCGCTTTAAAACCACAGCGGAGCAAAAAAAAATCCTTAAAGATCTCTCATTAGGAAAAATTGACGTTCTCATTGGCACTCATCGTCTTTTATCGTCAGACGTAAAATTCAAAGATCTCGCCCTTATGGTTGTGGATGAGGAGCACCGATTCGGTGTCGAGCATAAAGAAAAACTCAAAACGATTCGTTCCTCGCTTCATGTTCTCACGCTGACGGCAACCCCCATTCCTCGGACTTTACAAATGACTGTGACAGGGTTGCGCGACATTAGTTTAATTGCGACTCCACCTGTGGATCGAGTGCCCATTCGTACTTTTGTCTCAAAGTTTGATATCGAGATTGTTCGCTCAGCAATTGAGACTGAGTTGATGCGCGGAGGACAAGTTTTTTTTCTACACAACCGTGTTCAGAGCATTTACGACATTGCAGAACAGATATCAAAAGAAGTGAGCCTCGCTAGGGTCATCGTTGCACACGGCCAAATGAACGAGGGTGAGCTTGAGAAGGCAATGCTCTCGTTCTATGAAAAACAAGGCAACGTTTTAGTCTGTACGACAATCATCGAATCGGGTCTCGATATCCCATCTGCGAACACGATCCTTATCGATCGCGCAGATCGACTCGGACTTGCCCAACTTTACCAAATTCGAGGCAGAGTCGGGCGAGGAGATCAACGTGCGTTTGCGTACTTGTTCATCTCAGAAGAGGGGTCTCTTTCGAGCGATGCTCGCCGACGACTAGAGGTTATCCAAAGATTTGTTGAGCTCGGCAGTGGTTTTCAAATCGCGTCACACGATCTTGAAATTCGCGGTGGGGGGAATGTTTTGGGTCCAGAACAAAGTGGACATGTTGCGGCGGTTGGCTTTGATTTATACACCGAGCTTCTCGAGGAGGCTGTGCTTGAGCTTCAAGGAAAACCAAGAAAGGTTGAGGATCGCAAGCGAGAACCTGAAATCAAAGTCCCTTACGCAGCTTATCTTCCGGAAAGCTTTGTTCCTGATCTGACTCAAAGACTTTCGTTGTACAGAAAGCTGTCTGCTGCCGATCACCCGACGGAACTCGAACAACTCGAAGACGAGATTCGAGATCGCTACGGTGAACTACCTGAGCAAGCTGTGAATCTTCTATGGATTTTACGGCTTAAAGAAGTCCTGCGTCGCCATGGAATCGACGCTCTCACACTGGGATCAGAACGAATCTCCCTTCAGGTAGGCGCATCAGCTCACCTCGATCCAGTGAAAGCTCTCGAAAGAATGCGACAATATCCCGACGACTTTCAAATCACCCCAGACTCAAGAGTGATTGCTCGTATCGATCAGACGAGCTTACCCCTTTTGGCGGGGGGGGTTGAAAAGCTCCTGATTGAGCTTTCGGTCGGATTGCCATCCCCCTAAACGCCTGATACTTTTAAGTTATGAATAAAATTCTGGGAGCATTTTTCATTCTTGGATTTCCGCTGGCTTCATCCGTCTCTGCAAACACAGAGCTTGCCCGCATCAACTCGAAAGTAATCACGCTCGAAGAGTTCAATGAAAAGTATCAAGAAAATCTGAAGTTTTTTCCTGCTCAGCCTCCATCAAAAGAAAGTGTTCTCGACGATCTTATTAAAAGAGAGCTCGCGATTCAGGAGGCAAAAAAACTCAACCTAGATAAAGACCCAGATGTTCAAGAGCGCATGGAAACTGTGCTCTACCAAGCTGTGCTTGAGCGCCAGCTAAGCAAGCAGTTCGAAAAAATCTTCATTAATGATGATGAAGCAGAGGCTTTTTATCGCCAGAGGCCTGAACTTCGTACAAGTCATATCTTTATTGAGGTGCGTCCGGGCGCATCCAAAGAAGACGACAAAAAAGCTTTGGATCGAATCCGAAATATTTACGAAACACACGTTAAGCCTGGAAAAATGAGCTTTGCTGAAATTGCTCAAAAATTTTCAGAGGGTGTTGCTGCTCCGATGGGCGGGGACATCGACTATCAAACTCGTGATCGCCTCGACCCACAGTATTATGACACGGCACTAAAGCTCCGTGAGCCAGGCAAAGTGAGTGGTATTGTGAGAACTCGTTTTGGCTACCACATCATTCGCCTTACTGCAGTTCGCTCATGGAAAGACGTCGACCGCGCTAAAATTAAACGCCTCGCGTTCGAAGAGCGCAGGCAGAAACTCTTCGAAGAGTACATGTCTCGCTTACGCAAGAGCGCTTCTGTCCAAGTGAAATCCAACCTGTTGAAATAGTGCACTTTGACTTTAGATTTTTCGCTTTAATCTGCGTTACTGTACTTGGTCTGCTCGGTTGTGACTCTAGATTAATTAAAGATCAGACCGTTCTGACCCAGCGACTTTCTGAAATTCCCGTCCTTGGATTTGATGAAGTGGCGCGCGTGAGCGGGAAATCAATTCACCTCTCACTTTTTGAAGACTTGCGAATTCGCGCTCCACAAGCAACGCGAGATCAGATTCTATGGGCGGCAATCGTTGCAGCCGCTTGGTCCACAGACTCCCAGGGCAGTCGTCTAACAAGTCACGAGGCTCTCGCGCTCGCACTTTATTCGGTCGGTGGGCCGTGGAGTGATGATTCTGCCCGTGCTGCGAAAAGCATTGGCTTTGCCGACACTCGCCCCGAGCCCAAAGCCGTGGCTCAACGCCTCCAACCTATTTTTGAAAAATCAAAGTGGATCAAGAACGCGCCGCTTCTTGAGCGGCTCTAATTCTCTTTCTGCCCACTGAAATCTATGTAAAAACAAAACGATGTTGAATTTGTTGTCGCTTCTAACAGTGATCCTGAATCCCACATCAACCTACGCGGTAGTTCTTGAGCGACTTGAGGCTCAGGTGAACTCTCAGATCATCTTGCTTTCGGACGTGGTTCAATTCCGAAAATCGCTGAAACTTCGAGCACAACTTGATCCGCTTTTCTCAGGAACTGCGCTTGCTTCCAAAGGAGAGGCTGCCACAGACTTTGAGATCGTAGATTTTTTAATCAATGAAAAACTGATTCTTCAAGAGTTTGCAGTGAGTGATGCGGACATTGAACAAGAGATTAACTCGATTCAATCGAATAATCGGATCTCAAGACCTGCGCTTAAAGCGGCTCTTAAAACACAGGGATTCAGTTTTGACCAATACTTTGATCTGATTCGGATCAGTCTCGCTAAACGTAACCTCATTGATAGGGATATTCGGACGAAGGTAGTGATTTCCGATGAAGACGTACTGAACCAAATGAATCTCAAAGGCAAGACATCCCAAATTCCTAGTGCGTATCGAATCCGTATGATCGCTGTTTATCCTCAAAACTACAAAAAGCGATCCGACGCTCGCGCGGTGATCCAACAGGCTTACGATGCTCTACGCTCAGGAGAGGGTTTTGATGCTGTTGCGCGAAGACTCAGCGAGGATCCCTCAGGCTCTTCGGGTGGAGACATGGGGTTTCTTGCAGATGATGAGCTATCTAATGACCTTAAGAAAGTCATTACGGGATTAAAGGTGGGCGAGTACTCGACAATTCAAGGATCAGAGAAGACTTCATTTTTTATCACAAAACTTGAAGAAGTTAAAACCAAGCTCGAAGATCGACTCAGTCAGGCGAAAGAGGAGACCAGAGCTCAGCTCGGAGCTGCCGAGTATCAAAGACAAATCGTGCTTTGGCTTGAAAGACAAAAACAGAAATCTTTTATTGCTCTCACTGGTAAGTCCTTGCTGCCTCGCTAAATGGGCACGCCCTTGTTGATCATCACACCCGGGGATCCTGGTGGAATCGGTCCAGAAATCACTCAAAAAGTGATTCGCGAGAAACGCTACCCTAAAAACATACGCCTCCTGATTATTGGTGCGCCAAGTCCATTGGAGGGAGATCCTTCGCTATTGGTTACAACTCTGGAAACCCTTAAAGAAGATCTTCGGCGATCAAGAAAACATCTCTTCCTTCCAGCTCCTGAGCAAGCACCTTCGGGCCGAAATCAAGCGGGATTTCAGAGCGGCTGGTCCGTCGAGACTGCGGTCTCTCTT
Source organism: Bdellovibrionia bacterium (assembly GCA_044352155.1). GTDB lineage: Bacteria > Bdellovibrionota > UBA1018 > UBA1018 > JBILEK01 > JBILEK01. The sequence goes on from JBILEK010000018.1 coordinate 6,882, forward strand.
TTATTAAAAGGCGTGGGCTCTGCTCTTGTGACGGGTCCCATATCAAAAGAGAACCTGCAAAAAGGAGGATATCCCTATCCGGGTCATACAGAATTTTTAGCGAAACTTTGTGGCGTATCAAATGTTACGATGATGCTCGCAAACTCATGCTTGCGCGTGACTCTGGCAACAGTTCACGTTCCGCTAAAGGATGTTTCAAAAAAAATTACTCCCACTCGACTGGAGATGACGCTTGCGCAAACTCTTCAAGCCCTTAAGAAAGACTTTGGAGTCCTAAAACCACGCATCCAAATTTGTGGTCTCAATCCACATGCAGGAGAAAACGGGGTTCTTGGAGATGAGGAAATCACCTGGATTATCCCGTTGATTCAAAAGCTCAAGCGTCGGTGGGCGCGCGTTGCTGATATCTCTGGGCCATACCCGGCAGATACGTTGTTTGCGAAACACGTCCTAGCTAAGAAAAAATCCAGGGCGGACGCGATCATTGGCCTCTACCATGATCAAGCCCTGATCCCAGTCAAGCTCCTTGATTTTGCGCACACGGTTAATATAACTTTAGGACTTCCGATTATACGAACTTCTGTGGATCACGGAACTGGGTTTGATATCGCAGGCAAAGGAATCGCCGACTGCTCTAGTCTTTCTGCAGCGATTTTTGAGGCTGCTCGAATGTCAAAATTAAGGAAAAAGAAATGACTTCAAACTTTCAGCTGCCGTCTCACATTTTTAGAGAGTACGACATCCGAGGAATCGTCGACCACGATCTCTCCCCTGAGCTCGCACGTCAGATCGGTATCGCCTATGCTCATTTTTTTAAAGCTTCTGGCCGGTCTCCTCTCCAAGGAAGAAAAAGACCTTTAATCTCGGTGGGTAGAGATTGTCGGATGAGCGGTCAATCCTACGCTCAGGCACTGATCGAAGGATTGCGATCACAGGGCTGTGATGTGGAAGAGCTAGGGGTATGCCCAACGCCACTGACATATTTTAGTGTTTTTCAAAACAACTTAGATGGCGGGATTATGGTGACCGGCTCGCATAATCCTTCTAACTACAACGGTTTTAAGATTTGTATCGGCAAAGACACTCTACATGGAGCTCAAATCCAAGAGCTCAAAAAGTTGATCGAAAAAAACATTCGCTCATCCATAACTCCAGTTGAGCAAGGATCTTTATCTAGTCGCGAAATTATTCCTCCCTACATTGAAAGCCTTTTAAATAACGCGCGTCCGGGTCGCTCGCTTAAGATTGTTTTAGATGCAGGTAATGGAACTGCTGGAAACGTGGCTCCAGAGCTGTTTCGCAGGCTCGGCGCCGAAGTTGTTGAGCTCTATTGTGAGCTCGATGGTCGATTTCCAAATCATCATCCCGACCCCACAGAGCTTAAAAACCTAAGAGATCTTCAGGCGCTTGTCCTTAAGGAGAAAGCCGATCTTGGACTTGCTTTTGACGGTGACTCAGACCGCATTGGTGCTGTCGATGAAACTGGCCGTCCAATTTTTGGTGATGAGTTGATGGTGATTTTGTCCCGAGATCTTCTTAAAAAAAATCCGGGCGCAACAATCATTTCAGAGGTTAAATCATCACACCGACTTTACAACGATATTGAAGCGCATGGTGGAAAAGGGATTATGTGGAAAACAGGCCATTCCCTTATTAAGTCTAAAATGAAGGATTCCGGTGCTCTTCTTGCCGGTGAGATGTCTGGTCATATTTTTTTCGCAGACCGCTATTTTGGATATGATGACGCAATTTACGCAGCCTTAAGACTCTACGAAATCGCCGGTTCTCATGCAGGATCAGTCTCAAGCCTGCTCGCTGATCTCCCACCTATGGTTGCAACTCCAGAACTCCGAGTTGACTGTGAAGAGGATAAAAAGTTCGCCCTCGTCGAAGAGATTCGTAAGCGTTTATCGCCTCACTATAAGGTGATTGGAATCGACGGAGTGCGTGTTGACTTTGGAGACTCCTGGGGTCTGATTCGAGCATCAAACACTCAGCCGGTTCTAGTTTTACGTTATGAAGCACCACATGCTGAAAGAATGAGAGAAATCCGTGAAGTCCTCGAAAAAAGTCTCAAAGCAGCCTCTCAGGTGGTCGGACATCGACCGCTCGAAGTCCCTCAGTAATGATGACGCAATCATCGTTAAAGGCGCTAGAACTCATAATCTAAAGGACATCGATGTCTTTATCCCTCGCGGCACTTTGACCGTTGTCACCGGCCCATCCGGGTCCGGAAAGTCATCGCTTGCTTTTGACACAATTTACGCTGAAGGACAGCGTCGCTATGTTGAGTCCCTCTCAGTTTATGCTCGCCAGTTTCTAGAGCAGCTTGAAAAGCCCGAAGTTGAGTCAATAACCGGTTTAAGTCCTACAATCTCAATCGAGCAGAGAACCACAAGCTTTAACCCCCGCTCTACGGTGGGCACCGTGACTGAGGTTCATGACTATCTTCGTTTGCTCTACTCACGAATTGGAAGACCTTTTTGCTATGGCTGCGGAAAATCGATTCACTCTCAATCACCGCAACAAATCGTAGATCAAGTTTTAAGCTATTCAGATGGAGCAAAGATTTCGATTCTTTCGCCCATTGTTCGTGGACGAAAAGGGGAGTACCAAAAAGAGCTCGCACAACTTAGACAAAAAGGCTTTGTAAGAGTGAGAGTCGATGGCGAGACCTACGACCTCTCTGATGAGATTCAGCTAGATCGGAACAAAAAACACGACCTATCTGTCTATGTAGATCGACTGATCTTAAGAGATGACCGCTCAACGCTAGCGACTCGCGTATCCGACTCCGTGGATCTGGCGTTAAAACTCAGTGATGGGCTGATTCATCTTGAGATCATCGAAGGACAAAAAAAGTCTGAGATTTTACTTTCGGACAAATTCGCCTGCTCAGAGTGTGGAATCTCTTACCCAGAACCTGAGCCTCGCACTTTTTCTTTTAATAGCCCTCTGGGCGCGTGCGAAAAGTGCAACGGAATCGGTGTTCTACCCCAAGACGAGCCCGAGTTCGACGATCTCCGTGAGGATGCTCCATTATTTCAGAGTCTCGCACAGTACACGGAGGAGAGCTGTCCAAGCTGCAAGGGGGCCCGATTAAAAAAAGAGAGTCTACACTTTAGAATTCAAAATCAGAACATTGCGGAGCTTGGAGATCAATCAATCTCCGAGCTGAGAAAGTTTTTTGAAAAAATCACTCTCACCGAACGTGAGTCCCTTATTGTCGAGCGCGTGCTGAAAGAGATTCGAGATCGACTCGATTTTCTAGAGCGAGTCGGTGTGGGCTATCTCAGTCTCGGTCGCGCTGGTAAAACTCTCTCTGGCGGCGAGGCTCAGCGTATCCGTCTGGCAACTCAAATCGGAAGCTCTCTCGTTGGAGTTATTTATGTTCTTGATGAACCTTCATCCGAGGGATAATGAGCGTTTAATTCAAACTCTTCTTCATTTACGTGATCTTGGAAACACGGTCTTAGTCGTCGAACATGATCAAGAGACAATGGAGCGTTCAGACTGGATTCTCGACTTAGGGCCTGGCGCCGGTGCTCTTGGAGGAAATCTAGTCGCGGCAGGGACCTTGGAAAAGATACTCTCTACGCCTCAGTCTTTGACAGGGAAGTACCTGCGAGGAGAGTTTAAAATCGAGGTTCCCTTGCTTCGCCGAAAGGGGTCCCTTGGAAAGTCCATTGAGATTCTTGGCGCAAGTCAAAACAATCTCAGAGACGTAGATGTCAGAATTCCAATAGGAACGTTCACATGTGTGACGGGGGTCTCAGGCAGCGGAAAAAGCACACTCATCCTTGACACGCTTTATCGCGCAGTTTTTTCCAATCTCTTCCGAGTGGATCTCGGAGACGTGCGGGTGAGGTCGATTCGGGGTATGGAGCATGTCGATAAGGTCATTGATATTGATCAATCTCCCATTGGGAAGACGCCTCGATCAAATCCATCGACCTACACGGGATTGTTTTCGTGGATCCGTGATCTTTTTGCCCAACTTCCTGAGGCCCAAATCCGAGGTTACAAGGCGGGACGCTTTTCTTTCAATGTGAAAGGGGGGCGTTGTGAGACCTGCGAGGGAGCTGGCGTCACGCGTGTTGAGATGCACTTTCTTCCCGATGTTTTTGTCACCTGCGAGGTGTGCAAAGGTCGACGCTACAATCGTGAAACGCTTGACGTGAAATATAAAGGTAAGTCGATCTCAGAAGTGCTCGATATGGATGCCGCTCAAGCGCTCGAGTTTTTCGACTCCGTTCCTCACTTGAAGCAAAAGCTGAAAGTCCTAAACGAAGTGGGCCTTGGCTACATCCGTCTTGGGCAAAACGCCACGACGCTCTCTGGTGGAGAGGCGCAAAGAATCAAGCTCGCGCGCGAGCTCTCTCGTCGAAGCACGGGAAAAACACTGTACATCTTAGATGAGCCATCCACAGGACTTCATTTCGACGACGTTAAAAAGCTGATCTCAATTCTTCAGGAGCTCGTCGAACAGGGCAACACCGTGATCGTGATCGAGCACAATCTCGATATCATCAAGACTGCTGACTACATCTTAGACATGGGCCCTGAGGGTGGTTCAGGTGGCGGACGAGTAGTGGCCTCTGGTACGCCTGAGGAAATCGCGCAAAACCCAGAGAGCAAAACTGGGCGCTTTCTAAAAGGCTACCTCAAATAAAAAAGCCCAGCCCTTTCTTTTAAAAAAGGGCTGGGCTCCGAAAAAACTACCCCTCTAAACTACTTATTGAGCAGCTGAGAAGCGATCAAGAACGAGAAAATCACGAGCGACTCGATCAGCGCCAAACCGATAATCATCGGAGTTTGGAGCTTTGCTTGAGGATTACGTGCCATGCCGTCAAGAGCCGCAGAGACCGTACGTCCCTGGCTAAGCGCCGCTAACCCTGCAGGCAGACCAATCGCAATTGCTGCAGCGAGAGGTCCCAACAAGGACGAGGTGCTTGCCGCTTGGGTTGCCGTCTCCGCAAAAGCGGATGGGGCAATCATGAGTGCAGAGCCAACGAGTACAAGTGCATTACGAAGTTTCATCTGTATTATTTCCTTTCCGAAATCAGTGATCGTGTTCGCTTGCGAGTGAGATGTAGACCATTGCCAAAAGTGAGAAAACGAATGCCTGAATAAAAGCGACAAATATCCCAAGTCCCATGAAAGGAATCGGAATCCCAAACGCTCCGGCAGGAAGTCCCGCGATACTTAGATCGGTGAATGATCCCAGCACCATGTGATCGCCCGAAATGTTTCCGCGCAGACGTAGTCCTAAGGAGATAGGCCTGACACAATGAGAAATCAATTCGATCGCAAGCATCAGTGGTGCGAGCGGCAGTAGCGGCCCTAGAAAGTGCTTCAAGTATCCGACCCCGTTAGATCTAAAGCCAATCCAATTGTAGTACAGGAAAGTCGCAAGTCCTAAAGCTAAGGTTGTATTGATGTTATCGGTCGGGGGTAAAAGGCCAGGGATCAATCCCGACAAGTTTGAAACAAAGATAAAAAGAAAAAGTGATCCGATGAATGGAAAAAACTTCTGCGCATCGTGGCGACCCATCGTGTCCTCGACAAAGGCATAGAGTCGTTCCGCAATGATCTCAAAAAAATTCTTGTACGTTAGCTTTGCGTCGGGAACTAAACCACGCTCAGGTCCTAACGTAGCGTGCTTGAGCTTACGTGCAGCGATCAGGGAACCGCCCAACACAAGAGCACTCACCACAACCGCACCGTAAACATGAGCGATTTCGGATCCGTTTGGAAGATACTGATAATAGCTAAAGTGACCTGCTGCCATAACTCCAAAAACTTCACTCGCGTTGTTCGCGAACCGCCGCTGCTACTCCCATCACCAGCGGTACGGCAACAAATGCTCCAATTCCGATGGCGGTCGGGAGGAGGTGATGTGGTTTCGTTTGAAACAACATCACCATCAACCCCAAGAACGCGATCCCTTTAAGCCCGAGCCAAACCAAAGAAGGTAAACCTCGATCCAACTGGGGTCGTTGATCTTGATTTCCGGGTTCTTGCACAACGGGGAGGATCCTGGCAACCCCTTTTCCAAGCAATAAGAGGTTGATCCCGCTCACAAAATGTAAAGTCAGAAACCTCTCGACCGCATCTTGCGGCGCATTATTTTGGCGTAATCCGAATATGAATGCCCAAAACACACCCCACGTGATCCATGCGAGCAGGGCGATGCTAGTTGTTTTCATCGTTTTTCTGTTGGTGCTGCATCCGTTGCCAAAGTCGATAAATCGCTAAGCTAAACCCAAAGAGCCCAAGAATCGGCATCACCCAGTTGGGCGCGCCCTTGCGGACCTCTAGCCAATGGCCAAGCCAAGCGGGAAGCGCTGTGAGGGCTACGATTTCAAACGAAATCAGTGAAAACTGTGCAAGAGCGCGCGCAATCTCTGAGGGTTGTGCGCTCACTTGCTACTCCGCGCGCGATTGCGACGCTCTTGAATCCTTTTGAGCTTGACCTCAACTAAGTGGGGTTCGGGATGTTTCGTCTTAAGCGCTTCAAAGCGAGCGTAAGCCTCATCGAGGCGCTCCATCTCGGCCAAACTTGAAGCAATCCAAAACTGCGCGTGGGGGACTTGGATGCTCATTGGATAGCGCTGAATAAAGCGCTCAAACGCCTGAATAACTATAGGGAATGTTACGCCCCCAGAGTCATCATCTGCTTGTGTATAGAGAGTCATTCCAATTTCAAACGTCGCCTTCTCCGCCCAGCCGGTGTCTGGATACTTAAACTCGATCTCCTTTAAAGCCTGGATCGATTCATTAAATCTCCACAGAAAAAAAAGGCTTCGCGCGATTCTAAAATGAATCTCCGGTGCGTCCTGAGAGCGAGGACGCTGAAGAAGGAGCTCCTGATACCAGTGGAGTGCTTCCGTATATTTATGCTGCTTGGAGTAAAGGATCTCACCTACCTCTTTTCGAGCATTCCAACTCATCTCCGGGTCCTCGGTGAGTTGAAGATAGGTTTTGAGCTTTTCAAGTGCTTCAGCATGCTGAGCCAAAAATAAAGTCTGAGTCATCGCAGATCGAAACAGCGCCTGCATGCCAAGGCTGCTTCTTGGATCAGCCTTTACAACTTTCTCAAACTCTCGAACTGAGTCTGCATAATTGCCGTCAGACCAAAATCTCTCTGCCAGGATATAGCTCCGCTTTGCACCCTGCACCGTACACGCAGCAAGCGCAAAGATCATCAAAAGCACACTGAGCTTAGGCGCTTCCATTCTCCTCGCCGCCGTTTGACGAGTCCGCAAGGAGCTCTAAAGCAACTACTTTTTCGGATTCATCTACATTCATAAGTCGCACACCTTGAGTGACACGACCCTGCTCAGAGATCTCTCCAACTCGGATACGGATCATTTGGCCTCGGTTGGAGACTAGCATCACCTCGTGTGTAGGAAGAGCTTGTGCTGCACCGACAATCTTACCGTTCTTGTCGCTTGATCGCATCGAGAGAATCCCTTTTCCGGCTCGACTTTGAACTCGATACTCACTCACGGGGGTTCGTTTGCCGTAGCCGCCTTCCGTTACGGTGAGAATTTCAAATTTCTCATTACTTTTATCAAGAATTTCCATGGCGACCACGACATCTTGCTCATCCAGAGAGATCGCCGTTACACCTCGCGCCGAGCGCCCCATCGGACGGACGTCGGCCTCTTCGAATCGAATACACATTGCATCACGCGTCAGCAGAAAAACATCATTCGCTCCACTTGATACTCGAGCATCAACTAGCTCATCGCCTTCATCGATACCGATCGCAATGATTCCAACATTTCGAACGTTCGCAAACTCATTGAGCGCTGTCTTTTTGATCACGCCCAACTTGGTGACCATCACGATGTATTCGCTCTCTTTAAACTCTCGTACCGGCAGGATGGCTTTAATTTTCTCGCCTGGTTGAAGCTGGAGCATATTCACAATCGCTTTGCCTTTGGCTGCACGTGAAGCCTCGGGAATTTTAAAAACCTTCAACCAATACATCCGCCCTTGATCTGTAAAGCAGAGCAAGTAGCTCAGATTTGTGGTTTTGTAGATTGCGGAGACAAAATCATCCTCACCCGTGGTGACTCCTCGGATCCCCTTGCCCCCACGATGCTGACTCTTAAATTGAGAAATATCTGATCTCTTGATCAAGCCTCGATGAGTAATCGTCACAAGGGTCTCGTCGTCTGAGACTAAGTCCTCAACATCAAAGTCGGTAGTGTCATCAAGTACGATCGCGGTCCTGCGTTCATCACCAAACGCCTCTTTAAGCTCAAGTAGCTCTTTTTTAATGATTTCAAAAACAATCGTCTCACTACCTAAGATCCGCCTATACTCCTCAATGAGCTTTAGGATCTCATCGTACTCTTGAATGATCTTTGCGCGCTCAAGTCCTGTGAGGCGCTGTAAGCGCATATCTAGGATTGCCTGCGCTTGAATCTCTGAAAATCCAAATTGTGACATCAGTCCTAGTTTGGCTTCATCTGGGTTTTTAGCTCCGCGAATCAGTGCGATGATTGGATCTAGATTCTCAACTGCACGCTTAAGACCCTCTAAAATATGTGCGCGAGCCTCTGCCTTTTTGAGATCATAAGCAGTTCGGCGAAAAACAACATCTTTTCGATGCTCGACAAACGCCCAAAGCATCTCTTTGAGGTTAAAAACTTTCGGCTGGTTGTTATGTACTGCAAGAAGAGTGATCCCAAAACTCTCTTGAAGTCCTGTGAGCTTATAGAGCTGATTTAGAATAACGTTCGAGTTCTCACCTTTGCGGATATCAATAACGATTCGCATTCCGGTGCGATCAGACTCATCTCGAAGATCAGAGATCCCTTCGATTTTTTTATCCTTCACCAAGTCTGCGATCTTTTCGATCAGTTTTGCTTTATTGACCTGATAGGGGAGCTCCGAGACAATGATGCGCTCTCGATCACCTTTTGACTGCTCGATTTCTGCTTTTCCACGAATCGTGATTGAGCCTCGTCCAGTTTTGTACGCTTGACGAAGACCCGGGCCCCCAAACACGATCCCAGCCGTCGGGAAGTCTGGTCCCTTCACGTACTCAAGAAGCTGCTCTACCGACGCCGTGGGGTCTTCAATGAGTGCAACGGTCGCAGCGATAAGTTCGGAGAGATTATGGGGAGGAATATTGGTCGCCATCCCAACTGCGATTCCGGTTGAGCCGTTTGCGAGTAACTGAGGAAACTTTGTCGGAAACACGTGGGGCTCAGAGAGAGAGCCGTCATAGTTGGGACCGAAATCAACCGTCTCTTTCTCAAGGTCTGCAAGAAGCTCATCTGTGATGCGCTTCATTCTAATTTCTGTGTAGCGCATCGCTGCCGGGGAATCGCCGTCAATGGAACCGAAGTTCCCTTGCCCGTCAACCAGGGGATATCGGAGTGTGAACTCTTGAGCCATCCGAACAATGGTGTCGTAAACTGCACTATCACCATGGGGATGATACTTACCGATTACATCCCCAACGACGCGCGCTGATTTTTTGTACGGTTTGTTATAGGTGTTTCCCATGTCATACATCGCAAACAAAGCGCGACGGTGAACGGGTTTAAGACCATCGCGCACATCAGGAAGAGCGCGACCGATGATGACGCTCATCGAATAGTCGAGATACGCTCCACGCATCTCGTCTTCGATGTTCACTACAACTAAGTTTTTTTCTGTGTTCGAAGTGGGATTTTCGCTCATGCGACTCTCTTGTTCCTAAAATTACCAACGCAGGAGCATTGAGCCCCAAGTGAAACCACTTCCAAAGGCGGCGGAAGCGACCAGCATACCTTTTTTAAGTTTTCCTGCTTTCACCGCTTCATCCAAGCCGATCGGAATGGTTGCCGCCGTGGTATTGGCGAAGCGGTCAATCGTATTAAAGACTTTCTCTTCAGGAATCCCAAGCTGCTTGGCGACCATTTCATTGATACGAATATTCGCCTGATGAAAGACAAATAGATCGACGTCTTTTGGCTCGAACTGATTTGCCTTAAGCGCCTCAAGAACTGCTTCTGGCATGCGCTTGGATGCATGCAGAAAAACTGCTTTGCCATTCATTTTTGGGTAATGATCTCCTGCCTCAAAAGCGTCGCGAGGCATCCGATCTCTCGCGTAACTTGATCCAGGACCGGGGATCCAAAGCTCTTTAGCGAAAGCTCCATCTGCATGAAGATGTGTCGAAAGCACACATGACTCCACTTTTGGATCACTCACTGCGGCCGCTTGCATAATCACCGCGCCTGCACCATCTCCAAATAAAACAGAAACCTCCCGTCCTCGAGGAGTGCGATCTAATCCCTTTGAGTGAACCTCTGCTCCTACGACAAGAACGGTTTTATACATCCCTGAGCGGATATACTGATCTGCAATCGAAACTCCGTACACAAATCCCGAACACTGCTGTCGAATATCGAGAGCAGGGACTCCAGGAAGTCCAAGCTTCGCTTGTAAAAAACATGCTGTTCCCGGAAAATCATGATCCGGACTCAGTGTCGCTAAAACAATTAAGTCGATCTCTTCTTTGCGAATCCCTGCTCGGGCGATCGCCTGATTTGAAGCATTTAATGCTAGGTCAGAAGTGTTAGACTCAGAGTCTACCCAATGACGCTGACGAATTCCCGTCCGCTGCTGAATCCACTCATCTGAAGTATCCATCATGGAAGCAAGATCATCGTTCTTTAAAACGCGTGGAGGCACAAATCCTGCGACACCCGTGATACGAGAGCGCAAAATCATATATCCAGATTCCTTACCCGAAGTGCGTTCTCCTCAATGAACTGACGTCGCGGCTCGACCTGATCTCCCATAAGGACCGAAAAGATTCCGTCTGCTGCAACTGCATCCTCAACGCCGACACGTAAAAAAGTCCGACGTGCAGGATCCATCGTGGTCTCCCAGAGTTGTTCTGGGTTCATTTCACCTAGGCCTTTATAGCGTTGAATGGTCATTCCAGATTTTGCGATTTCAATCATTTTCTCGGCCATCGCTTCGATGCTTGGTACCAGATGTTTTTTCCCATCTTTTTCCGCAATCTCGAAAGGTCCAGAACCCACTCCAGAGAAAACTTTAAACTGTCGGGCTAACTCCTCATACTCAGGAGATTCGAGCATAAGTTGATTGATTATTGTTCTTCTGCGGACACTCTTCAGTGTGCTCTCCACATGAGCTTGGACAATATCTTTATCACCGTCTTTTTCGATCCTGTACGAAAGGCTCTCTCCTCGAGACTTCAACGTGTCCGTCACGGACTTTAAGATTTTCTCAATTTCGGATGCCTCACGCAAATGAAACGCGCTGACCTCGCTTGCAATGAGAGCACGAATGACGTCTGGGTGAATTTTTTTAGAATATTTCTCTACGCTACGAGTAAATTTTTGTGCCGCTTTGAGTGCTGGAATAATTCCAGCCGTAGGAATGACCTTTCCGTTTCCAATGATTTGAACCCCGTCAAGAGCACTTGTGAGTAAGTAGTCCTGCAAGTCTGATTCGTTCTTATGGTACTGCTCTTTTTGGCCTCGCTTGGACTTATAGAGTGGCGGTTGAGCAATATAGAGATATCCGCGCTCAATGACCTCGGGCATTTGCCGATAAAAAAACGTGAGCAGAAGAGTCCTAATATGTGAGCCGTCGACGTCGGCATCGGTCATTATCACAATTTTGTGATAACGAATTTTCGCAATATCGAAATCGTCTTTTCCAATGCCAGCACCGAGTGCCGTAATCAGAATCTTAATCTCCTCAAAGGAGATCATTTTGTCGAAACGAGCTTTTTCGACATTAAGAATCTTTCCTTTAAGCGGGAGGATTGCTTGATTTTTTCGATCGCGGGCCTGTTTTGCAGAGCCGCCTGCACTGTCCCCTTCAACGAGATAAATCTCACAAAGCGCTGGGTCTCGCTCTTGGCAGTCTGCCATTTTTCCTGGCAAGCCACCAAAATCAAGAGCGGTCTTGCGTCGAGTGAGGTCGCGCGCTTTCCGCGCAGCAATCCGTGCTAAAGCAGAGTCCATCGCTTTTTGCGATATCTTCTTTGCTACGGAAGGGTTGTGTTCAAAAAAATCTGAAAGCCTCTCGTAAGTCGCGGTCCCAACAAAACCCTCAACCTCGCTATTGCCAAGTTTAGTTTTGGTTTGACCTTCAAACTGTGGTTCGGGAACCTTCGTTGAAATCACACAGGCCATACCTTCGCGAATATCTTCGCCTGTAAGACTTTCTTTGAAGCCTTTCCCGATTCCAGAGTCGTTGATGTACTTATTTACAACGCGAGTAAGCGCATTCCTAAATCCCGATACGTGCGTCCCGCCTTCGATTGTATTGATGTTGTTGACGTAAGAGCTAATTGTCTCTGTGTAAGAGTCGTTCCATTGAAGAGCGATTTCGGCAGTAATGCCTTCTTTTTCAACTTCAAAGTAGATGACTTTTTCGTGGAGCTTTTGTTTGCTCTTGTTCATGTGCTCAACGTACTGAGCGATTCCGCCCACAAAATGAAAGTCGTGTGTCTTTACTGGATCAACTTTTTCGTCAACGATCCTCAGCTTTAATCCGCGATTCAGAAACGCGAGTTCGCGGACACGTGTCATCAACGTGTCGACATTGTATTCAACGGTCTCAAAAATCTCGGCGTCTGGTTTAAAGTGTGTTTTCGTCCCTCGTCCTATTGTGGTTCCGATTTCCGTAACTGGTCCCAAGGGGTTGCCACGACTGTAGCTTTGTTTATAAACTTTTCCGCCACGCTTCACTTCTACGCTCATGATTTCTGAGAGCGCGTTCACAACGGATGCACCAACGCCGTGTAATCCGCCTGAAACTTTATACGCGGATCCTTCTTCATTAAATTTTCCACCGGCATGAAGTTTCGTCATCACCACTTCAAGCGCTGAGACTCCAGAAGGGTGCATATCCACAGGGATACCCCGACCATTGTCTTCAACTGTGATGCTGTTATCTGCGTGGACTGTGACAGTAACCTCAGTGGCAAATCCAGCGAGAGCCTCATCGATTGAGTTATCGACGATTTCGTAAACACAGTGATGCAATCCTCGAACGAAGGTATCGCCAATGTACATTCCAGGGCGCTTACGAACAGCCTCGAGGCCCTCGAGAATTTTGATTTGGCTTGCGGCATACTCACCGCCCGCTGTCCGCTGAACATCCGTACTCATAAGGCCCCGTCTCTAACGAAGAAGGTTTTCCCCTTCGTAAATTGTCCTTCCGTCGTCGTTACGAAGACCTGAAACGGCGACGACTCCAAAAACTCCAAAAGAAATGCTCTTCGGCGCTGGTCTAACTCTGAGGAAAAATCATCCAAAAGTAGTACCGGCTCCATTCCTGTATGCGCCCGATAGAGTTCGATCTCGCATAGTTTAAGCGCCAAGAGCGCCGTGCGGACCTCGCCCTGAGAACCGAAAAGTTTAAGAGGCTGACCACGTCCAAGAAGCATCCAATCGTCGCGATGCGGCCCGGCCAGCGTTACTCCCACTTCTCGCTCAATCCCCACCAATGAGGCGAGCTTTTCTCTGAACGCAGACTTCAAAAGATCTAACGAGAGCTCCGAGGGTTGTCCAGAGAAATGAATCGCACTTAACTTCTCTGAACGACTGAGAAAACTTGAAAAATACGCGGGGCATAAAAGTGTCGAATTTGGTGTAATTTTACTCGCCGCATTTGGGATTCTTCCCGCTAAATCGGTCATCCAGCGTAAACGGATTTCAACAAGCTTCGCGCCTGAATCAATAAGTGGTTCCGTAAACTCATCGAGCATCCTCCTCGCCTGAGAGGAAGGATCTTTTAAGAGTAAATTTCTTTGTTGTAAGGATTTTGTGTAGCGCCGCAATGCGGAAAAATACTCTATCGAATACGATGCGATCGCCCCATTAAGAAAGCTGCGTCGTATTTCAGGGTCTCCACGTAAAATCTCGTGATCAGCGGGGTTAAATACGATCGAGTGAAATCCCAAGTTGGATTTTTCTAGTTTATGACTCAGGTATTGTGAGCTCGAAGAGACCGCCTTGGAGTTTACGTATGCTTTTTTTCGTGTCTTGGAGCGCTCCCCTTCAGGTGCCTCCAAATCGACGCGAAGTAAGCTTTCCCAACGCTCAGTGCCGCTTTGAGGATGCTCAGATACCCGAGCGGTGATTGACCCATGCAAACGGTCGAATTGCAGCATTTCAGAAGCTTTAGCGCTTCTAAACGAACGAAGGCCTGCAAGCACTCCGAGTGCCTCAAGGATTGAGGTCTTTCCCTGACCATTGTCCCCCAAAAAAAAATTAATGTGGGGGCTTGGCTCTAACAGAATCTCTCGGATGTTCCGAAAGTTTCTTATCTCAAGCCAATCTACACGCATCGATTCATCAGAAGGCCTGGACTAAATGCGCATCGGCATCACGATGTACGTGTGATTTTTTTGATCCATGCCGTGGACAATTCCCGGATTAAGACGGTCTTTAAACTTAAACTCGATTTGGTCTGAATCGATTACCGGTAAACAATCTAGTAAGTACTTTGCGTTAAAGCCAATATCTACCGTCTCGCCTTGATATTCTACATCAATCTCTTCGCGTGCTTCGCCCATGTCAGGGTTACTCGAAGATATCGTCAGCAAATTAGGGGAGAAAATAAACTTCACACCACGACTTTTCTCATGAGCAAGCAAACTTACCCGTCTTAAAGCTGCGATAAATGGATCACGAGCAATTTTTGCTGACTTGTCAGAGACTTTCGGGATCACTTGTTTATAATCTGGGTACTCGCTTTCAATTAGTCGAATAAACAGACTGTTTTCTTGCTGTGTGACTTGAGTCGTTGTTTTAGCGAATAGATAACCTCGATCAAAAGCGAGTTGAAGACCGTTTGATGAGTCATCAAGGAATTTTTTGAGCTCACTTAAGCCTTTTTTAGGAATAATCATTCCGCGTTTCAGTTCCGGCATGTTCAAAAACACTTCCTGATCAATAAACGAAAGCCTGTGCCCATCAGTCGCGGTCATACGCATGAGGTGATTTTCGACAGGTTCGAAATACACTCCGTTGAGGTTGTATCGTGTTGCGTCTGTCGATACGGCGAACGCTGTGCGATCAATCATATTCGAAAGCTTTTCGCTATTCGCTTCAAAATAGGTTCGCTCTTCAAAGCTTGGTAAACTCGGGTAGTCGTCCGCAGAGAGACTCACGATGCTGAACTTCGATTTGCCACTCAGAATTTCTACCCAATCGTTGCTCTTCGTTGAGAGTTGGAATGGCTGAGAAGGGAGTTCTTTTACGATATCGAAAAAGTTTTTTGCCGAGAGAGTGATTTTTCCCTCTTGCTCGATCTTTACAGGAAGCGAAACTTTTATACCGACTTCAAGATCTGTCGCACTCAGAGAAAGCTTTCCTTTTTCTGCGACACAAAGAATGTTGGAGAGAATTTGAACAGTGTTCTTTTTTTCAACAACAGACTGAAGCTTTTGAAGGATCTCAAAAGTCTTGTCACGATCTAAGGTAATCTTCATTGCGTCTACTCCAAGCGATTCAAAGATTTTTCTAAAAAACGTCTTATCCCCAGCTCGCCTAAGGGTCTAGTCCCAGAAAAGAATTAATAAGTATTTTAGTAGTAGTAGTAGGGGCTGGGGAATAGGGGATTTCTGACTTAAATAATTGAAACTAAAGCGATTAAGTCAAAATAAAACTCCGAGAATTCCATAAGGATGAAGGACCTAATTTTGTGGAAAACCGTGATTTCAAGGATTCCACAATTTCATCCACGGAGAACTCCACAACGCAAAAACGAAAAACTTATAACCAAGCGCATTAACTACGGTTGATACGAAGCGCCGCGAAAGGTTATCCACACGATGGGGATAGATTCGTGTGGAATCATAGAAAAAAGATAAGCATCGGTGGACAGAAGAATCCCCCGGATCGAAAGTCTTGTGGAATTGAAGGCTAAATAAAAGAAATCAAAAGAGAATCCACCACCAAAAAAGACTAACAAAAACCCAAGAGGATTGAGGTAGGGATCGCTTGCCCCGTCTAGAGCAGGTTTTGGATCGACTCGACAGTATTTCGAGTCTCTGGGTTGGATTCGACCGCTTGTTCAATCTGATCACAACCATAAACTACAGTTGAGTGATCTTTACCGCCGAAGTACTGACCAATCTCTTTAAAACCAAGGCCCGTGTACTTCCGGACCAGGTAAAACGCAATCTGTCGCGGGAGTGAGAAAGTGCGCTTTTTCGAGGTAGATTTTAGGTCTTGGATCTTAATCTGAAAGTACTTCGCGACCGTGGCCTGAATAGTTTCAACGGTGATTTGCGAGTTTTCCTCAGGGATCGAACTCTTGAGTTCGCTCTTAGCCATTTCAAGAGAGATCTCCGCTCCGGTGAGTGAAGACTGCGCCTTGAGTTTGACCAACACCCCTTCAAGAGCGCGGACGTTGTTTTTTACGTGAGTGGCCAAAAAGGTCGCAACATCATCAGGGAGATAAACATCATCTCGTTCCGCCTTAGCTTTAAGAATAGCGATTCGAGTTTCGATCTCAGGAGGTTGGATATCGGAGACTAATCCCCACTCAAACCGAGTTCTAATCCGTTCTTCAAGTTTTTCGATGTCCTTCGGAGGGCGATCACTTGAAATTACGATTTGTTTTTTTGAAGAATGAAGGGCGTTGAAGGTATGGAAAAACTCTTCTTCGGTTGAAGTCTTTCCAGCAATAAACTGAACGTCATCCATCAATAGAACATCATATCCATCTCGATATTTGGCCCTGAAAGAAGGCATTTTTTGATGCTGGATGGACTCGATGAGCTCATTCATAAAGCTCTCCGCCGAAATATAGCAAACCCTTGCAGTTGGGTTTTGAGTCATCACTTGATTGGCAATTGCGTGTAGAAGATGAGTCTTCCCTAGACCGGGTTGGCTATAAAGAAACAAAGGGTTGTACTGAGCGCCCGGGCGGTTCGCGACGGCGTACGCTGAGGCGTATGCAAACTGATTACTCGCGCCGATCACAAAGTTATCAAACGTATAACGTGCGTCGATCGCGCGTTGGGCTGAGCGCACCCCGGTCTGAAGCACAGTTGCTCGTGAGGGAGGAGAGGTGTTCTGGAAAGGGGGAGCGAGAGCTTCTTGAGCGAGAATCGCGCCGACAGGAGTCTCTTCAGGGGTTCGAACGCGAGTGAACAACTCGATTCGACAGGGACGGCCGGTAACAGTTTGAAGAGCTGACTCCATTGAAGAGCGGAATCGGTCTTTGATCCAATTCGTGCTCCAGTCATTTGGGCACTCCAACCGAGCAAGTAACGTCTCTCCTTCGCTGTCAATCCGAATGGAATCGATCGGATCAATCCAGTTCCTGAGTTGCTCGTGTGTCATTGAGCCCGTCTCATGCAGGATTTTATAGGCGGCCTGCCAGATCTCGGGCCATTTTGAAAAGTTGACGTCAAAAGAAGTGCGCATAAGGAGCGATCGGGGTGACTAGCATGAGGTCCTTGCCTTGACAATGGACCCCGGCTGCTCTAAATCAAACGCTCTATGAAACGTACGCTACAGCCGAGCCGGACTAAGCGCCGCAGGACCCATGGATTCAGAAAGCGCATGCAAACAAAGACCGGTAAGCAGGTGATTAATCGTCGTCGCGCCAAAGGCCGTAAACGCCTCACTCAGCGGGTAGCGGGTAAGTAGTCCCCGTCGTTCGCTCCGTTTTGAGCCCACTTTCTAAGAAAAAGTCGTCTCAGCAAGTGGATCATCGTATTCCGTACGAGAGACGCTTGCATCATCCGACACAGTTTCGTGCTTTTTTCAAAGAGAGCACGAAGATCCGTTGTGCGGAGTGCATTATTTACCGCGTACCCAATCAGACAGGTCACTTCCGCTTAGGGATCACCATGAAAGCTAAAGGTAGCTCCACCGAGAGAAATCGGGTGCGTCGTACGGTACGAGAGACGTTTCGAAAGCTGGGCCCCTCTTTAGGCAGCTTTGATTATAATGTTGTGATACCTCAAACAAAATCGTTGGAGCACCCCTATCCTAAAAAGTTAGGGGAGAGTTTAAATCGCCAGCTTCGAGAGGCTTTAAGTCGTGCTGAAACTCTACCGTAACTGCATCTCCCCTTTGCTTCATTTTGTGGCGGGTCCAGGGATGGGGTGTAGGTTTCATCCGAGCTGCAGCGCTTACTTCGAGCAGGCGATCAAGGAGCGAGGTGCGATCCGTGGAACTTGGCTCGCAATGATGCGTCTCGGGCGCTGCCATCCGTGGTCGCGCGCGGGTTGGGATCCGGTCCCGAGCCGTAGTAAGAAAGAATGAAGGAAATGCGTTCATGAAGATTTCGGCGACCCCACTTTTTTTTGCTCTCATTTTGTCTTCGCTTTGTGTGTCTGCCCAGGCGCAGACGCTCACCCTTCAGAACGCTGAGGTTGAGATTGGAGCAGGGGATCTTTTTTTCTCAGGATGGAAGCTCCGGAACTACCGCACGACGATTGATCACAGTGCACCCGGGGTGAGTTTTTCAGATGTGCTTCATCAATCACAGATGATGCAGCTGGGGTTTGATTCGAGTGACTTTCTCTATCTCTCAACTGTGCGCGGTACGCTTGAGTCACAAACTACGGGCGTGGTCTGGAGCTATGAGGATGATAAAGTCCGACTGCAGCGAAAATTTACTCCTGCAGAGGATGGTAATAGCCTAAATGTTTTATTGACCATTCGATTTAAGACCCCTCAATCCTCCAAGTATGCGTTCGTGTCATTGGTCTCAAAAAACCCAAACGATCCGGACCATGCAGCGCGCGCTTTGAAATATTGGAGTCAGAAAACGTTAGTCGCTCACGCGGTCAACGCGGATCTTAAGATCGAGCAATCGCCGCAACGAGCAGATTGGATTGCGGCCACAAGCCGATATTTTATTTTTACCGCGGTTGCACAAGGCCAAAACCCAGAGCCACGCGCTTTAACTCAACCAGGCTTAACGCCAGACTCTGGGAGAATTTCTTTAACCTATCCCATCACGGATGGTGCGGTAGAGATTCCGTTAAAAGTTTACTTCGGTCCGAAGGATCTCGGAGTGATGAGGGCGATTGAAACAAGTCTCGATCACACGGTGGACTTTGGTTGGTTCACTTTTTTTGCATACCCGCTGTTATGGGTTTTGAAATTTTTTTACAGCTTTTCAGGCAACTATGGAGTCGCCATTATTCTTCTCACCTTAGTTGTGCGGCTTTTAACTTACCCGCTGAACTATAAGGCTTCAAAGAGTATGAAGGAGATGGCGAAGCTTCAGCCACAGATTAAAAAACTTCAAGACAAGTACGGTAGCGATCGTGAAGCGCTCAACCGTGAGATGATGCTCTTGATGCGAGGAGGCGGGTATAACCCCCTCGCAGGATGCTTACCCATTCTCGCGCAGATGCCAGTTTTTATCGCGCTCTATAATGTTTTGGCACTCTCGGTGGAGCTTTATCAGGCGCCTTTTGCTTTTTGGATTCATGATCTCTCCGCGAAAGACTCTTTTTATGTACTTCCGCTCTTAGTTACCGTGACCTGGTACCTTCAGCAGCGCTTAACTCCCACGAGCGCAAGCATGGATCCTACACAGAAAAAAATCCTCCAGTTCATGCCGATCATCTTCGGTGTAATGATGGTGACCCAGGCCTCGGGTCTCTCTCTCTATTTTTTCATCAATGCGGCATCCGGGATCGTTCAACAAATTATATTGAACAAACAGTTAGGGCTTACTCCGGATGCAAGTGCAGTCACCGGCGCAGCAAAACCGGCTTAATGCCTCGGGTTATCTAGCGGAGGACACGATCGCAGCTCTTGCTTGCCCACCAGGTGGGGCAGTTGCGATTGTCCGTCTATCTGGTCCAAAGGCTCAGTCTATTCTCTGCACCGTTACGTCAGAGAGCACGAAGAAGAAGACGCATGGCCTATTGTCTCGCACACGAATTCGGGACTGGACAGGACAGCAGCTTGATGACGCGTTGGTTGCTTGTTTTTACGCCCCCCGAAGTTTTACGGGCGAAGATGTGGTGGAGTTTCAGATCCATGGGAGCCCTTGGATCGCGAGTCGGCTACTTAAAACGCTCTCAATAGCGGGTGCTCGTCTCGCCCTTCCTGGTGAGTTTAGTTTTCGTGCCGTGCGAAACGGCAAGCTCACTCTCTCACAGGCCCAGGCGATCCCAGAAGTTATTGAAGCCCGCTCCGAGCAGTCGCTGAAAATCGCGCTCGATCAGCTTGGCGGCGCCCAAGCAAGAGTCTTTTCTGAAGTCGCCGAATCTCTTAGAGATCTACTTGTTTTATCAGAGGCAGGGATTGATTTTTCAGATCAGGACTTAGAGGAGATATCGCTGCAACGTCTTCAAGCCAAAGCTGCAGGGATTCGTGAAAAAATTCAGTCTATATCTGCAACCTTTGAGAGAGGGAACCTACTAAGAAAGGGTTTACCCGTAGCGTTTTTAGGTAAACCAAACGCAGGTAAGTCGAGTCTGTTCAATGCTCTCTTAGGCGAAGAGCGTGCGATCGTGTCTGAGTTCCCTGGGACGACGCGTGATCTTTTAACTGAGACCTTGCTCCTCTCGGCGCAAGGCACGTCCATCTTGTTTCGCGTTGCTGACGCCGCAGGCCTGCGCGAGGGAAGAGAAGTTGAATCAATTGAGCGAGAGGGAGTGCTTCGAGCAAAACAGTGGTGCGCTCAAGCAACGATTCTTTTACTGGTTTCAGAGCCAGGTACGTCGACGCAAGACTTGGAAGCTCTTCTTCATTTTGTCCCCAAGGGAAAAACAGTTCTTGGAGTATGCACTAAAGCGGACCGAATGAGTCAAGCGAAAGAAGTCCCTCAGGAGTGGAAAGCGCTCGGCATCAAGCACTGGGTTATGACCTCTGCTCAAGAAGGGTGGGGAATAGATCGTCTTTGCGAGCGTCTGGTTGAGCTTGCACTTCCTCACCTGGGTGAGAGCTCGGATGAGTTAGGGATCACCTTAACGCGCGAAGACCACTGGAGTGCAACACAGCTCGCGATTGTCGCACTCAATCGTTCGATCCAGAGCGAGTCGCACGAACTTTTCTCAGCCGACCTTAGGCACGCGCTACATGCGCTTTCGCCATGGATTGGTGAAACGGTCGCAGATGATATTTTAGGGAAAATTTTCTCCGAATTTTGTATTGGAAAGTAAGCCTAACAAGAGGAGTCATTGCGTGAGTTCCCCAGTGAGCGTGGTTGGTGTCTTGGGTGCAGGTCAAATGGGAAGCGGAATTGCTCAAACTGCAGCTCAGTTTGGGTTCCGTGTGATCCTGTGTGACATTAGTCTTGAGTCGGCTCAAAGATCGAAAGACAAGATTGCTGTCCAGTTTAAGAAGCTCATCGAAAAACAAAAGATGACAGACGCAGACTCCACAGAAGCGCTCTTAAGAATTCAAGCCGTAGGTCAGATGAGCGCACTTTCAGAAGCAGGTCTCGTAGTTGAGGCGGTAACAGAGAACCCTAAAATCAAGTTCGAGATTTTTAAAAAACTGGACGAAGTCTGCCGCAAGGATTCGATTTTAGCTTCAAACACTTCATCAATCAGCATCACCGAAATCGCAGCTCAAACACGGCGTCCCGAACAAGTGGTAGGAATGCATTTTATGAACCCTGTTCCCATCATGAAGTTAGTTGAAGGGATTCGGGGGTTGCAGACTTCGGATCAGACATTCAATCAAGTGAGAGTAGTCTCTCAGGCGATGGGTAAGACTTTCATCGAGGCGCGAGACATGCCAGGGTTTTGCGTCAATCGAATTCTGATGCCAATGATTAATGAGGCTGTAACCGCACTTCATGAAGGTGTTGCGAGTGTTGAGGATATTGATCAAGCGATGAAGCTGGGCACGAATCAGCCGATGGGACCGTTGACGCTCGCAGATTTTATTGGGCTCGACACGTGTCTTTCGATTATGGAGGTCCTGCATCAGGGACTTGGAGACTCTAAGTACCGACCTTCTCCTCTTTTAAGAAAATATGTAGCCGCTGGATGGCTTGGTAAAAAAACGGGACGAGGTTTTTATCGATATGACGTTTAAGACACTTCTTTTGGAGCAGTTTGATCCGGGAATTCAAGTCGTCAAGATTAACCGTCCCCAGGCGCTCAATGCGCTCAACTCCGAAGTGCTAGCAGAAATGCGCGAGGCATTGGGCCGATGTGCGCAGGATGACTCGGTCCGTGTTGTTGTCTTAACTGGCGAAGGCGAGAAGTCCTTTATTGCGGGAGCCGACATTTCTGAAATGGCTTCAAAAAACAAAGCAGAGGGTGTTGAGTTCTCGAAGCTTGGCCATGAAGTAACAAAGATTTTAGAGTTAATGCCGAAGCCCACTCTTGCAGCGGTCAACGGCTTCGCCCTTGGCGGAGGGTGTGAATTTGCTTTAGCCTGCGATTTTACGATCGCAAGTGCAAACGCAGTGTTTGCGCAACCTGAAGTAGGGTTAGGTGTGATTCCCGGCTTTGGTGGTACCGTGCGGCTCATTAAGGCTGTAGGAATTGGCACAGCAAAAGATCTTATTTTTACCGGTCGAAAAGTGAAGGCCGACGAAGCACTTCGAATCGGGCTTTGCTCGCAAGTGCTACCGGCAGAGAACTTTTTGCCCGCCGTAATTGAAGTCGCAAAAAAAATCTCAGTTCAGTCTTCCTCTGCAATTGCATCAGCAAAAAAGCTCTTGAACGAGTTTGGCGAGACTTTGGGTTTAAACTCAAAACTTGATGCGGAGGCCCAAGAGTTTGGAGAGCTCTTCGGAACTAAAGATCAGCGCGAGGGGATGCTCGCATTTACTGAAAAGCGTAAAGCAAAGTTTCAAGGATTAGGAGTTTAAGATGCGAAACTGGCCTGAGTCCGATGAGTCAAAAAATGTTCTTTTAGAGCAGATACAAGTGTTTGCGCAAAAAGAGATCGCCCCTCATGCAAAAGAATGGGATGAGTCAGGCCGATTCCCAACTGAAGTAGTGAAACAGCTCGGAGATCTTGGCCTGATGGGTATGATGGTTCCCGAGCAATGGGGCGGATCAGGCCTTGATACAGTTGCTTATGCAATGGCGATGGAAGAGATCTCAGCAGCTTGCGCCTCAACGGGCGTGATCATGTCAGTGAATAACTCCCTCGTTTGCGCACCACTGGCTGAGTTTGCGAGCGATCAGATTAAAGACAAATATCTCAAACCCCTTGCACAAGGTAAAAAGCTGGGATGTTTTGCTCTCTCTGAGCCAGGGCATGGCTCTGATCCCGCAGGACTTAAGCTCTCCGCAAAAAAAGTCGAAGGGGGCTATCGTCTCAATGGCTCTAAAAACTGGATTACAAACGGAAAAGAGGCGGATTATTGTCTCGTGTTTGCGACTATAAACCCTGATTTAAAACATAAGGGTATTTGCGCTTTTTTGGTCGACACTCAAACGAAGGGCTTCCAAGTCTCGAAGCTTGAAGACAAGTTGGGCATTACTGCTTCGTCAACCGCTGCGCTTTTCTTCGATGATGTTTTTGTACCCGCAGAAAACATCATCGGACAAGAAGGCCAGGGATTTAAGATTGCGATGTGGACTTTGGATGGCGGTAGGATCGGGATCGCATCTCAGGCATTAGGTATTGCACGATGCGCATTGGATGCCTCTAAACGATTTGCAGCTGAGCGAGAGCAGTTTGGAGCACCGATCGCCAAGCTTCAAGCGATTCAATTTTTTGTGGCTGACATGGCGACGCGCTTACAGGCCGCGCGTCTACTGACTTGGAATGCCGCACGCCTGAAAGATTCCGGAGAGAAATACTCGAAAGCCGCTGCGATGGCAAAGCTATCAGCATCTGAGGCCGCCAATTGGATTGCAACCAAGGCCATTCAGGTCCACGGAGGATACGGGTTCACTAAAGAGTACGTTGTGGAGCGAAACTTTCGAGACGCAAAAATTACAGAAATTTATGAAGGAACCTCCGAGATTCAGCGTTTAGTGATTGCCGCGCAAGAGTTCGCTGAGCTCAACGAGCGAGGATGATTTTTTTAGGAGATCGCAATGGCACACTTCAATTCTGATGAGATAAAAAAAGTCGCCGAAGCGCAAGAGTTGTGGAGAAAGCGATTATCGGACTCCGAAAAACGTAATCCACCTCGAGCGGTACGATTTACAACCCTCAGTGATATGGAGCTTCCCCTCGTCAGTACGCCCTGTGATCTGGAGAAAGAAGGCTTTGACTACGTTCGCGATCTTGGGATGCCAGGAGAGTACCCTTTTACACGTGGCGTTCAGCCCAATATGTATCGCGGCAAACTTTGGACGATGCGCCAGTTTGCTGGATTTTCAAATGCTCGAGCAACGAACGAGCGATTCAAGCTTTTGCTGGAAGCGGGTCAAACCGGACTGTCCACGGCGTTTGATATGCCAACTCTCATGGGATACGACGCCGATAGTCCAATGGCGCGTGGTGAAGTCGGTAAGTGCGGAGTAGCAGTTTCATCACTGGAGGATATGGAGGAGCTGTTTTCAGGTATCCCGCTCGGTAAGGTCACCACTTCGATGACGATCAATGGACCCGCCATTGTTGTACTGTCGATGTATCTTGCTGTTGCCGAAAAACAAGGGGTTCCTAAGGATCAAGTTCGCGGAACGCTTCAGAACGATATTTTAAAAGAGTATATCGCTCAAAAGGAATGGTTATTCCCAGTGGATCCTGCCGTTAAACTCGTGATCGACACGATTGAGTACGGCACTCAGAACTATCCGAACTGGAACACGGTGTCGATTAGTGGGTATCATATCCGCGAGGCGGGAGCGACTGCAGTACAGGAGCTTGCGTTCACATTATCTGATGGGCTCGCCTATGTGGATGAGTGCATTAAGCGCGGAATGCACATTGACGACTTTGCGCCCAGACTTTCGTTCTTTTTCGATGTGCATAACGACTTTTTCGAAGAAATTGCGAAGTTTCGTGCGGCTCGGAGAATTTGGGCGAAGATCATGCGAGAGAAATACGGAGCAAAAAATCCGAAATCATGGATGCTCCGCACGCATGCGCAGACAGCGGGAGTTTCACTCACCGCGCAGCAGCCTTACAATAATATTGTTCGTGTCGCAGTTCAGGCGCTTGCTGCAGTGATGGGCGGTACAAACTCGCTTCATACTAATTCGATGGACGAAACTTTGGCACTTCCCACCGATGAGGCAGTGATGATTGCTTTGCGCACGCAGCAGATTATTGCCGAAGAAAGTGGTGTCACCAACGTGGCCGACCCGTTTGGTGGGTCCTACTTTATGGAGACGCTCACCAATAAGGTTGAGCGCGAGGCCATGGGCTATATCCAGAGAATTTGGGATATGGGCGGCATGATTGAGGCCACAAAAAAAGGTTTTCCTCAATCGGAGATCGCAAACAGCGCGTACCACTTTCAGCGGCAACTAGAGAAGGCCGAGAAAGTGATGGTCGGAGTAAATAAATTCAAAATCGACGAGCCAAAAAGAAAAGTGGAAACACTCTATATCGATCGCTCGATCGAACGTCAGCAGATCGAGAAACTGGCAGCACTTCGTCGCCGACGCAACGCGAGCTCAGTTCATTCAGCTCTCGAGCAAGTGAAGCAAGATGCTCAGTTGGGCAAGAATCTGATGCCTACAATCATTCATGCCGTTAAAGAGTATGCGACTCTTCAAGAGGTTTGCGATACTTTAAGGGGCGTGTATGGAGTTTACCGCGAAGCTGGGAGTTTCTAGATGAGCTCGAAAACTCAACGACGAATCCGAGTACTCATCGCTAAGCCCGGTTTAGATGGGCATGATCGTGGGGCTAAAATCATTGCACGCGCACTGCGAGATGCTGGTTTTGAGGTGGTCTACACTGGGTTGCACCAAACCCCTGAAATGATTGTGAGCGCGGCAATCCAAGAGGATGTTCATGTTGTGGGAGTGAGCGTTCTTTCGGGCGCACATAACGCATTAATGCCTGAGATCATTGAAGGCGTTCGAAAAGGTGGTCTGTCCGATGCGCTCTTTCTTTTGGGAGGGATCATCCCGGAAGAGGACATAGAGCCGATGCGTCAGGCCGGAGTTCAGATGATTTTCACACCCGGAGCGAGTTTGGCTGAGATCATTGAGTACATCCAAGCTCATGCCCCAGAGCGGACTTAGTTCGCTTATACTCCAAACGGATTGCCTGGTCCCACCGTGCCCGTTGACGATGGGCTTGGGCTCGGATTGGGTGTTGGAGAAACTTGGGGATCTGGAGCACAGCTCACAGCAGTAACCACTGTGTGAAGATAAGTTGTTGGGACATCTACACTTAATGTCTCTTCTTGGGCGAGGAGCTCGACGGTGGAGATGTCGTCTGGACATGAAGAAGAGTTCTGGGTGTGTTTTTGAATTTCAACTGAAGCAAAGCATCCCGGCTCAAGTGAACCAGGAGGCACCGCGATTGAATTGCCGGCCGGCGAATAGGAGCGACCTGGTGCGCTTACATTAAGACTAAACTGAAAAGGGCGCACTCGAACAAGCATTTGCGCAATGGCTCCAGCGACGACTCTTGTGGGATCACTCGTGACCGGAGCGCCCAGAAGGCGTCCTTGCGAGTCCATTTGGAGCACCGCGGGTTGACCTGGTGTGACTTCACCAACAAGATCAGCACGTCCATCGCCGTTTAAGTCGATACCCGGACTCTTCGCGATGGCGCCCGTTTCGCGCGCTAGAAACGAGAAATCATCGAAACTCGTTTGTGAGGCTTGTTCCCATGAGGACTGAGGGCGACGGCCGATCCCAATAAACAAAATTCCACGCTCTTTAAGTGCGGATGCCGAAGTTTGTAGTGTAGCAGCTCCAGGTGGGAGGTCTGTGCGCTTATCGGAGGCATCACTTATTCCGAGAACCACTTTGAGACGAGAGGGGTCGGTAGACCACTGCATATTCGCGCCTTCAAAGTAGCCCGCAAGTCCTTGCCCGTCGACAGTTGCGCGAAGCGCGGTTGAAAGAGATTCGGGAATATCCCCGCCACCAACTGCTCGAAGCCCGACAAGAAAATTGCTGACGCTCGAGACATCATGGGTGAGTGGCGAGAGCAACCGAAACGGGTGATCTCCAGTGCTACCGCCCCGGTTTGCGAAGTCTCGATAAGTCACTAAACCTAGCCTTAGGCTTGGTGTAAGGGTGTTGAGATTAGTGATGAGCTGCTGCATGTTTTGAATCATTGCATTGATGTAAGGCTGCATGGATCCGGTTGTGTCAAAGAGGATGACAAGATCGATCCCAGTAATGTTGTCGGACTCGTCGCGATCGCGCCAAAACTCAGGAAGCACACACATCTGTATCCGTGCGCAGGAATTGTTTTTAAGATTTAAAGTGGTGCGTACATGCGTGTTCGTCACCGCCCCTTGGGCGATTGGTGTGCAACTGGAGGTGGCGGGAGCGCTGATTGGGTCTGAGGCCTGAAAAGTTGTATGGATTGGTTTATCTTCGATTGGAAGCGTGTCGCAGGAAGAAAGGAGAGCAAAAAATGCGACAACCTGAGAGATGCGGCACTTGTAACGCATAGTGTTAACAGTAATTTACACTATATGTTTACGTCAACTATCTCGTTAAATATATGAAAGTATTTATATTCTCTTCTCATTTTTTAAAAACTGGACCAGATTCCATAAGAAGGTTGGAATTGATTTAAATTTAATTAATTTACCGTTTCGATAGAATTGTAGGTACGAGCGAAAGGTTTGGTACTGAAAAGGACTGTAGGGAAACCACCAGAATGACTTATACGAAAAACCACTCCATTTAGGTTCGTGGAAGTGTTTCACGTGAACAAACTCCAAGAGCCCTGCCGCGGAATGTCTTTTCCCGAACCCAGACTCCTTCATTCCGCCCCAGGGTGTTTCAGGAACTCCGGCAGTATATGCAACTTCGTTTAAAGTCACTGTCCCCACTTCTAGGGCTCGAGCGATTTGTTTCGCAAGTTTAAGGTTTTTCGAAATCACACTCGCCAAAAGACCATAACGAGAGCGGTTCGTTTTTTCGATTGCCTCTTCTGGTGTTCGAAACGTAGTGATTGCGAGCACTGGACCGAAAGTTTCGTCATTATAGATTTTTGCAGCCTCGATCCCGCTTCCACGGACGAGAGTCGGTCGAAGGTATCGCCCGCTCGGATCAAACTCTCCACCACAGATAAACTCAAGACCACGAGCTTTTGCCTCTTCAATCTGAGAGGAATAAACAGACTTTTGCTTTTCGTAAGTGTAGGGACCGAGATCAGTATGGCCTTGCGTTGGGTCTCCTTGTCGAAGCTGAGTAATTTTTTTATGCAGAAGCTCTGTAAAGGGCTTTGCAATGGACTCATGTACAAGGAGTCGCTCAGTAGAGGCACAGAGCTGTCCTGAGTTTGTAAACGCCCCCCAAAGAGCAGCGCTGGTCGCAAAGTCCAAATCAGCATCTGCCAATACAATCATCGCATCTTTACCACCGAGCTCGAGATTTATAGGCGTGAGCGAGGATGCCGCCTGGGTCATGATTTTTTTGCCGGTCTCTACACTGCCAGTAAAAAAAATTTTTGCAGGTTTTTGATCAATAATCGCAACGCCCCGGCCTCCATCACCAAGGACAGTTTGCAGAAGATTTTTTGGTAAGCCCGCTTGCTCAAACACCTCCTGAATTTTTAGTCCAACTCTTGGGGTCACCTCGCTTGGTTTAAAAACAACCGCATTGCCTGCAATAAGAGCCATGAAAATTTCTGCAAAAGGGAGATAAAAAGGAAAGTTCCATGGCGCAATCACCGCAACCACGCCTAGCGGCTGATGTTCGATTCGACTCTTTTTGGTGAGAAGGATCGGATTGCTAAGCTTCAAGTCGTAGGAGCGTAGGATGCGGGCTGCATTTTTTCCGAAAAAAGTAGCGATCTCTAGACTTGGAAGAATGTCGTGAGTGAGCGCTTCGAGTTTAGGTTTTCCGTTTTCAAGCAGGATCGTGTTCTCGATGGAGTCGAGTTGATCAAGGATCGAGTCACGAACCAAAAGAAGTTGTTGAGCTCGTTTTCGAACGCTGAGTAACGCCCAAGACCGTTGCGCAACTCGAGCCCGGGCGAAGATTTCGGGGATTTCACCGAGCTCCGTCATCCGAAGGGGAGGAAGCAGATCCCCCGTAGTTGGGTTCTTTGTGATTAATTCATCCATGTCTTCTGAAGACTAAGTCGAGGGCCCCCGGCCTTCAATGCCCGTTTTGAACGGCTTGATTTGTTTTCAAGGAAGTGTATTTTTGGCGCTTCATTCGGCGCGGACGTAGCTCAGTTGGTAGAGTGCGAGCTTCCCAAGCTTGAGGTCGCGGGTTCGACCCCCGTCGTCCGCTCCATTTTATTTACAGAGGATTTCAGAAGGTTCAGTTTGACGGATCTCAGCCCGCCGCGCTAAATCCCCGTCATGCTGAAGGAAGCTCGGTACGACGTCATCGTGATTGGTGGGGGCCATGCGGGTACGGAGGCTGCTCATGCCGCGGCTCGTATGGGCTGTCGTACTGCGCTGCTCACTTTGAGTGTGTCTCGAATTGGCTGGATGTCATGCAATCCCGCGATGGGTGGCTTAGCAAAGGGCCAGCTCGTAAAAGAGATCGATGCGCTGGGTGGAGTTATGGGGCGGATGACCGATCAGGCTGCCATTCAGTACAAGCGTTTGAATCAGAGCAAAGGGCCTGCAGTGCGCTCCTCTCGTGCACAGTGCGATAAGGAGATTTATGCAGCCAAAATGCAGTCTTTTTTGGCCGATGTTCCTCATCTTTCAATTTTAGAGGGCGAAGTAGAACGACTCCTTGAATTCTCGGGAAAGGTCAGCGGCGTGGTTCTTAAAGATGGCTCACAGCTGAGTGCGAGCGCTGTAGTCGTAACTTCAGGCACTTTTTTACGTGCAAT
>JBILEK010000069.1:0-14300 GCA_044352155.1 Bdellovibrionia bacterium
TTCAAAAGAAAAACATGAATTGAGCACGACACTTAAGCTCACGTACACAGGAGACCTCTAAGATATGCTGCTGACGTTCATCGCACTCGTCACCCAAGCCCACGCTCTTGAGATCCAAGGTCACCGTGGCGCGCGTGCGGTGCTCCCCGAGAACACGCTTCCTGCGTTCGAGTATGCGCTCTCAATTGGTGTCGATACGCTTGAGTTGGATCTTGCGGTCACAAAAGACTTAAAGCTCATCGTGAGTCACGACCCACACGTAAACCCTATGATCTGCCAGCAGAGCGATGGAGCAAAACTCGAGTCGTCAGGGCCTCTGATCTTTGGGATGACACTTCTTGAAGCAAAAAAGTATGACTGCGGCACTCTTAAAAATCCGCGTTTCCCAAAGCAAAAGCCTGTACCAGGCACGCCGATGCCGACGCTCGAGGAAGTCTTTGCACTCGTGCGCGATTCGAAGTATCCGGCTGCGAGGAGCGTACAGTTTAACATCGAAACTAAGATCCTTCCTAATGAGCCGGCCAATACAACCGATCCCAGGACCTTCGCAACGTTAGTCGTTAACGCCATTCGTAAAAGTGGGTTTCTCGCACGCTCGACGCTACAGTCTTTTGATTACCGCACCCTCGACGAAGCGAGAAAGCTAGAGAGAAAGCTAGAGAGAAAGCTAAGGCTTGTGACCTTAAGCGAAAATCCAAGTGAAGATCTCGTGAAAACAGTGCGTGAGCTCAGACCCTACGCAATGTCGCCGCAGTGGGAGTTACTCGATGCCAAGAAGGTAAAAGCGATTCAGGCTCTCGGATCTAAAGTGATTCCTTGGACACTGAACACCGAAGAGGCTTTCGCAAAGGTGATCGCAATGGGCGTGGACGGAATCATTACCGATGACCCCTCAGAGCTTCAGGCGTATCTCACTCGCTTAAAGCGGCAAAAGTAAGCCTTCAATGTATTTTCGAACGATCTCAAGCTCACTGACGGTGAGTGGTGGTTTACTTTTCGGCATGCTTCCCGACTTCACAGAGAGATACATTAAAGATTGCTCAGGCCTTCCCGGCTCAATATCCAAAATGATGCCATCCGGAGTGTCCATACTTCGATGACAAGAAATACAATGCGGAATGAGGACTTTTTGTTTGAGCGTTTCAAAAGAGATTTTACTCGGCACAGGATCGGGGTCTTCCTGGGAGAGAGCTAAAATATAGTCGCGCACTATCTGTAGCTCACTGCCTGAGAGCCTGGGTGCGCCTTGCGGCATGCTTCCACTCTCCACTTCGCGATACAGTGGGGAACTCTCTGGGTTTCCAGGGATGATCTGTGAGCGAACTCCCTCTTCCGTATGAGCCCAGAGATGACAACGCGAGCACTTACTCTCGAGAATCCTGGTTTTCAGAAAGTTAAAATCGACTCGACCAGGCGGACTAAGATCTGGGGGAAGCGCAAAAAGCGCACTTTCATCTGTCCCACGACCGTAACATCCTGCGACCAGAAGCAAAAATACTGATAATTTTATCTTCATAAATGTACAAACACTTGCGCCAAAAAAACTCTCTGCGCCTGTCCCCCACGCAAAGTCCAACGACCATCCAACAGTAAACTCGCTTCACGAATCAAACGCAAGTTCGCGCTCGGCCCTGATTGAAGTGCCAGGTCCTGAAAAGGAGGCGAAATGGAGAGGACCTCAACGGGTAACGCGAGCTCAACCCATTCTAGGGCTGCCAAACTTGGACGAGCATGGGCGATCCACTGCTCAAATCGCTGTCCTGAGCGAAGCTCACGTGTCGTCAGTTGGATTTCAGAAACAAGAGCTAAACTCGAAGTGAATCCCCAGCGCGTAAAACCACTGATCGCTAGTCGCTCAATGGAGTTGCTTTTTGCAAAAACGACGAGTCCGCCTACGGTTGCGCTCTCGTTCAAAATCCGCTCTAAACGTGCTGAAACTCCGTACTCCCGCGCACTGAAGGACTCCTCAAACGAGGGGGCTAAAAAAGCGTAGCTGTGAAGCCATCTCTCCGTGCTTAAATCCAAACGAGCCTGCGTTGGATAATCGGTGACACCACGGCGAGTCAGTGCACGAATAAACGCAGTATGATCATCGGTAGCAATTCCAGCTGACGCAAAGTCACGTCCAAGGATCCACTCCATGTTTTCGGTGGGCTTTCCTGCAATCAAAGCCTTTCGAAGTACAAAATCTTCGCCCAACGCTCCCCGACCCGCTCGGGCTGCGTTTTTTTGCCGTAAAGGAGTAACGCCAATGACTGCGTCGCTGCGCAAGTTCGCTGAGCCAATCGAGGTCATCCCATCTAATTGCATGGGAAAAAACTCGCTCCTAGATTTTTGTACAATCGCTATTGCACGTGCTTGTAACCCCCATCGCACGAAGGAGGCTTGCGTTTCTTCGCGAGACTCGCGCGAAAAAAAAGCCGATCCCGCTGCAATACTTTTTCCATACTCTGTCAAGAGCCCTTGCCCCTGGGAAGAGACATGGCAAACCGCACAACTCACGTAACCTAAACGCACATAGTTTGGATAGGCCCAAGCGTTGGCAGATAGAACAACTAGCGTGATGACGATCAGAAAGGTGCGAATCATCACTTTATCCGCGCTTGCACTTGGACTTCGATCAGGTCCTCGACTTTAACACCCAGATGCGATGGTCGCTCAATTTCAAAACGAGTAAGCGACACTTGCGTCGTGCAAGTGAATGTCGCTAGTCGATTGCAACGAAAAGTTTGCTCCCTCGCTTTTCCTGCAATCGTCAGCGTGCCCTGGACGTTGCAGCTCTCCTCCGAGCAAAGTATGCCCGTGGACTTGAAAACAAGGTCAGGAGTCGCACCGTCTTTAGTCGTAAATATTCGCTCTCTCATGTGTTGATCACGGATCTTCATTCCTGTGGTGAGACTCTCCACCGGAACGCGTGCCTCAAGCTCGCTTAAAGCTCCATGGTCTTGAACCCGAGCGGATCCAAAAAACTTTTGAGCCTCTCCGCGCACAGTGAATGCTTTGACATTAACTGGGGCACTAAAGCGAAGCATCCGAAGCTCGAGCGTTTTCGTTTCCGCCATTGAGGGAAGCGAAAAAAGAGTCCAAAGCCCCATCCAAAAATAACTCCGCAGCAAGAGACTGCTGAAAAAATGTTGCACGGCGGTAGGTATGCCAGAACTCACCCAAAAAGCGACACTCTTTGCGTGTGAGCAGGGTCACAATCGTTAAAAATCATTGAAATTTATAAACTTTTCTTTGTTTTCGATTTTCAGACTCCAGAAACGCTAAAAACCTCAGTCCCAGTCTCGACGGGTCCGCGAGCGCTTTTTTTCAGAGTGAGATTTCTTTTCTTTTTTACTTCGCGCTCGACTTCCGAAAGTGGGGTCTGTTTTTTTCCGCAACCGGGGCGGAATCGTCACTTGAGTGATCAGATCTGCGAGTTTCATGAGACAGTCCTGAAGATTTCTCTTCTGATCGCGAAAGCGATCGCTCGTGAGGAGCAGATCTCCTTCGCGCGTAAGCCTTGCTTGATGGCGGATCAGGAATCGCGCGAGAACCTCTGGGGGCAAAGACGTGGATTGGGATGCGCTCCAGCGGAGTACACACTTGCTGCTCACTTTGTTGACGTTTTGCCCCCCCGGGCCGGAGCTCCGTACGTAACTGATCTTAAGCTCGCTAAAAGCGGGCAGTCGCGCCCTATGACTGATCAAGGGTCTCAAAACAAGTTTCTCCTGAGTCTTGTCGCACAGTCTTGCTGAAGGCGTCAGGGAGCTGCCAATCGAGAAGGCTTTTGTTTTTTTGGAGGATCCCTTTTTTCTTCATTTCGCTCTAGTTTAGGCTGTTTCAAAGCAGAGCCGAAAAAAAAGAGCAAAACACCGCACCGTGCCATGGGACAACTCCGGCTCGTGCTCGGCCGCTCGATTTCTGCTAGGCTTAGGGCTTCGCCCATGTCGGCTAAATCCCTATGAAACAAACACGTTTTCAACCTGTATCGCCTGATGTCGATTTCCCAAAAAACGAGGAGAGTGTCCTCTCGCTTTGGGATCAAAAAAAGATTTTCGAAAAGACTCTTGAAGCGACGAAAGGCTCCAAGTTTTATAGTTTCTACGACGGCCCCCCGTTCGCAACAGGACTCCCCCACTACGGCCATCTGCTTGCTGGGATCTTAAAGGACATCGTCCCGCGCTACTGGACGATGAAGGGCTACCATGTCCCACGTCGTTTCGGTTGGGACTGCCACGGACTCCCCGTGGAGTACGAAATCAACAAGTCGCTCAAGATCGAGGACCGTAAACAAGTGCTTGCGATGGGGGTGGACAAGTACAACTCGGCCTGCCGCTCGATCGTGCAGCGCTACTCCACTGAATGGAAAGCATCCGTCCGACGCATCGGCCGCTGGGTCGATATGGAGAACGCCTATTTCACAATGGATGTTAACTTTATGGAGAGCGTGTGGAGTGTCTTTAAGCGCCTCTGGGATCAAGGTCTCGTCTACGAAGGCTACAAAGTCGTCAAGTACTCAGTCGGGCTCTCTTCCCCACTGTCGAACTTTGAAGCGAACTTAAACTACAAGGACGTGCAGGATCCTGCGATCACAGTTTCTTTCCCAGTGGATGGCGAGCCGGATACGCACTTTCTCGCTTGGACGACGACTCCGTGGACGCTTCCCTCAAACTTGGGACTCGCCGTTGGACCCGATCTCGATTACGTGCTCGTGAAGGATCCCGACTCAGGTCGGAAATACTATTTGGCTCAAGCGCTGCTCGCTGGCTCTTTCAAGGATTTCAAGAAGCTTGAGATCTTGAAAAACCACAAAGGCCGCGAGCTCGTCGGCAAGACCTACACTCCACTTTTCTCATATTTCTCTGAACTGAAGTCTAAAAAAGCCTTCCAAGTCATTGAGGCCTCACACGTCACAACTGAGAGCGGAACGGGCATCGTGCACATGGCTCCTGCATTCGGGGAAGAAGACTTTCTCGCATGTAAGACTGCGGGTCTACCGATCGTAAACCCCATCGACGACGATGGGAGGTTCACCACAGAAGTCCCGCCCCACCACGGCAAACGTGTTAAAGATGCGGATAAAGACATCATCTCTGAACTCAAAGCCGCGGGCCGTCTTCATAAACAAGACACACTTATGCACTCGTATCCGTTCTGCTACCGCTCGGATACACCTCTGATCAACCGCGCAGTTTCAACTTGGTTTGTGCGCGTAGAGCAAATCAAAGAAAAACTCCTCAAAAACAACGCAAAAACTACCTGGGTCCCTGATCACTTGCGAGACGGCCGTTTTGGAAACTGGCTTGAGAACGCACGCGACTGGGCTATCTCGCGTAACCGCTTCTGGGGTACGCCGATTCCGGTCTGGATGAACGACGCGGGCGAGAAAATCTGTATTGGCTCGCGCGAAGAGCTTGAAACACTCACTGGTCAAAAAGTCCAAGATCTGCACATGGAGTTCATCGATCATCTCACAATCCCATCTCCAACCGGAAAAGCGCCTTTAAAGCGGGTTGAAGCAGTCTTAGATTGTTGGTTTGAGAGCGGCTCAATGCCGTATGCAGAGCTTCACTATCCGTTTGAGAACAAAGCCGAGTTTGAATCGCGTTTTCCGGCCGATTTCATTGCCGAAGGATTAGATCAAACGCGCGGATGGTTCTACACGCTCTCGGTGATCTCAAGCGCTTTATTTGACAAACCGGCGTTCAAAAATGTGGTCGTCAACGGTCTCATCCTTGCCGAAGACGGAAAAAAAATGTCAAAAAGCCTCAGAAACTATCCTGATCCCATGCTCTTGCTCGGTGAGCACGGTGCAGACGCAGTTCGGCTCTACCTCATTGACTCACCTGCGGTGAAAGCGCAGGAGCTGCGCTTCTCGGAGAAGGGGGTTAAAGACATCGTGCGTCGAATCCTCCTCCGTTGGTGGAACGCCTACTCGTTCTTTGTGTCTTACGCGAACATTGATCACTTCGAGCCACGCGGCGATTTTGCTCAAACTCCTAATCTGCTGGACCAGTGGATTCTCTCGCGCCTGCACTCACTGATCGAGCACACCAATCGTGAGATGGCGGGCTATCGTCTCTACAATGTCGTACCCCATCTCCTGCAGTTTATTGAAGATCTCACCAACACTTATATCCGATTCAACCGTCGTCACTTCTGGCAAGATGGGATGCCCGAAGACAAGCGTCTCGCATACGAGACGCTCTACGAAGTTCTCATCACACTTGCAAAAGTTATGGCTCCGTTTGCACCATTCTTGTCGGAAACGACTTATGGAAACCTCTCGCAAGCCAAGGAAAGTGTGCACCTCGAGCAGTACCCCGAGAGCCAAAAGCATTTCATTAAGCCTGCTCTTGAAGAGGCCGTACGAGCGATGGATGTGCTCGTGATGCTGGGACGTAACCATCGAGAAAAAATCGAAGTCAAAGCTAAAATACCGCTACAGAATATGCGCGTTTATCACCGCGTGCCTCAAGTGCTTGAAGACTTAAAACGCTTTGAGCCTTACTTTCAAGATGAGCTCAATATCCAGCACATTGAGTATGACGGAAATGAAGAGAGTGTCGTGTTGGTGAGCGCAAAGGCTCATTTTCCCGCTCTAGGAAAACGTCTGGGTCCGAAAATGAAAGCGATCGCAGCAAAAATCCAAGCGCTATCCATCGAGCAGATTCGTGAGCTTGAGTCCGGAGCAACACTCAGTCTAGATGGCGAACCGATCACGCTCGCAGATGTAGAGATCCGCCGGGCTCCTAAGGGCGAAAATCCAAATCTTGCGGTCCACCAAGTGGTCTCAATTGAGATTGACCCCACCGTTACACCTGAACAAGTTCGCGAAGGTCTAGCGCGCGAAATGATCCGCAAAGTGCAACAAGCACGCAAAAATGCGAAATTCATTCTCGATGATCGCATCCAGCTTGAAGTGTATTGTCAGGGCGATTTTAAGTCCGCCTTCGATCATCACCGCGCAATGATTTCTGCCGAAACACTTGCAACAGAATGTCGCTGGTCCGACTCTCCTGCAGGAACCCATGTGGAGAGTATCGAGATTGATGGCGATCAGATTCGAATCGGGATCACTGCGCTTCCACGTGTGCGATGAGCTCGTTTACTTTTGAAGCGATCGGCATTTGCCGTTCGGTCTATAAGGAAAAATTTGGAATCCCTCGTCAGCCAGGACTTGTTCGTCATGCAAGAGGCTGGATCGAACTTAAACGAGATCCGCGTCTTCGGTCTGCGATCGATGGGCTTGATCAGTTCTCACACCTTTGGCTCGTTTGGGTTTTTCATGAGCACGGAGCAAAGGGCTGGAAACCCAGAGTGCGACCTCCCCGCCTAGGGGGGGCGAAAAAAATAGGTGTCCTCGCCTCACGCTCTCCCCATCGTCCAAACCCGATTGGACTCTCAGCAGTGAAACTCGAAAGAGTACATCTCAACGAGAGAGGACAAGTTGTGCTCGAAGTGAGCGGACTTGATTTGCTTGATGGAACCCCAATCCTTGATCTGAAACCCTACGTTCCTTACACTGACTCTCTTAGGCGAGCCAAGTCGGGCTGGGCGAGGGACGCAATTGTTAGAAAGAAAGTTCGCTTCTCAAAAAAAGCGCTGCAAGCACTTAAGAGTATACAAACAGAGCCAGGGCATAAGGACTTTAAAAAGTTGGTCCAAGAGTTTCTCTCGCTTGACCCAAGACCTGCATTTCAGCAGCGTCGAGCAGATCCCCAGGATCCCCGAAGCTTTGGAAAAAAATTCGGCGTTTGGGTTGGAGACTGGGACGTTCAGTTTGAGATCATCGCCCAAGGGTTTCTAGTGACCGAGCTCACGCATCGCGCAATTGCGCCAAGCTCTATGCGTAAAAAGCTCGCTCTTTAAAGACTCGGGTGCTTTTTACTCGGCGCGCATTGATTTTTTAAAGCACTTTGATGGATAACTCGGGCGTGGGGGATCGCGGCTCGTGGTTTGGAGCAGCGGTTGCGGGTCCAAAAGAGTTTCGACCCTCTGGGGAGGGGGTTGAGATGGATCTTTATCAGTATTCAGATTATCGAAAGTACCTTCTCGACTACTACACTTCTCAGAAAAAAGAGAAGGCATCCTACTCGTATCGTGCGTTTGCCCAGCGCGCTCGTCTGAGCTCCCCGAACTACTTGAAGCTTGTGATCGACGGAAAACGACGCATCACCGATCGCCTGGTGGATCCGTTTATTCGCGGGTTGGGTCTTAGCCCTCAGCAGTCAAGCTACTTCCGTAACTTAGTTTTTTACCAGGAAGCGCGCGATGTCGAAGCTAAGCGACAGTACCTCGAAAAACTGATTCACATTCGCAAGCGCGCACAGAGCCGAACAGAAGTGCTCCGGCCTGAGCAGCATGCACTTTTATCGCATTGGTACCACTGGATCATTCGAGAGCTTGTGCTTCTCTCCCACTTTGAGGAGGACCCTCTATGGATCTCGCATCGACTTGGAAACAAAATCACTCCAAGTGAGGCAAAGGACTCTCTTGATCTTTTGTTCAGCTTTGGACTTCTCAAGCGTGATCCGTCTGGAAAGTTGATTCAAAATGAGCCTCTTGTTTCCACTGGAGATGAGATCTCTACTTTACTCGTACGCCACCTGCATCGACAGTTTATTGAGAAAGGTGTTGAGGCTCTTTTTTCGCTTCCTCCTGAGGAGCGTGAGATTCAAGGAGTCAATATCGCACTCCCTCGGGCTTTGCTCCCACAAGTCAAAAAGCACATCCGCAAGTTTGCTCACGAGTTGAATCAGAAATTCTCGCCCCCTGCAGACACTGCTGCAGCGGATGAGGTTTACCATTTGAACCTAAATTTTTTCCCGCTCACTCATGGAGGGAGAGCGGATCCACAATCAAAGGAAATTCACGATGAATAAGGCCCAGCGAATATTGTTTCTGCTTGCATCGACCTTGCTCCTGCCCACTCAGACGATCGCTGGCTCTGTGATTGGAAACGCGCTACTCTCTGAGCTAGAGAACGTGCCAGGCGCGTTTAAGATCCACGTCCCTGATCGTTGGAAAAAAATTCAAGCCGGCACAAAGCTAAGCGTGATTGAGCCTGTAACAAGAGCCATGTCGACTCAACCCACTTTGATCCACGTCTCTGCGACTGAAAATGTTGCGCTTGAAACCCTGGACCAGCTTCGCTCAAAGCTGAGCACCACTGGCGCATGGACCCCGATCCGGGTCGGGAGTCTGTATGGCTTTATCCAAATCAAATCCGCTCAAAGCTCGATCCGACTCCTGCGCTCAACTGGATCGATCCTCAACGTGGAGCTCATCCATCGATCGACGCAGGATCGAGACGATTTACTTTCACGCGTGATTCAGACGTTGCAATCGACGCGCTAGCCTGACTTTTTCTTTTTGCCTTTACCCTTGCGGTCGTTAATCAGCTCAATCGCTTTTTCGAGCGTCAACTGCTCTGCAGTGACGTCTTTTGGAAGCGAAGCATTTGTGGATGCGTGCTTAAGATAGAGACCGAACTTACCCTCATAGAGATTGATGGGTTTTTGATCTTTCGGGTGTGCTCCGACTTCTTTCACGAGCGTGGATCCCGCACGACCCTTTTTTTCTTGTGCGAGAAGCTCTAATGCTCGCGAAAGAGTGACAGTATAGACGTTGTCCTCTTTTTTAAGAGAACGATAATCGCCCTCGTGCACGACGTAGGGTCCGAAGCGCCCCATGTTTGCGACAATGGGCTTTGAACTCGTAGGGTGCGCCCCCAGTTCGCGCGGCAAACTGAGCAGCGTCACGGCTTGATCTACGGTAATGGTTTTGGGATCGATAGATTTTGGGATCGATGCGCGACGTGGCTTGGGAAGCTCTTCAGTTGCCTCTCCAAGTTGGACATAAGGACCGTATCGCCCGGTTAAGCAGTAAATTTTTTGTCCATACTCAGGATGAGTCCCGATAGGTTGTGGCCCTTTTTCAGAAATCTCGATGATCTCACGGACCTTCTCGGCTGTGAGATCTGCAGGCGGAATATCCTCGGGGATTGAAGCGTGGACTTCTTCTTTCCCTTTTTTCTCATCGCCTTCTTTGATGACATAAGGACCGAATCTACCGATCCGAACAGCAACATCCTTGATTTGCGCGAGATGAATGGCGCGCGATGCGCCTGCGTCGATCTTTTTTTCTTTCTCTTTGATTTGAGACTGAAGTCCGTTTTTACCGAGATAAAACTCTGCAAGATACGGCTTCCATTCGAGCCTGCCTGAAGCAATCTCATCCAAAGACTGCTCCATTTTTGAAGTAAACTTAGTGTCGACGAGCTGATTAAAGTGCCCCTCTAATAGCTGAACGACAGCAAATCCTGTGAACGTTGGTGTTAGTGAGTTGCCAATTTTGCGAACATACTCTCGATCAATCAAAGTGCTGATGATCGAAGCATAAGTAGACGGGCGGCCGATCTCTTCTTTTTCAAGGCCCTGAACAATAGAGGCCTCCGTGTAGCGCGCAGGTGGCTTGGTCTCGTGAGAGATCGCTTCAGCCTGTACGAGCTTGACGCTATCTCCGGCCTTGAGCTCAGGTAAGAGTACTTCCTTATCCTCAAGTGCTGCCTCCGGATCATCACTTCCTTCGACATACGCTCTCAGAAACCCAGGGAACACGATTCGTGAGCCCGAAGCACTAAAAAGCACATCGGCTGCTTCAACCTTTACACTCACGGATTTCTTTTTGGCATCGGCCATTTGGCAAGCGACGGTACGCTTCCAAATCATTTCGTAAAGAGCGAGCTCTTTTCCGGAAAGGCCCGTATCTTTCGGGTGCACGAATATGGCGCCAGCTGGCCGGATCGCTTCGTGTGCCTCTTGTGCGCCACGGTTTTTCGCAGAGAACTGTCTCGGTTCGGGAGACAGATACTCTTTTCCATAAAGCTCTTGTACGCAAGATCGCGCAGCCTGAATTGCCTCTTGCGAAAGAGAGGGTGAGTCCGTCCGCATGTAAGTGATCAAACCTTCTTCGTATAGACCTTGGGCAATCCTCATCGTATCGCGGGTCGAAAGTCCTAGCTTGCGATTTCCCTCTTGTTGAAGCGTCGAGGTGATGAACGGAATGGTCGGTCGAGCGGTTGTGTCTTTTTCTTCGACGCTTAAAACTTTCCAGGGCGCAGTCTTAATGCGTTCGACGAGATCTTGTGCATCACGTGCTCCAAGGATGCGAACATTTTTTCCATCTGAGAGCTTACCGGTGGTTTCATCAAAGTCTTTGCCTGAGGCGATCCTGGTTCCGGCGATTGAGATAATCTTCGAGGTGAACTCCTCGCTCCCTTTCTTAAGAACTGCTTCAAGATCCCAGTACTCAGCTTTCTGAAATCTCATACGCTCTTTTTCGCGATCGATGATGAGCTTCAGTGCTACCGACTGCACCCGACCTGCTGAAAGCCCGTAGGCGATTTTTTTCCAGATCAGCGGCGAAAGTGAGTAGCCATACAGACGATCGAGGATGCGTCTTGCTTCTTGGGCACGGACCAAGCGCAGATCTATTTCACGCGTTTGCTGCAAAGACTTTTCAATCGCCGCTTTGGTGATTTCGTGAAACACCATGCGCTTAACGGGGACCTTGGGTTTTAAAACCTCAGTCAGATGCCAAGAAATACTCTCGCCCTCGCGGTCTTCGTCGGTTGCAAGATAGAGCTCGCTTGACTCTTTGAGTTTACGCTTTAACTCGTGAATCACTTTGGTCTTGCCTTTGGGCACAATGTAGAGCGGCTCAAAGTCTTTATCGACGTTCACTCCGATCTTTGTCCACTCTTGATCCTTGATGTCTTTTGGAATGTCGGCAGCCGATTGAGGTAAGTCTCGAACATGTCCCATGCTCGCTTCGACGATAAAGTGCTTCGGAAGAAACTTTCGGATCGTCTTCGCTTTCGTCGGGGATTCGACGATGACGAGGATGTGCTTAGCTGCCATGCTTTAATAA
The DNA here is from genome assembly GCA_044352155.1 of Bdellovibrionia bacterium. Classification (GTDB taxonomy): domain Bacteria; phylum Bdellovibrionota; class UBA1018; order UBA1018; family JBILEK01; genus JBILEK01. Next base: position 11,920 of record JBILEK010000069.1, read on the forward strand.
GGATATGATTGAGCACTGAGTCGAAGTCAAAAAATTATTCAGACTTCATGTCGATTGCGTAGCTTTGCGTCAGCAAATCGTCAGTCAAAGGCTACTCATCGCGACGATCAAGCGACTTCAGAGAGGTATCGCATTTGCCCGTGAACGCGTGCTCTGTGGCGCGTGCTTGAGGAGCCTCTTCGAGCATTTTTCTGATCCCTGGTGCGTTTTCGCGCACCATCTTCTCTACGGCTGAGGCAGTGGGGCTATGAGACGAACCCATTTCGAGCAAAAGTGACCAAACTCCATGCTTCCAAAATGCGTAGTCTTCAAACGTACCATCGGCTGGGTACAGAAGCTCGGTTGAGTTTCCTACGGTATAGCCGCTAAAGCTTGCCGCAAGTTTGCCCAAGTGCATGAAAAGATCCTCATAAGGAGTGCGTGTATCGCGAGTCGAGATTCCCCACGGATAAAGCACCATGTTTGAAAACGTGTGCAAAGTGGCTGAGGCAATAATCCCTTTTGTGGCTACAAAATCAGCAAGGGCGCGTGTGCTTTTGAGATTAAACGGTCCATCGGTACCACATGGGCCTGGATAGTCGCGGTTGGGATCAAACGTCGTCGATCGCGCAGGTTCGCGTCGCTGCTTACGATCATATCCCGCCGCATTAAGAACTGGGATCACATACACAGTCTGCCCAAGTACAGGCTGAACTACAGTGTTTTCGAGAAAGCCCATTGCCACCTCAGTGGATCCGTACTCGTTCCCGTGGTGAGTGGCGACCACTAGGTTCGCCACCGGTCCGTTACCGATTTTTAGGCCCTCGATTTTTTGCCCACTATCTGAGGTGATGAGCTCGAAAATCTCCGCATTCTGCGGATACGCTCGCACCAGATCGCGCATGTGCTTTTGCACATCGACATACTTCTTTAACGACGGGTCTACCCCCTGAGCAAGCGCTGGAGTGGAGAGGAGCAAAACGAAGGCAAAGAGTTTTAAGTTCATCTTAAAAAGAAGTGTAACGGGGCAAAGACGTTTGTAATAGCCTCAGGTATCTTTTTTCTATGCCCAATGAACAGCTGTTAGGACCTCTTTGTGCACTGCTTTCTTCAGTGACTTGGGCCGTCGGAGTCTCTGCGTATACTGAGATGGCGCGACATCATCCTGCTCATGCGATTAACTTGAGCCGCGCATTGTTTGCAGCGCCCTTGTTCGCACTCCTTGCCTGGGCTCAGGGCGACTCCTTTTCTGTGAGTTCCTACCAATTGCTCATGCTCACTCTCAGCATCATCTCGAGCTACTCCTTTGGTGATATCTTGTTTCTTTGGGCTGCGCGCACGATCGGGATTCCAACTTCACTTGCGATTGCCTCAAGCTATCCACTTTGGTCGGCACTTGTGGGCTGGGGAGTTCGTGGAGAGCAAATGGCGCTCTCCGGATGGGGTGGACTCTTGCTCTTGGTCCTCAGTCTCGCCACCGTGATCCGAACCGGTGCCACCCAAGTGCCCCACGGACTTGAGGCCAAAGACTACCTTAAAGGAGTCCTCTGCTCCGTCGCAGTTTCACTGCTCTGGTCTTTAAACACCGTGAGTGTCTCAGAAGGAAGCGTAGGACTTGGTGCAGCCACTTCCAATGCAATCCGAATGACGCTTGGAATCTTTCTTTGCCCTTTGATCGGGATCCCGCTCACGGGGAGGAAAGAGATTTTTCTGCCTTGGAGAGTAATAAAAAAATATTCGTGGGTCTTTTTGCTCGAAGGTTTTGGCGGATCACTTTTTTACGCTTATGGACTAGTTCACTCTTCTTTGGCCACCGGTGCAGCGCTTTCATCGCTCTCGCCTATTCTCACCGTTCCTTGGGTGCTTTGGCAGGGCAAGGAGCGGTTTTCGTGGCTACGCTTACTTGCGATCGTAGGAGTCATCGCGGGAGCATGGTTACTCGTAGCGGCAACCCATGAGAAGGTTTTTTAACTCATAATTACAAATAGTTACGTTATTAAAGTTGATTATTGACGCAGCACTCTAGGGCTCGTAAACCCTCCTGCCATGAGACGCGTTTTGCTGGGCTTGGGGCTTACTCTGTGTCTTGGGTCTAGTACTGCATACGGACTTTACACAGCCGCACACTCCACCGAAGCCATTCTCACTTTTGCGGCGACGGTCGAGTGGGAAGGTGAGCGTCCCACGCTTGAAGAGGCCCGCAACCAAGTGGAGGCGCAGATCCAACATCTTTTTGGGACGATGTCTTACGCAGAAATCACCGCTTCGCCCAAAGGAGATCACCAACTCTCTGGAATCCGCGTCACTGAACATCCCGCTCAAGAACAAACCTACCAGATCCACTACCAGTACCGAGGTACGATCGCACTGGAGCAAGGACCTCGGTCTCTCTACACCGTTTT
>JBILEK010000109.1:0-3903 GCA_044352155.1 Bdellovibrionia bacterium
TCGGTCAAGCGTTTACGCTGAGCGGTGAGGTTGTTCGCGGCGAGGGGCGAGGCAATACGATCGGAGTGCCGACTGCCAATCTTTTGCCCCCTGCGGCTCCCAAAATGCTTCCTGCGCGCGGAGTCTCTTTGAGTGCGCTTGATGGGATGCGCGCGATCACTAACGTCGGCGTGCGACCCACTGTCTCAAGCGGCGAGACTTTGACGATTGAGACCCATGTCTTGGATCGCAGAATCGATTTGTACGGCAAAAGAGTGGAACTCTGCTTTTACGAGCGTCTGAGAGACGAGAGAAAGTTTGAGAGTATTGAAGCACTGCGCGCTCAGATCGCAGAAGACCTTGAACGTGCTCGAAAGACTTTGATTTCGAAGATTTACAAAGGCTAAACCCCCCCTCAAAATAGAGGGATGTCTCGCAAGCTGGTGGAGCTCTTTCTCCGCGAACGCATTATCACAGACGCCCAGTTTAAAGAGGCAGAGACCCAGATCCAAGCAGGATCCAATGCGCTGCAGTTTTTGATTGATCGAGGGGCTTTATCCGAGACCCGCATTCTAGCCTATTTGAGCCAGAAGTTTGGTCTCCCGAGTATCAACTTAGATAAGTTTGAAGTCAGTGCCGATATCATAAAGCTGATCACGCCTGAGCTAGTTCGCAGAGTGCACGCGATTCCAATTCAGGCATCCAAAGGCACAGTCGTCGTTGCGGTCTATGATCCAACAAACCTCATGGAGATCCAGAACCTCAAGTTCCAACTCAAAATGAACGTCGAGGCCGTGCTCACGTCGTTTGGGGCGTTTGAGCGCGCCATGCAAAAGTACTACGGCGGCTCAGCGAGCATGGGTGTGGCGGTTGAAGCGTTTAGACGTGAGGCGAATAAGCTCACCAAAAAAGAGGACACGGCTGCGGACTTTGCGATTGAGCAAGTCGAAGTTCATCAAATCGATCAGCAGTCCGTCGAGCAGGATGGTCCTGTCATTGCTTTGGTCAACGGGGTTCTAAGTGAAGGGATCCGTCATATGGCCTCGGATATCCATGTCGAGCCGTATGAGCATCGGTTCCGCGTACGGATTCGCCAAGACGGCACTTTGCGCGAAGTGATGGAGATCCCAAAAGAGATGAAACGTGCAGTGCTCGCGCGTTTAAAAATCATGGCTCGCATGGACATTGCTGAGACGAGGATCCCCCAAGACGGTCGCATCAAACTCAAAGTAGCAGGTCGTGATGTCGACTTTCGAGTGAATACACTTCCGACCCTTTTCGGCGAAAAAATTGTACTTCGCATGCTCAACAAAGGAAATCTTCAGCTCGATTTAAGAAAACTCGGGTTCGAAGATCAGCAGCTCGCCGTTTTTCGCAAAGGCATCAGCTCTCCAAACGGTCTTGTCTTAGTCACAGGTCCTACGGGAAGTGGCAAAACCACAACCCTCTACTCCGCTTTAGCTGAGCTCAATCAGGTCTCTGACAACCTCTCTACGGTTGAGGATCCAGTCGAGTATAACCTTGAGGGCATCAATCAGGTTCAGATTCAAAAAGATATTGGTTTAACTTTTGCCTCCGCTCTGCGTTCGCTCTTGCGGCAGGACCCAGATACCGTGCTCGTTGGCGAAATTCGTGATTACGAGACAGCAGAGGTTGCAGTGCAAGCGGCGCTCACTGGCCACTTGGTGCTTTCGACTTTGCACACCAATGACGCGCCAGCAACGATCGTGCGCCTACTTAACATGGGTTTAGAGCCGTTTCTGGTTACCTCATCTGTCAATACGATCGTAGCGCAGCGACTTTTAAGAAAAGTCTGCTCTAAGTGCAAAAAAGAGTTTAAGCCACCTGTCAAAAGCTTGCTTGAGCTTGGGTTCACCGAAGCTGCTGCAAACGCTTCTCAATTTTTTAAAGGCGATGGCTGCCAGCTTTGCAATAAGACGGGCTACAAAGGCCGCATCGCCATCTATGAAGTGATGGAGTTCTCCCAAAACCTAAAGGAGATGGTCCTAAGAGGGGCAACCGCAATAGAGCTAAAAAGAGCTGCAATCCAAGAAGGCATGAAGTCCTTGCGCATGTCTGCGCTCACCAAAGCGGCCGAAGGTACTACAACGCTTGAAGAAGCCGTCTCAATGACGATGGAGAGTTAATGGCGAGAGTGTCGATGGTGGCTTTGCTTAAAGCCATGGTGGATCAAAACGCATCTGACTTGCACATCACGGTGGCAAGCGCTCCCCAGCTGCGCATTGGCGGCAACATGGTCAAGGTCAAAATGGACCCTCTAACCAAAGACGACACCAAAGAGCTTTGCTACTCGGTCATGACTGACTCGCGCAAAGCGGAGTATGAAGAGACGCAGGAGATGGATTTCTCTTTTGAGATCCCTGGATTTGCGCGTTTTCGCGCAAACATTTTTGTACAAAAAGGCAATGTCGCGGGCGTATTTCGACGGATTCCGTATCAGATTCCTGACTTCGATAAACTAGGGCTTCCGCCAGTTTTGCGTGAAATCATTAAGCAGCCCAACGGATTAGTTCTTGTGACCGGGGCTACTGGATCGGGAAAATCGACTTCACTCGCATCGATGCTAGATATTTTAAATCAATCTGAGTACGGACATCTGCTGACGATTGAGGATCCGATCGAGTTTGTGCATCCCCACAAAAACTGCGTAGTCAACCAGCGAGAGGTGGGATCTGACACCAAGAGCTTTAACTCCGCTTTGAAGCGCGTTTTGCGTCAGGATCCAGACTTTATTCTGGTCGGTGAGTTGCGCGATCTTGAGACGATCGAGATGGCGCTCACGATGGCAGAGACTGGCCACTTAGTTTTTGCAACTCTGCACACGAACTCCGCCGTTGCGTCTTTGAACCGAGTGATCAACGTTTTTCCTCCTTATCAGCAACCTCAAATCCGTCAACTCCTTGCAGACACGCTTAAAGCAGTTCTCTCTCAGCAGCTGATCCCAAACTCTGCGGGCGGTGGGAGATCGCTCGCGGTTGAGCTCTTAGTGATCAATAACCCGATTCAGAACCTGATTCGCGAAGACAAACTTCATCAGATTTACTCCATGATGCAAACCGGCCAGGGCGAGAGCGGAATGATCACCATGAATCAATCCCTCTCTCAGCTGGTGAAGGCAAAAAAACTCACAAAAGAAATTGGACTTGCCTACTCCACTAAACCTGAAGAGTTTCGAAAAATGTTCGGACTCCCAGGCAGCGGCGGCGGTGGAGGGGGGCACTAAGAGATGGCGCAGTTTCAGTACCAGGGAGTGGATCGCTCTGGAAAACGCGTGCAAGGCAAGGTTGAGGCCGCAACTGAGACTGAGCTCCGCATGCTCTTGCGCGGCCAAGGTGTGCGGCCGACGCGGATCTCGCGTGCTGGAGCTTTAGATACGGATATTGGTGCTCTTTTGCGTGGCGGAAAAACTGCAGGCATCCGCGCCGCTGAGCTCTCTCTGTTCACACGACAACTTCAAGTGTTGATCGCAGCTGGGATCCCGCTTGTGCAATCGCTCGAAGTGTTAGGAGAGCAAACTCCTAACGCCACACTCAAGCGCGTGATCATCACGGTCAAGACCAAGGTCTCGCAGGGGGCGTTTTTGTGGGAGTCTTTGGCCGAGTACTCGAAGTCGTTTCCAAAGATTTATATTTCTTTGATCCGCGCCGGTGAGTCCTCAGGTGCTTTAGATAAGATGCTCGAGCGTCTAGCGAAGTACTTAGAGCGCGCCGATCAGCTCTCGCGTCAGATCAAGAGCGCGATGATGTACCCGGTCTTAGTGACGCTCGTAGGCATCGGAGTCGTGGGTGGGATGCTGATCTTTGTGATCCCGAAGTTTGAGTCGTTTCTCACTCAAGCTGGACAGGAGCTCCCGGCGCCCACAAAGCTTGTGATCGACGCGTCTCATTTTTTGCAGGCGAACTT
>JBILEK010000016.1:0-39444 GCA_044352155.1 Bdellovibrionia bacterium
GGTAAGTTTCCCCTGGGGGGTTTTCTACTAGGGTCAAAAAAACTCGCGAGTAATTTTGACATTAGGCAAAATTACTCGTATTTTTAATCTCTATGAATGAGCGCTCCCTTGCTCCTCAGATTCGGGCGGATCTTAAATCCAAGATGGTTTTTCTGGGTGGCCCGAGGCAGGTGGGCAAGACCACGCTTTGTAAGGCTTTGCTGAAGGACCCGCGTGGTTACCTGAATTGGGACATAGCCGAAGATCGCGAAAAAATCCTGAAGCGCGAGTTTTCACCCGGACCACTTTGGGTGTTTGATGAGCTCCATAAGTACAAAACTTGGCGAAACTATCTCAAAGGGCTTTATGACCAGCAAGCCAAAGTGAGGCAGATTCTGGTGACCGGAAGTGCGCGGTTGGATCTATACCGTCGAGGCGGAGAATCCCTTCAAGGCCGCTACCACTATTTGCGCCTACATCCGCTCACTATTTCTGAATTGAGAATCAAGAGCGAAAAGGACTTTCGAGATCTTTTGAAGTTCGGTGGGTTTCCGGAGCCGTTTTTCAAAGGGTCGGAAGCATTCTCGAAACGTTGGTCCCGCGAGTACCGCGTGCGTTTAATTCAAGAGGACGTGGTCACGCTCGAGCGGGTTCAGGACCTCGGGAATCTGGAGCTGATGATGACCCGACTTCCGGATCTCGTCGGCTCTCCCCTTTCGATCAACAATCTTCGTGAAGATCTTCAGGTCAGTCACAAAGCGGTCAGTAATTGGCTTTCCATCTTGGAGCGGTTGTATGGATTGTTCAGACTCTCCCCATTTGGAGCGCCCAAGATACGGGCGGTTAAAAAAGAGCAAAAGCACTATCACTTCGATTGGACCTTAGTGAAAGAGGAGGGCCTGAGGTTCGAGAATTTTTGCGCGGCTCATCTGCTGAAATGGGTTCATCTCATGGAAGATGCGGAAGGCCGCGCGGTGGAGTTGAGGTACTTCCGTGACATCGATCGGCGCGAAGTCGATTTCGTCATCGTGGAAGATCAAAAACCGACACATTTTATCGAATGCAAGTGGTCGGATTCCGAAATTTCTCCACATCTGAAATACCTCTGCGCGCGGTTCAAGGGAGCTCAGGGGTACCAAATCACCGCGTTAGGAACGCGTGATTATGTGAGCGCAGAAGGGATCCGCGTAATGCCTGCTCTTGAGTTCTTTAAGGATAAAGCGTGATCCTGAGCGTTCTTTGCGTTATCCTGACGTACACCTCATGACAGGCAAGAAACCCAAAACCGCCGCCAAAGCCGGACGAGAGACGTTCATCATCGGGGAGTCTAAGGCTCTCCGCGATCTCCTCAAGATGATGGAGCGAATCGCCTCAACCACTTCAAACGTACTGGTCGTTGGAGAGAGTGGAACTGGGAAAGAGCTCGTCGCGCGCCAGCTCCACGACTGGTCAGATCGCGCGAAGAAGCCCTTTGTCGCCGTGAACTGTGGAGCGATCCCCGAGAACCTGATCGAAAGTGAGCTCTTTGGTCATAAGCGTGGATCGTTCACGGGGGCGGTCGCTGATAAGCCCGGCCTCTTTGAAGTGGCAAGCGGCGGCACACTTTTTTTGGATGAGATTGGGGAGCTGCCGCTTTCGATGCAAGTTAAGTTGCTGCGCGCAATCCAGTCGCGGACGATCCGCCGTGTGGGCGGCAACGAGGATCAAAAGATCGATGTGCGCTTGATTGCGGCTACGAATCGCAATCTTGAGAAGATGGTGGCGGACGGTACTTTCCGCGAGGATTTGTACTACCGCTTGAATGTCTTGATGCTCACGACGCCGCCGCTCAGAGAGCGCGTGGAGGACATCCCGATCCTGGTTGAGCATTTTTTTAAGAAGTGCGCCGCGAAGTTCGGGAAGGAGCTTCAGGGGGTCACATCGGAGGCGATGCGGGCGCTGGAGTCCTACTCTTGGCCAGGAAATGTGCGGGAGCTTGAGAATCAAGTGGAGCGTGCGGTGGCGCTTGAGACCGAAGCGAAGATTCGTAAGGAGAGCTTTTTGCTGGGTACGGATACGGGCGCGCCGCGTGAGGTGAGTTTTACGTTTGTGCCGGGTGAAGAGGAGATTGAGGTACTCGTGAAGCGGTTTCGGGAGTTTGTCTCTAGACATTTGAAGCAAATCGGGGTGCGCTAGTCCTTGCCGCGCACCCCGACTTAATATCAAGACAACCAGAAATTAAAGCGCAGGCTGAATGTTATCAACTTGTTTATTTTGGTTAATGCGCCAAATATCCAAATCTGCGGCAGCTGGGGCTGCTCCTGTTGGAGCCCCTCTAACAAAACCGGCAGCACGGATATCGAAAGCCACGCGTGTCAACTGAGCCGCTGCCGTGGTTGCGCCGGCTGCGTTTAATGCTCCTTGCACAGTCGCCAATGTGTCGCTCCGTACATCAGTAGCCGCCGGTATGTCTCCAGAAATTGCTACCTGTGTAGCTTGGAATGCAGTCATTCCTAGCGTTGCTTCAGCACAAGTCGCCGTGGCTGCTGCCGTCGCAGGGTTCGGATCCCACGAAGTTCCCAAGCACGCTTGAGCGCCTTGCCCGCATTGGGCGGTCGCGCCAATTGCGACTGGAAATCCAGTAGCATAATAGAATTTTTGTGTAATTGTCGGGTCAGCAGCGTAATTGTGTGGTTGCCATCCAATTGCACCTAAGCATGCAGTGAAAGAACTAGACTCAATCGCAAAGCTTGTTTGGGCTGCATGAATCGCAGCCAAGCTCACCTTAGCCTCGCTCGTACGCGCGCGCGCTTGATACTTCGAATATTGTGGAATTGCAATCGACGCCAGAATCCCGATGATCGCGACGACGACCATCAGCTCAACAAGCGTAAAGCCCGCGGCTGACTTTGTATTTTTCAAAAACTTAGACATGACGACGTCCCCCTTAAGTGGTGTTTCGATCTAAGACTACTGTACCTAAGACTTGTTTTAAGTATACCTGTCGGCCAAATCCGCAGGCAAGTGAGTTTGCGATGTTGCGTCAATGACACATCTTCTGAGGTTGCGGCGATTCTTCGCTTAAGATTTAATTTCGATCTGGCTACACTAGAGAGCGATGTACTTTAGGTCCATAGTGACACAGCACCTCCTCGGATGGATCGCGTCCGCGGTACTCCTCGCAAGTGGACTGTGGATAACGCGCTCAAGTCAGATGTACTGGGTTGAGCCGCCGCGTGTGGACGAGGGGCGGATTGCGCCGGATGCAGTGAGGCTTTTAAGCTTTGGACATGCACCCGTTGTGACGGATTGGCTTTGGATCCGGTTTCTTGCGGATCCAAGCATTGCGCACGCACAAAAGGGGACGCGTGCGGCAGTGTTTCGCGATCTCGATCTTGCGACGGATCTTGATCCCAAGTTTTTCGAAGCTTACTTTTATGGCGCCAATATCTTGACCGTGATCCGAGACGACAACGAAGGCGCGCAAGCGCTCCTGACCAAGGCGCAAGCCTTTCGAAAGTCTCAACTTCCCGAACTCCCGAGCGAGTTCCGCGAGGAGTTTTGGTCAGACGAGTTTGCCATCCCTTTGACGCTCGCTTACGTCTATATCTATGAGCTCGATGATCTGCCGCGCGGGGCGGAGGCGTTTCAAGAAGCCGCGCGTCTACCTAAGTCTCCGGCTTACCTTCAGTCGCTCGTTGAAAAGCTTAAAACCACTGAGGGTCAGATCGAAGTGGGCTTAGGGTACACGGGCTTTTTGGCTCAGATGTTTAAAGACAACCCTGAGGCACTTGCACGACTTGAGCGTCGCAAAAGGGGTTTGGTTGCGTTTCAGTACCTGTATGGACTCAACAAAGGGTACCTTTCATTCCTAAAAAACCACCCGCGCTACCGCGCGAGTGTCTCGCCCACGAGCGACGAGCTTCTGCGTCTGTTTCGCGAGTACCTTGCTCAGGTCGGAAATCCGGGCCGCGACCCTTGGGGAGGCGTGCTCTCGCTCAACTCTGAGGGTAAGATCGTCTCCACGACCGAGTACCAAGCCTTTGGGATGAAACTATGAACGCCCTTGAGATCCAAAACGTCAAACAAGCCTTTCGCTCCGGCTTCTGGATGAAACCGATCGAGATCCTCCATGGCGTGAGTTTTTCGCTCGAAGAGGGCCGCGTGTTTGGTTTGCTCGGTCCCAATGGAGCGGGCAAGACGACGCTGATCCACCTCATCGCGGGGTTTCGAAAGCCAAAGGGCGGATCGATCCGCGTTTTGGGACAAACGCCGCACACGCGTGAGGCGCGGCAAGCGATGGGCTATCTGCCGGAGCGCCCCTACTTTCCGGAGCACTTAAGTGCCCGCCAACTCCTCCGTTATTACGGCGAGCTCTGCGGAATGAGCGCACAAAAAATCGAGGCGCGCACGCGTGAGGTGCTCGACTGGGTCAAGATGTCGCACGCGGCGGACAAGGAGCTTAGGCTCTACTCCAAAGGCATGCTCCAACGCACCGGGATCGCCCAAGCGATCCTCCACGATCCCAAGTTTGTGATCTTAGATGAGCCCATGAGTGGACTCGATCCCGCGGGCCGGCGCGAGATGCGGGAGCTGTTGCGCGAGCTCAACCGTCAGGGACGTACAGTTTTTTTTAGCACACACTTGATCGAGGACATTGAAGAGCTCTGCACCGACTACGGTGTGATCCACAAAGGCTATCTCTCAGCTCGCGGGACGGTAGACGACGTGCTTCAGATTCTAAAAAAGCGGATGGAGATCGTGCTTGAGCCCAGTACTCGCACCAATCATGCGCGCGCGCGACTCGAGGCTGAGGCCGTGATCCAAGTCCTCCCGAGAGGATGGGTGTGTGCAGTGGAGTCCGAGGAGCGCGTCGAGTCGGTGCTCCGCGTTTGTCTTGAAGAAAAAATCCGAGTCCTCCGTGTTGAGCCCGCACCGATTGATCTCAAGGACTTGATCCCTGACGCGCAAGGAGGCATGCAATGAGCCGGAAACTCCGCGCCGTACGGTCTATTGCGCGCGTCACGCTCAAAGAGCTTTTGCGCGATAAGGTGCTCTACAACGGGATTTTGGCTTCGATCGCACTGTTTTTTTTCAGTCTACTCGCCTCAAACCTCAGTTTCGTGCGCGCGTCGCGCATCATGATCGATTTTGGCCTATCGGCCCTTTCGATCTGCAGTCTTTTTGTGGCGGTTTTTCTCTCGGCCCCTCTGATCGGACGCGAGATCGAGCGGCGCACCTTTTTTGTCGCGCTCTCAAAGCCCATCACGCGGGCTGAGTTTGTGCTTGGAAAGTTCGCGGGGATCTCTGCCATCGTCGCGCTCAACTGGATGGTACTAGTGGCGTTCTTTCTCGCGTTCCTCGTCGCGATGGGGGGGGCGATCTCGATCACCTTGATCCTCGGAATGATCCTACTCTTGATGCAGTCCGTTCTCCTTGCGGGGATTGCGATCTTTTTTTCGACGTTTACGACGACCTCCCTCAGCGTGGCGTTTACGATCGGCACCTACCTCATTGGGATCAACTTCTCACAGATGCAGCTTTTGATCGCCAAGATGGGAGAGGGGGCGGTGCGCGAAACCCTCTCAAACGCGGTCTACTTGGTTCCGGCGTTTGAAAAGTTTAACCTCGGTAACCAAATCACTTATGCACTCCCCGTGAGTGCGGGCGAGTTTATCGGTACGCTGATGTACGGGGCTGGGTTCTTGGGAATTCTTCTCTTTGCTTCATTTGCATTGATCCAGAGAAGGGAGTCTTAAAGGCGTGGACGATCTCCCTTATGCCTTTAAGATGACCTTCGCAATCCTCTTGGGTCTGATCGTTGGGAGCTTTCTCAATGTCGTGATCCATCGCTTACCGCTCGATCAGTCGGTCGTGAGGCCTCGCAGTCGGTGTCCGAAATGTCAGCGCGAGATCCGTTGGTTTGAGAACATCCCGGTGCTGAGTTGGATCCTGCTGCGTGCGCGCTGCGCGGGCTGCAAGACGCCGATCTCCTTTCGATATCCTTTTGTGGAGCTTTTGACCGCACTCCTTTTTGCACTTACGGTCGCGATGTTTGGGCTCAATGGGACGACCTTGCTCCGTGACCTCCCTTGGGTGGCAGCACTCGTCGCGGTGATCTTTATCGATCTTGATCACCGGATCATCCCCGATGAGATCAGCCTTGGGGGACTCGTGGTGGGACTCCTGACCAGTGTGCTCGATCCACGGCTTACGGTTTTTCAGGCGTTCGTTGGCGCGGGCGTGGGGTTTGGGATTTTTTTTGGATTTTCGTGGCTCTACTACAAACTCACGGGCCGCATTGGTTTAGGGGGCGGGGACGTGAAGCTTCTGGCGATGCTGGGGGCCTATCTTGGCCTACAGGGAGTCTTTTTCACGATCTTTTTAAGCTCCATCGTCGGGAGTGTAGTCGGGATCACGCTCGCCCTCGCACAGCGTAAAAAACAAGAGGGCGCAGTGATGCAGTATGCGCTTCCTTATGGGCCGTTTCTGGTGTTAGGCGCGCTTTTGTACTACTACTTAGGTGAGACGTTATGGCTCCCATTCATGACACCGACGTAGCCGAAGAGCGCTGGCAACAAGAGCAGTGGCGCACGTTTGAGCTTTGGGAAAAGATTGCTCTGCGCTTACGCAAAAAAAAGCGCCTCTGGGTCGTGCTTGCTGTTGTAGTTTTTTTGGGTATCTCAGCGATCCCGCCGATTCAAGATCGGATGCCCTACTGGTCAGCCCGTCGTCATGCGGTTGGAGTTGGGCTTTTGATCAATGAGCTTAAGATTCTAGCAGCTACCGAGCACCGTTCGTTTGAACTTGTTTTTTCATCACCCGGAACGCTTCGCTATCAGATTTTAAAGCGCGAGTACTGCTCGAGCACAGTGGGCGAGATCGTGCGGGAAGGTGTTTTGAGTACTCTTTCGGAGCCAGAGCACGCCATCATCACCCGTACTCAAGCACAGAGCTTTGGCATCCCAGGTGTGATTGAGCGCTTATGTGTGAGTCCGCTCAGTGGCGCTAAGTTTGAGCGCAGTGAGAAAGGACTAGCAGGTTTTGCAGTCGCGCCTATTGCAGATCTCTCTTCAGGCCGCAGCGATCGCGTGGCGGTGTTGTTGGTTCAGGGCGAGGGTGCTGAGACGACTTTTTAGGTGCGAGTCAGAGGCCGTAGATGTGAGCTCATGTTGTTGTCGTCACGCATTTGACGCCTCTGTCGGCAATTCTTTCCGCACTGCTTATTGAACAAAAAAGTCTGGAATGTAATTCTTAAGCTTAGGGAAGGTGTCGTGTTCCATGGCGGGAACGGGTGGGGGCTTGGCCTCGAAGCTTTCGGGTCTTTTTTCGGGCGGTGGTGGAAACCCCATCGGCTTGAGTATTGGAAGCTCGTCGATCAAGCTTGTTGAACTTAAAAAAACCGGCAAGGGGCACAAGCTCCTTCACTTTGGTATCAGCCAGTTGCCTGAGGACGCGATCGTCAATCGCGAGATCGTTAACCACATCGCAGTCGTCGAGATGACGAAAAACCTCGTCGACCAAATCAAACTACGCAACAAGCCGGCGTGTATCTCTCTGTCGGGAACTTCCGTGATTATCAAGCGCATGCAAGTGCAAGTGCAGAACATGAAGGAGCTCCAAGATCAGGTGTTTTGGGAGGCTGAGCAGTACCTTCCCTTTGATGTCTCTGAAGTGGTGATGGACTTTCAACTGTTATCCAAAGCGAAAGACTCAGCAGCCGACGTCTTACTGGTTGCGGTGAAGCGCTCTGTTCTTGAGAGCTACATGAACGCAGCTCGCGACGCTGGGCTTATTCCCAAAGTTGTGGATGTAGATTACTTTGCGCTCCAAAACGTATTTGAAGCAAACTACCCCTCCTCTCCCAACGAGGCGGTCGCTCTCATTGATCTCGGCGCAAGTAGTACAAAGATTATGGTGGTTCAAGGCGGAGTCCCTGTTTTTACTCGAGACTCCGTCTTGGGGGGGCGCAACCTTACCGCCGAGATCCAGCGGCACTTAAACGTGTCCTATCAAGACGCCGAGACTCTCAAGATTGGTGGGGGCGGCGGCGGCATGCCTCAAGAGGTATTAGAGCTGATGCGGGTCTCGGCTGAGAACTTTGCAACCGAGATCAAGCGCGCGATTGATTTTTACGATGCATCTTCATCAGGCGCGCCCATCTCTTACATCTTGTTGACGGGAGGGAGTGCAAAGATCCCAGACATTTCTCGAATCATCGAAGAAAGCACTCAGCGCCCCACGCAACTGCTCAATCCTTTTAACTCCATCTCCTATGATCCTGAGATGTTTACGCCCGATTACATCAACAATGTTGGACCACTGGCCGCAGTCCCACTGGGGCTCGCACTGCGGATGGGAGCGCGCTAACGATGATTAAAATCAATCTCGCACAAAAAAAACAATCTGCAGGTTCAACAGCTGGCGGCGGAATCACTTCAGCGGGTACGGGCTCAGGTCTGGGAGCTCCCACCGGAATCACGAACCTCAAGTTTGATCGAGACTTCCTTAAGGAGCTCCCGCTTGCAAAAATCGCAGTCGCAATCGCAGTCGCTTACGGAGCGAACTACTTTGCTGAGGATTACATGCAAACGCAGATTCAGTCGCAGGACCGTATCATTGAAAAGCTCCAAGCCGATCAAGCAAAAGCGACAGTCGAAAAAAACAAAATCGCCTCTTTTCGGGATCTTGAAAAGATTTTAGAGAGTGACCGAAATAATCTGCTTAAAAAAATTGGCGTCATCGAGAAGCTCATGCTTCACCGCAATGGGACTTTCACATTGCTTAAAACGGTCTCAGAACTTACGCCTCCAGATTTGTGGTTGACCGACTTAAGGCTTGAGGGTGAGAGGGTAACGCTCAAAGTAAGTGTCCCCGCAGACTCCTCGTCGGTAACGGAGTTTCCCAGAATGGTGGCTGGAAACGCCTTGTTCACGGGACAGTCAGACACCCAACAAGGTACGCTCACAAACACGGTTGAGGCGAGCACGGGGATCCGGCTTTCTGTTTTTGAAGTGACGACCAAGAGGAGGACTCACTAGGTGAGTCAGCTCAGTGAGCTCCTCAACAAAATCCCCATCGTGCCGGCACTTTTGGCGTGGCTTGGCTATACGGGCTTTGGAGTGTATCAGTTCTTAGAGACGCCTGAGTCCCCTCTCCGAGCAAGACAAGCTCAGCAAGACTCGATTAAAAAAGAAATCTCAAAGCTTCAGACAGAGATCAAAAAGGCCTACGAGTTCAAAGAGCAGCTCGAAGTGCGGAAAAAAGAGTGGTTTCAACTCTTTGATAAGCTCAACAACATGAAAGCGACGCTCACCGAAGTTATTGATCAACCTTTGGTGACGAAGATCATTCGCGAGGCAGAGCGCGCTTCACGACTCAAAATCGAGAGCATCACTCCGGGTCAAGTGACTCCAAAAGAGTACTACGCTGAGCAGACGCACGAGATTCGATTTAGTGGCTATTTCCCGAGCGTGCTTTTTTTCTTGGACCGTCTGGCGATGAGCTCGACGATTCTGCATGCCGGTGACATCCAGATGAGCGTGCGCGGAGCGAACACGGGTACGGAGCGCTCCGTGCTGATTTCAGGATCAGTTCGCGTCAGCGCGTTTAAGTACGTTGCATCGAAAGAGGATGATCTTCCCAAGACTTCGCCTGCGTTAAAAACGGAGGCGCCACAAAAATGAATCTGATCGTTTCGTGTTTGTTTTTTGCGCAAGCCTTAGCAAACCCGCCCACGCCCCCTGCCTCAGACACAGAGAGCTCGGTAAGCACAAATGCATTCAGTGCTGTGGCCTCTGTGCTTGAGACGGGGATCAGCTTTGAAGATGCGCGCAAGCTACGAGACCCGTTTAAGCGCCCGATGACAAACGCAAAAGCCCTGGCAAAAAGGAGTTTGCTTGAGTCCGCTGAGATCTCTGATTTCAAGGTGCAAGGTGTAGTTGCTGGGAGCAGACGAGTTGCGATTTTAGTCGGGCCAGGGGGAAAAAGTTTTTTTGTCCAAGCCGGACAGAAGATCGGTCCCCGCGGAGGCGTCATCACTAAGATCACTCCTGAATCCATCGAGATCACCGAGCGCAGAGTTGATGATCTGGGCGACAAACTCGAAGAAGTTACTTTCCTTAAAGTGCCGCAAGAAGGCGCTCAAAACCAAGGTCAAACTCAAGAGCTCATCGAGCGCGTTGTGCGTGAGACGGGCGAGCCCATTCAACCCTCTCTGGAGCAAAGATGAATCCTCTGAGTACTGTCGCTCTTATTGCGCTATGTTTTGAAACCCAAGCCGGTGCCGTCACCGAAGTCAAAAACATCGAGTTTAAAGTGCAAAATGGAGCAAGCACTTTGGAAATCTCTGGCTCTGGCCCGATCCAGTACAGCGAAGAGCGCAACGAGCAAGATCGACAGCTCGTGTTAAATCTCTCTGACGTTCAGCTCTCGCGCAACGCAAAAAGGAGATTAGATACCTCCTCGTTTCGAAGCGCGATCAGCTTAGTGAGTCCTTATGTGATTGAAGGACAAAAAAATCAGGCCCGAGTAGTGATTCAGTTTCGGGAGTGGAAAAACGCAAGCATCGAGGCTCAGGGAAACACAATTCGAGTCATCGCCGACCAGGTTGGCTCAAGCCAAGCCTCAACCGAGACTGAGCCCACTCTGCCCCCATCGGCGGCGAGCACAGAGTCAACGCCTGAAAACGCCAATGCAGAGATCAATTTGCAAAAGCTTGAAGACGCTCGAAAATCGCGAAACTACGTCGGCTCTCCAATCACGATGCAGTTTCGTGATGCCGACATTCGTGACGTTTTGCGCGCAATTGGTGATGCGAGTGGCTTTAACGTCATCATGAGCCAGAGTGTGACTGGAACGATTTCCTTGTCTCTGGTTGATATCCCGTGGGATCAGGCCTTAGATGTCGTGCTTCAAACTAAAAAACTAGCAGCCGAGCGATCGGGATCGATTCTACGTGTGCTACCGCTTGATGAGCTGACGAGAGAAAAACAAGACGAGCTTGTTGCAAAGCAGGCGAGCGAGAAACTTGCGCCTAAAGTCACTCGGGTGTTCTCGATTAACTTTGCAAGCCCTGAGGATCTAGTAAAAATTCTTAAAGACTTTGGCTCCGCAAGTCCTCTGGGCGGGATGAGTGCAGGAACCTCTGCATCTGGAAACGTAACGATCGACAAGCGCACCAACAGCATCATCATCCAAGATACCCAAGAGAACTTAGATCGCATGGCTAAGCTGATCGAGATTTTAGATACGCAGACTCCTCAGGTGCTCATTGAGGCGAAAGTTGTTGAGGCGACCGAAGGTTTTACAAAAGGAATGTCCGGTCAACTGGGGGTTGCAGCAGGGACGTCGAGCTCAACTCCGGGGACTTTCGGACGTTTTGCCGGATCTTTTTCGGGCAACAACGCACTGACTGATCTTTTGGGGTCCACCAGTACCTCGCTCGCATCAGCCGGAAGCTCCTCAGCCGCATTTGCGTTTCAACCGAATCTCTCGTTTTTGCGTGGGATCGATCGAATCAACGTCGCACTGAGCGTTGCTGAGTCAGAGAACAAAGTGAGCGTCGTCTCCTCACCACGGGCGGTTGTGCTCAATCAGCAGTCTGCCAGCATCACTCAAACAATCCCAGTGGCGACCACCACGGTGACAAACACTGCAGCAGGACCTCAGACTGCTGCCTCAGTCACCAGCGCGCAGATTGGACTGACGGTCACACCTACGGTGACCAATGAAGAGAGCGTGCTTTTAGATCTCTCTTTAAGCCGCGACGTGCCTTTTGCGCTCGGGGAGCTCGGCTCAGCATCCGCTCAGCGAAACATCAAAACCAAGGTTTTGGTCGATAACGGCGTGACTCTAGTGCTTGGAGGACTTTACACGACGACTACAACCTCAGCGTCAGGTGGGTTTCCGATTCTGCGCAAAATCCCGGTTCTCGGATGGTTGTTTGGATCTGATTCAGAAAACCGAGATAAGTCTGAGATTTTCTTTTTTGTGACGCCAAAGATTCTAAACACCAAGCGCGCAGGCTTGGGTAATGGCGGAGGCAGCGGCTGATGGCTGGTCCTCTCCCCCAGGTCCCTCCCCAGCTCGCCGTTTACCTTAAGCGCTATCAGGAGGATCCTACCTCACGCGTGTTTGCACCGCTTGCAGAGGCATATCGTAAAGCAGGGCTGGTCGATGAGGCGATCGAGATCGCTCAGGAGGGGTTGCGGATTCACCCTCATTTCATCGGCGGAAAAGTCGCATTAGCGCGTGCGCTTTTTGAGAAAAAGCGATTCGAAGAAGTCGTACAAACCCTTGAGCCGATGATCCAAGACATTCCCGACAATCTCATCGCCCAGCGACTTCTGGCGGAGAGCTATCTGATGTTGGGACGGACTGCTGAGTCGCTCGCGTGCTTTAAGATGCTTTTGTATTTTTCTCCCCAAGATGCCGACACCGCTCAACTGGTTCGCGAGTTGGAAGCGCAAGCCTATCAAAGCGGAGATTTGGTCCTCCAAACAGACTTTCAAGAAAAGCCTGTCTATCAAGCAATTGAGGACTCTCCCGAAGAGAAGCGTCGACTCTGGATTTGGAGAATTGAATTTCTCCAAGCGGCGCTTGCCAGGGTGGCCGCATACCGCGCACTGCAGACTCGCACCTCTCAAATAACGCCCCAGGCCACAGGCAACCTCTCAAGTTGACACGGGCGTTTTAAGCCTGTTACCTAAGCCCTCTATGTATCCTACCAATGAGTTCCGCAAAGGCTTGCGCATCGAGCTGGATGGCGTCCCTTTCCAGATCGTCGAGTTTCAACACGTTAGCCCTGGAAAGGGCTCAGCGTTCACGCGCACCAAACTGCGCAACATGCTGAACCAAAACGTCATTGAGCGCACTTTTAAGTCGGGCGACAAGGTAGACCGCGCCAATATGGAACAAAAACAGATGCAGTTTTTGTATGCGGATGGCGATGGCTATCATTTCATGAATACCGCTGACTACGATCAGGTCGCGCTCCAAAAAGAGCTTTTGGGTGAAGCGGTAGGGTACCTTCAAGAGCATCTCGAAGTGCAGATCATGTATTATAACGAGCGTCCCATCTCAATCGAGCTCCCCCACAATGTTGAGCTTCGAGTTGCGCAGACGGATCCAGCGTTTAAGGGAGACACCGTCACTGGGGGCACCAAGCCCGCAAAGCTTGAAACCGGCGCAGTGGTGGCAGTTCCCTTCCATATCTCCGAAGGCGATCTCATCCGCGTTGATACGCGGGACGGAACGTACATCGAAAAAGTGAACAAGTAAGCCGTGGCAAAAAACAAAAAAGTGGCTCAAAAACAGCCAAAAAAATCAAGTTTTGCAGAGTCAGAGCAGATCGAAGGCATTTTGCGTCTCATGCGTGAGCATCGGATTGCGCACTTTGAGTGGGAGAACGCGGATGTTCGGTTCTGCCTAAAGACCGAAACCGAAGTCGCTCTCCAAGCGGTCCCCCTCGCTGCAGCTCCACGCCAGATGGCCTCTCCCTCCGCTGCGCAGCAAGCGCCGGCCGCGGTAGCACCTGCTGCGGGTCAGGCATCGATGCCGTCCAATCAGAAACAAATTCTCTCGCCCTTTGTCGGCACTTTTTATCGCGCGGCTTCGCCAACGGCTGAGCCCTATGTGAAAGAAGGACAGTCCGTAAAGTCGGGGGATGTGCTTTGCATCATCGAAGCGATGAAACTCATGAACGAGATCGAAGCAGAGCATTCGGGTCGTATCGTGTCGATCTTGGCAGAGAACGGGCAGCCCGTAGAGTTTGGCGAGCCTCTGTTTGTCATTGAGACTTAAGGGCGCATGGCGAACCCCAAGCTTTTTAACAAAGTCCTAATCGCCAATCGCGGTGAAATCGCCCTCCGCGTGATTCGCGCTTGCAAAGAGCTCGGGATCTCGACGGTCGCAGTGTATTCGACTGCCGATGAGAACTCTCTGCACGTCAAGTTAGCAGATGAGGCAGTGTGCATCGGGCCTCCAGCGCCCAAACTCTCCTATCTCAATATGGCCAACCTCCTCTCTGCGGCCGATATTACGGGGGCGGATGCGATTCATCCTGGGTACGGATTTTTGTCAGAGAACGCGGAGTTCGCGCGCCTGACCAAAGAGTGCAAAATCCATTTCATTGGACCAACCTCTGAGAACATCCATGCAATGGGAAACAAGGTCAACGCGCGTAGGATAGCGCGAGAGGCTGGACTTCCGATGCTGCCGGGGACGACAGGCCCTGTGCCCAATCAGGAGTCCGCAGTAGAAGAGGCAGAAAAAATCGGATTTCCCGTAATTTTGAAGGCGGCAGCCGGAGGCGGCGGGCGCGGAATCTATGTCGTTTATTCGCGAGATCAACTGATGGGTTCGTTCGCGCGCGTATCCGAAGAGGCGAAAGCCGCTTTCGGCAACGGTGCCATGTACGTCGAAAAGTTTTGTGAGCATCCTCGCCATGTCGAGATTCAAGTCGCCTGCGATCGCCATGGAAATCGCGTTTATTTGGGTGAGCGCGATTGCACCATCCAGAGGCGACATCAGAAACTGGTCGAAGAAGGTCCATCTCCTGCGCTTGACGAGAAAGTGCGCAAGAAAATGGGCGAAGCCGCGATCGCGCTGTGCGAAGCTGTGAATTACGAGAACGTGGGGACGGTCGAGTTTTTGCTCGACGAGAACAAGAATTTCTACTTCATGGAAATGAACACTCGAATCCAAGTCGAGCATCCAGTGACCGAGATGATTACCGGTGTTGATCTCGTGAAAGAGCAGATCCGCATCGCGTGTGGGTATCGGCTGAGCTTCCGTCAAGAAGACATCAAGATTAACTCCCATTCGATCGAGTGCCGCATCAACGCAGAGGATCCCGACACCTTCACTCCGTCTCCCGGCAAAATTACGGCGCTACATGTTCCCGGTGGCTTAGGTGTGCGGATTGATTCGTTCGTGTACGCGCAGTACAAAGTAGTGCCGTTCTACGACTCGATGATTGGAAAACTCATCGTGCACGCTCCAACGCGCAAAGATGCAATCGCGCGCATGTGCCAGGCGCTTGACGAGTTTGTGATCGAAGGCATCAAGACGAATATCCCATTCCATCGCAAAGTGATCGCCTCCAAGAAGTTTGCAGACGGGGATTTTGACACCCATTTTCTCGAAGAATTCTTGCCCAAATACGAGTGATTTCTCCACGAAATCACTGAGAAATCAGGCAAAATAGAAGCATTGCGGATGGCCAAGGATGGCTACGCCACGGGAAGCGTCGATGACTTCAGGAAGAGATCCAAACGAGGCCCCCCCCGAGTCCACGCGTGTGGATCTCGGCGACGACCTCATCGAGCAAACGCGGATCAGTGACCCAGGGTCACCAAGTTCGAGTGCGCGAGCGTTTTCTGCCGAAGATGCTGTAAGCAGCGCCGACATCTTAATGGGTGAGGGCCTCTATGAGGAGGCAAAGAGACTTCTGTTTCGCGTCCTGCGAGAGAGGCCCGAGCTTTTTTCTGCGCGAGAAAAACTCGATCGTCTCCACCAGGAAGAGCTCGAGCAGATCTTAACCGAATCCTCGCCTCCCGAGCGTACACGCTTTGAGCGCACGTTTGAGCATGAGTACGTTTTAGAAAAACTCAATCAAGACCTAAAGCTTGATGTCTTTGGAGCTGAGTCCACTGAAGAAATCGCAAAGCAGTTTCGTCAGGCGCTGAGCCTCTCGCTTGACGGAGCGAGTGCTCAGGATCAGATCGATCTCGGTGTCGCGTTTTTTGAGATGGGTCTTTTCGGAATCGCTCTCGAGCGCTTTTCGGATGCCTCACGAGTAGCGCGTCGCTCCGATCCAGAGGACGCTCGAGCGATGCTGTCTGCAGAGTACCTCCAGGCGTTAAGTTTAGTGCAGATGGGGCGGGATGCTGATGCGATCGTGTTATTGCAACCTCATTTGATTCGATCGGATCTTGAGATGGAGGATCGGGTGCATTTTATGTACGTCCATGCGCTTGCGCTTGAGAGAGCAGGACGACCGCTTGAGGCGAGAGCCGCGCTTGAGTCGATCCTTGCATGGGATCCCTACTACCGCGATGTGCGAGATCGGGTGCTCGCTCTGCGGTTGGAGCAAACGTAAAACAATGCTGCGGCGGCATCCATTTTTGTTTTTTGGGATGATTTTAGGGGTGCTGCTCTTGGGGGCGCTTTTGTTCGTACAGAGCACTTTTTTTGCAGGTTGGATGAAAGGTTTTTTTACGCACCGAATTCCGTCGGAGTGGGGCATCCAAGGCGATTTTAGTGATCTGAGATTTAAGGTGTTTCCTCCAGGACTTTCGATCCGCAATCCTCAAGTCACACTTCAGGATGGAAACATCGCTCAACTGCCGGGCGGCTCAAAGATTCAGGCGCGAAGTCTGGATTTGATTTTTTATCCACTCCAAATGTTCACCGGACGAATCACGGTAAGCGAGATCGTCGTTCGTGAGGGGAAAGTCGAGCTTTTCTTAGACCCCAAAAAATATCCAAAAGCCGACAAGAAAAAACAGCCAGGTCAGGATGAGTTTCGATGGGAGGATCTCTTTCAAGTGCGCACCGAGTCGATCGCTCTTGAGCGCTCTGAGGTGATTTTGCACTGGCCAGATCCACAGATTGAAGCTCGGTTCATTGCTGAGCGTTTAGGTCTTTCGCAAACTGAGAAAGCATTTGTCGAGCTTGAGCTCGATTTACGTAGTTTGAGTGCAAATCTGCCCGAGAGTTTAGGGCTCCCCAATCAGATTCAATCCCTACGCGGAAAGCTTAAGGCAGGAGCTCTCTCGACACAGATTGAGAGCCTCGATCTTGAGGCGCAGGGACTCAAGTTGCATCTCGAAGGTGAGTTGCAGGGCGCATTAGTTCACGCTCAAGCGTTGCAACTCAACTCTCAGGTCAAGATCTCAGGAGAGATTGAAAAAGTTTTATCCACATTCGCTCTTGAACAAGTGCGCTCTTTGAGAAATCGAGTTTCAGGTGAGTTAGCGATTGAAGGAAAACTCAGTGGAGATCTTCTTCGCTTTAACGAGACTTTTAAAGTATCTGGCAGGATCGCAGGCACTCGCATTCGGGCTTTGGATTGGAGTTTTGATAAAGTCGAGCTCGACGGTGAGTGGCAGAGTGCTACAAAATCAAGGATCGGAGAGATCTCTGTCACGCGCGGCCGACTGGAGAGTGCTCTTCGCGAGCGTCAGGGAGGTCGGAGCGGGGCAAGCGGCGGAGTAGTGGGGATTGGAGCCTTTCGAATCCCGCTGGATCCAAACGAGAGGATCCGCGTTCCGCTGATGCTTGAAGCCGCACATGTACACTGGCTTGCTGGAGTGGGGTTAAAAGATGTTTACCCGCTTGATTTTCGCGCGAGTGGAGCAGTGGATCTTCGGTTCCTGCCTGCACAAGGCGCTGAGCCCTGGCGGATTGATGCTTCTTTAGATCTAAAGATCCCACAGTTTCAACTCGATAATCAAAAGCTCGGAGTTGAGCGACCTTTGCGCGAGATTTTAAAAATTCCGGAAGTACGTCTCTTCGGAGAAGCGACAGTTTTACCCACAGAGTTTCGTCCGTCAGGCCTCAAACTTTATGCAGGAGAGAAGACGGAGCTCGAGCTGAGCGGGAAAATGCACTTCAAAGACGGATGGGATCTCCTGGCTAAAGGAGCACTCGATTTCCGCGACCTTAAGACTCTTGCTCGGACTCCCATCCGAGGAGCAGGGACAATCGGAGTTCACGTTCTAGGTCCAGGCAGCGCGGTGAAGATCCACTTTGATGCTGACTTTAAGGAGACCGAGTATGTCTCGCTCGGACTTGGAGACCTCAAAGGACGGATCACCTATGACGACGCTCTTAGCCAAGTGATTTTTCAAAAAGTTCAGCTTCAGAAGGGCGTCACTTCTTACGTAGGAGACGGACGGATCGAACTAGCTGAGCGCGATCTCATCGGAATCGACTTCGACATCAAGAAGGGCGACATTCACGATTTGTCGCAGATTTTTCATCAACAGACTGGCGGACTTTGGTGGTTTCCGAGTTCGCTCACGGGTCCTACTCAAGGCAAGATTCGAGTTTCAGGAGAGCTTGACCTCTCAAGACTCAACGTGGAGAGCGAACTAAGAGGACTCGATTGGGATTACTTTGGCGAAAAGTTTCGCTCCGTTAACCTCAAGGGGGGCTACTACGGCGGTGCCTACCGAATCGATGAGCTTCGAGGAGTAAAAAACCAAGGCAAATTTAGTGGTATGATTTCTTTCTCAGAGCCCTCTCAGTTTAACTGGCAACTTCAGACTGAGGGATGGACGACTTCAGATTTTGATCGAGTCACTCGACTGAATGTTCCGATCCGCGGTCTGATCGACGTGAGCAGTCGTGGGCAAACGCAATCCGGATGGATCACAAGCCAGACTCAAGCACGATTTAGTCAAGCCATGATTCGTGGTGTTCCGGTCCCTGAGAGTGAGCTCTCGTTAAGCTCGTCACGCGGAATCTTAAGAGGCCAAGGACGGGCCAACGGCGCTCAGGCAGAGCTTGATTTTCAGTATGATTTCAACCTAGGGCAGCGAAGCTCAGTTAGTTTAAACTTGCAGCGCTTAGACTTCTCTCCATTGTTTTTGATTTTAAATCCAAAGCTGATCGATGATCGAGAGCTTTTGGCAGTCGTCAGCGGCGGATTAAAGCTCGATTTCGAGTCGGGAAGCGCAGAGTTCGGAAGTGGCAGAGTCTTTCTAGATGAGCTCAACCTCTCAAAGAAAGGCTCGCGCTTCACACTAGCGCGAGGTGTGAGCTCGACGATTCAGCGTGGATCATTTCAGCTTCGAGATATAAGAGTGCGCGGACAAAGAGGAGAGCTCGGGCTTAATGTTACGGCTCAAAATGGCGTACTCGACGGAAACGCTGAGGGCTCTGTGGATCTTTCGTTTCTTGAGTATCTGACTTCGGTAGTGAGTGATGCATCCGGTTTGGTGCAACTGACTGCAAACATAGGTGGCACCCTCAAAGAGCCGAACGTAAGTGGTCGCGCAGTCTTGCAAGATGCATTGATCAGAAGCCCTTCGGTCGAAGCGCCTTTTGAATCAATCTCGGGAACCTTACAGCTCCGTCAGGGTGTAGTTCAGATCCGCGATCTGCGGAGCTCACTTGGCGGAGGGTCTTTGAACGTCGACGGTAAAATTGAAGTGTTTCCAGATCGATTCCCTAAGCTCGAGCTCTCAGCGCGTCTGAGTGAGAATCGGCTCAAAATCTATCCTTTTCAATTTGTACGCCTTGGCGGAAACCTGAAAGTCACCGGAGAGAGTGCTCCTTACTTAGTGGATGGCTCGATCCGAGTCGAGCAGGCCCTTTCGCGCGAAAACATCTCTCCAGGAGGCAAAGGTCAAGCACGTCGATCCGCTCGTTTTATGCCCCAGCCGAGTTTGATGCAGGACTCGGATTACCCACTTTTTAGAATGCAGATTCGTACATTTGCAGAGCGGGGAGTTTTTGTTAAAAACGACTTGTTTGACGCGGAGTTAAAAGGAGATCTTACTTTACTCAACACCATTCAGGCCCCAAGGCTTGCAGGAACTGCCGAGCTTTTGAGTGGGAAGATGAGTTTCAAAGACCGCACCTTCGTTCTTGAGTCTGGAAAAATTCAGTTCGACAACCCGACGACCATCAATCCAAAGTTCACGATGGCAGCAAGAGCGGATGTGAAGAGCGTTAAAATTACTCTGTTTGCGAGCGGCGATGTTGAGAGGCAAAAAATTGATCTCAACTCAGACCCTGTGATGCCCGAGTCTGAGATCTTGTCGCTCCTTGCAATCGGTTTTCGTACGGACGATATCCGACGGTTCAATCAAGGGGATGCGTCAGTCCTTCAGCAGGGTGAGGCCGCATCGCTGGTGCTTGATTCACTCGGATTTACTAGAGACGTGAAAGATCGCACTGGATTTGAAGTTCAACTTCAAGAAGCCGTCGATGGTAAAGCAGGGACGAGTATTTTTAGACCTCAGGCACAAGAGCTCGGCACTCAGGCTGCGCCCAAGATCGTGATCAAGCGTCAGATCGGAAAAAAAGTGGGGGTCTCTGTTGGGAGTACCGTCGGAGTCGGTAATAACGCACAACAAGAAGGTAAGATCGAGATTGAAGACGTTGTACCTGGCGTCTCTGTTATCGGGGTTTGGAACTCGGTAGAGGGTACTGGAACGCAAGAATCACAGTCGTCCTCCTATGGAGTGGATTTAAAGTTTGAGAAAAAGTTTAAGTAGTCTCGCCATAGTGCTTTTGTTGACCGTCGCGGCACCTGCGTTTGGGGAGTCGTCCGCCCCTATTCCGCTGTCATCCTCGAGGATCGTGATTGATCAAGTAGAGTTTGAAGGTGTGCGCGGAATTCAGGCACAGGATCTCGAGTCGACTCTCGAGCTCGGAGTTGGCGATCGCGTGGATCGAACTCGCGTGAGTCAGTCGGTCAAAAACCTGCAGATGCTCTATGGTACTCGGGGGTTTGCGGACGTCAAAATTCAAGCTGAGCTCAAAAAAGTTAAAGAGGGCTCAGGACCACTGCTCACTGCACTTGTCTTTCGAATCGATGAGGGAAAGCCGGTGCGTATTTCAGAGATCCGTGTTTCTTTGGTGGATCTTGCTCAAGGGGCTAAGAACGAACTCTGGCCTTCAATCGAAAGAGAGCTTCTCTCTCAAATGGATCTCAAGCTCGGCGAAATCGCTGATCAAGAGCGCATCTCTGCGAACCAGCGGATAATGGAGAGTGCACTCGTCTCACAGGAGTTTGTTGGAGCGAAGCTCAACGAGATTCGCATCACAGATGCAGATCCGCCACTCCTTGAGAAAGACCCAGAGCCCGCTTCCCGTTGGATTGCGCTCGATTTTAGAGTTGAGCTCGATCAGAGGGTCTCGTTCGGGTTTAGGGGAAATAACATTTTTTCTATCTCGGATCTCAACCGCATGGTTGATGAGCAACGTCTGGTAGGTTTGGGCCGAGATTACATCGACAGCGTTCGAAAGAGAATTGAAGAGCAGTACCGAAATCTCGGGTATGCGCAAGTGCGCATCGAGCATAAAACTTTTGAGAGGCCTGAACGTTTCGAAAGGCATGTGACCTACTTCATTGAAGAGGGAGCGCGAGTCGAGATTGACTCAGTTCAGTTTGACGGAAACGTCGAGTTTCCCTCAGGGGCGCTCCGGTCCCAGTTTGAGCGCCTCTCAAGCTCACTCATTCAACGCGGGATCTATATCGAAAAAGAGGTGGATGCCGCGGTCGACCTCCTGGTGGACTGGATTAAATCTAAAGGCTATCTCAACGCGCGTCTCATCAATCTGACGAAAGTTTATCATCCCGACTTTAAAAAAGTGCGAGTGACCGCCTATCTGTTTGAAGGGGATCAAACACGAATAGGATCGATCGAGCTTAAGGGGTTTCGATGGATGTCCCAAGCCGAATTGCTCCGCAGACTTGCAATCAAGGAGTCTGAGCCCCTGAACTTGTTTGCCTTTACGGAGGGAATGGAAGAAATCAAAGCACTCTATCGTGCCGAAGGTTATCTTGGTGCGCGAGTTCAAAACGAGGACGATAACACCGTAGTCCGCTACTCTCGAAGAAATCGCACTGCTGATGTCCGGATCGAGTTCGAAGAAGGAGCGCAGTATCGAATCAGTCGAGTTCAGATCCAAGGACTAACAAAAACTTTGCCCCAGATCGCCGTTCGTGAGTTGCGATTTCAAGAGGGAGATGTCCTACGAGAGGAGCGGCTACTCGAAAGTGAGCGACGATTAAGGAAGCTAGGGATTTTTGGCTCCGTGTCCATGAGTCATGAAGACGACCCTGAAAAACCTGGGCACCGGATCGTGCGAGCGCAGCTGTCGGAGGGAACGCCAGGACGCATCGGTGCAGGTTTTGGTTTTCGAAACGATCTTGGTCCTCGCGTTTTCGTTGAGTCGGCTTACACTAACGTCTGGCGCCGCAATCACACAATCTCACTCAATGCGAACGCCAACCGACGGCTGGAGGATTTTCGGTTCATCGAAGCTCAAATCCGCACCGGCTATCTCTGGCCTTGGTTTTTGGTGCGTGAGTTGGATTTTCGACCCAGCTTTTCGGTGGAGCGACGCAAGTACATTCAGTTTAATGCAGACAGTGCGACTTTCTCGGCATCTTGGGACAAGATTTTAGTTGAGAAACTCGGTCTCGGTGCGACTCTTACCTATCAGTTAGAGCGAACTCGGCAGTTTAACGCTCGTGACGAAATTGATAATCAGACTTTACGGATTGGATCGCTCATCCCGAGTGTCCGGATCGATTTACGCGATAATCCACTTAATCCTTCGAGTGGGTTTTTTACGACTGTTTCGTTTGAGTTTGCTTCGGCTGGACTGGGAACACAGCGTCTTCCGTTTCCGATCAGCTATACGCGGACCCAGTTTCGGGCGGATGGGTTTGTGCCGATCACACGAAGAGTGACTTGGTTTTTAAGTTTCCGCACCGGGTTTGAAAAAAATCTCGAAAACCCAATCCAATTAGATGGCAGCAATGATTTACGTATTGCGATCCCGCTGATTAAGCAGTTTGCATTAGGGGGTCCTGGCTCGATTCGCGGTTTTCGAGTCCAAGAGATTAACGTGCAGGACTTTGCGATCCAGGGGACTTTGTTTTACTCGAACTACAGGACGCAGATTGATCTTCCCGTCGCAGGCTCCTTGTATATTAGCCCTTTTTTGGATGGCGGAAACCTTCTGAAAGATGTGACCGAGGAAAAGTATTTTGACGACTTACGATGGGCCTCAGGAGTCGGTTTGCGCTACGCGACTCCAATCGGACCCGTAAATTTTGATTGGGGCTTTAAACTGAAACCAAAGCCAGGCGAAGATCCGTGGAGATTTCATTTCACCGTGGGGATCCTTTAAGGGTCATCACTTACTGATGTGCTTTACTCATTGCCATCAGACTCATGAACTCAAAAACGAGAGCCGCGGCCAGAAGCGAGGTGATGTCAGAGTGATCGTATGCGGGCGCGACTTCGACCAGATCTGCGCATACAAAGTGGAGGCCCTTGAGCTCGCGTACGGCTGAGAGTGCCTCGCGTGAAGTGAGTCCACCGACGACCGGCGTGCCGGTCCCGGGCGCATACGCCGGGTCGATGCCGTCGATGTCGAACGTTAGGTAGCAGGGTTTCGAGCCTGCGACTTTGCGGATTTTAGCGAAAAAAGAGGCTTTTTTATTAGGATCCTGAAACGCATCGATGTCGAGCGTATGGATTCCGTGATCTTCCGAGTACTGCTCCTGATCCGCCGAGGTGAGTGGACCGCGGATTCCGATTTGAAAAATGCGATTCCCTTTGAGAATCCCTTCTTCGATTGCTCGGCGGATGGGAGTTCCGTGATGGTACTTCTCGCCCCAGGCCTGATCAGCGGTGTCGGTATGTGCGTCGAAATGGATCAGCGTGAAGTCGCCGTGCGCGCGATGAGCAGCCCGCCAGAGGGGGAGTCCAATTGAATGATCTCCGCCCAAAACAACGGGCCTTGCCCCGGCTTTAAAAATCTCGCCGACATGCTGCTCGATGTTTTTGAAAGTGGACTGCAAGTTCAGCGGGTTGACTTGGACGTCGCCCCCATCGACAACGCGCATCTTGTCATAGACGTTCACCTGGAGATGGGGGTTGTAGTTGCGGCAAAGGACGGATGCCTCCCGGATCGCGCGGGGTCCAAAGCGAGCGCCTGAGCGATAGGTCGTCCCTCCGTCAAAGGGCACTCCGAGAACGACCAAGTCCATAGATTTTTTTGTAATTTCAGGAACATAGGGGACTCGACTGAACGTCGTGATCCCCGCAAAGCGGGGGTGTTGGAGGGGATTTAAGGGGCGTGTGGATTTCGACATTCAGTGGCCTCGGCTTGGGTGGAGCTATCTTTATGTTTTCACCGAGAAACCGGGACAAACACAACCTCAAAAGGCGTTGACTTCACTTAGGGCGTCTTGTAACTCCAGCCCTCTATGTTGCGACAGAAGACGTATCAAGCAAGGCAAGCGGGCTCGCATATTCACGAGACCAAGGGTCCAAATACTCCTCAGTGGTTTATCGTGGATGCGACAGACCATGTTGTGGGACGTCTTTCGACGGTGCTCGCAAAAGTCATCATGGGCAAGCACAAGCCTACTTTCACCCGCCACGCTGATGCAGGCGACTTTGTGATCGTGATGAACGCGGATAAAGTCCAGTTTACTCGCACCAAGTGGGACAAAAAACTTTATCGCGCACACACAGGTTACATCAGCGGTCTTAAGACTCGCACTGCCCGCGAGATGCTCGCGCGTGAGCCAGAAGAGATTCTACGTCAAGCCGTGTTTGGTATGACGACCAAGTCGGCTCTTGCGCGCCGTCAAATGAAAAAACTTAAGCTCTACACCTCGAAGACGGCTGCTCATCCGCATACCGCTCAAAACCCCAAGCCACTCCCGATGGGTACGATCCGTCACACGGTGCTTGCGAAACCTCCGATCAAAAAGGCAAAGGCAAAGTAATTCATGGCAAAAGAAATTCAGCAAATCCACACCAAGGGTAAGCGCAAGACTGCAACCGCGCGAGTCTATTTCCGCAAGCCTGCGGGAAACGAGGGCGAGATTCGCGTCAACCGCCGGAGTTTTGAAAACTATTTTACTCGCGACACCGCTCGCCGTCTGATCATGCAGCCACTCGAGATTACTGAGATGGTCGGCAAGTTCGATATCATGATCAATGTAGTTGGAGGTGGTCCTTCGGGGCAGGCGGGAGCTGTTCGTCACGGGATCGCTCGAGCGCTCGAGCGTCACAATCCAGATCTTCGCCCTGCGCTGAAGAAAGCAGGTTTCTTGACCCGCGACGCCCGTGAAGTCGAGCGTAAAAAATACGGTCAAGCCGGCGCTCGTAAGCGATTCCAGTTCTCTAAGCGTTAAACGCTGTATTGTACAAGTTTGGCCGGAGCTTCTTACCGGCCGCGCGAAGCCTCTGAGGTGCCAAACACACATCAGGGGCTTTCGTGTATTGGGCCTATTGATTCCAGTCCGCGGTGCATTCGGGAAGTTCGCGCAGCAAAGTATCGTAGAGCTCAGAGGGTTGGCCTGACAGACTCTTTTGAGCGCTTTCGACGGCGTCATCACAGTGCTCTTCGAGTCGGGGGTCTGTGCGTGTGAACTTCAAGCTTTGATCCCTAAACCGAGGAGTGCGATCTCCAGCGAATCGAGAGCAGACCTTTTGAATCAGGCGCGCGTGAGCCACGGCTGCGGTGAGAGGTTGCCGGATTGATTTCACCTCCTCGCAGCGCAGGGAGTTTTTGTCTTTTTTGAGACGCTTCAGTAAATCACCCATGGGGACTTGCTTGAGGCTTCGCTCTATCGACTCTTCTAAGGTTTGAAGATGAGTTCTGAGCACACCTTTTTGTGCTGAAGTGCCGATGAGCATTTCCCTGCCGCGAAGTCGGATACGATCAAAGATGCTGGAGCGCCGTACTTCGTCATTGTCGCTCAGACCCAGTGCGTCTGCGCGAAGCTTTTCAATTGCAGCCCGCTCTGTGGTGAGTTGCGCCTGTAGAGTCTCAAACTCTGTTGCACCAAAAATTCGTGCAGCGCTGATCCCTGCGATCAAATTAGAGTAGGCATCTAGAGTCGCTGCTTGATCGCGCGTGGGGGCGGCCAAAAGATCGACAAGCTTTTTATGGTAAAAACACAAGGCCTTTTGTTGCTCGGTGGGGTTTGGGTTGTCGTCTGGCGAGCACACTTTTTGAAGTGCGCGAGCGATTTCACCGTTCCATTCAGCGCTTTGAATCCGCTCTAAGAGTGAAAAATATCGTTCCGCCTGAGTTTCTCCTTGGAGCTTTCCGTGAATTTTTCTCCAGCTCTCCCAGTCTGTTCCACCGATCATCGGAGCGCGAGTCAGCGGATTGCATGCGTTGAGGGAGAGCTCAAGTTCTTGCACTTTCTTTTGTTTTTGAGTGAGCTCATCCTGAGCCTTTTTTCGCATCTGCGTGAGCACATCATCAGTGAGCGTCTCATCCACTTGAGTGACGTGCTCAAAGTACGCGCAAAGAAGAGCTTGTTGATCTAAGAGTTTTTCATGATCCGATAGCTGCTCTTGGATGCTTCGCGCCTTAAAGAGGCGCTCAAGGGTACTAAACAGCAAATCCGTGAGCGTTCCGACTGCAAGAATTGGGAGATGAAATCCCGGGATCAAAGACGCAGTGGCGAGGAAGTTGCGAGCCACCCCCAGAGTCGTGGTTGCGAGTCCTCGAGCGCCGCTCTCACCGATCCACTGGTCGCAGCGTTTTGAAAAAAAATCATACGAAAGAGTGATGAGCTTTTGTTGGTTGGCCAGCTGCTCTTGGTTTTGTTGCCCTTGGATCTCAGATTGATAGGTTTTTGGATTGAGAGCAACTCCACTCATTTGCTCAGTAAGCGAGCGGCATTCTGGGCGTTCAGTTGATCCTCGGGGGCCTGAGTCGAGGATCGTTTTGAGCTGTGCGCCCATTTGCTTAAGATACTGAGTCATGGAAGTCGGCGCGTCTACAAACCCGCACGCCTCTGCGCGGGCAAGCTCGGGGAGGAGTATGAGGATGAGACTGATGCAAAAATTCCAACAGCTTCTACTCATATCGAGACTGACCAATCCAGTTTTGGAGAGTGGTGATCTCCTCGGACTTTAAAAGAGTCTTGCCTTGGATTGAAATACTGATCCAAAAGAGCTTGTGCTTCTCAAAATAGATTTCAACCCCTGGGGCAGAAGCACGACAGAGTTTACGGTTGCCGAACTTGAGATCAAAGATTTCGGCTCGCTCGATTCCTTTGACGGACCGGGCACATAGTGCACGAACGCTGAGTTGAGCTTCTTGTGACGAGAGGGCTTGAGATTGTGCCCGCAACGCACTCTCTCCAAACTCTCCGCGAATGCAGTCAATCGTGCCTTTACGCCTAAACGTACAAGCCCCCTGAAGTTGGATCCGATCAGACGGCTGAAAGCGAAGGCCTGATGAACCAAGACTCAGACGCGCACCCTGAGGTGCGGCCCAGGAGAGTAGAGTGCTGAGGAGTCCAAAAAATAAAAGAGTCGTTCTCATGCCACTCTCTGTTTCGGAGTTTTCAGAGACAGCCTTAAACGCCAGAAAGTTGACAGCAGGTACACTATCTGCTCGATTCTGCTTAAATTCAGAGGATAATAAACATCAGAGACAAACTTGAAGGAGAGCACGATGCTTCGTAAGAGTGGATGGTTTGGGGTTTTGGTGATGTTGCTTGCAACGTCAGCTTGGGCCAATAAAGAAGTCGCGCGCGTCAATGGACGAGTTCTCACTGAAAAAGATATGGCTGCTGTTTTATCCGGGATGAATGATGGAATGCGCGCCTCACTGCTTTCGGATCGTGCTTCTCGAAATCAAATCATTGAAACCCTGATTGACCAAGAGCTTCTCTCCGAGCGGGCCGAGAAAGAGGGACTCGATAAAACTCAAGAGTACAGAGACGCGCTTGCGAACTTTCGAAAACAATACCTCTCGCAGCGACTATTGGCGCTGAGGATGGAGCCTAAGATTACCGACTCCGCCGCTAAGAAATACTTTGAGTCCAATAAGATGCTCTTTTCAACCGAGATGATCGCAGCTCAGCACATTCTTTTAGACAATGAGGCTGAGGCAAAAGATGTGCTCGCAAAAGCGAAGGCTCCTGGTGCTAACTTTCAAAATCTGGCTGAAAAGTTCTCAAAAGATCCATCCGCAAAAAACAATCGCGGCGATCTCGGAACTTTCACACGAGACCGCATGGTGCCTGAGTTTACGAACGTTGCGTTTTCCGCAAAGGTGGGTGAGGTGGTAGGGCCTGTGAAAACCTCGTTCGGATGGCATATCATTAAAGTTACCGACAAAAAGCCTGGGCAGGTCTTAGGTTACGAAGAAGTCGAGCTCAAAGTGAAATCCACCTTGCGCAATATCTTTGCTCAACAGCTCGTCGCCGAGTTACGTAAAAACGCAAAAGTAACGCGCAATCCATAAGCCAGCGTGGGGCTAGTTTGAGTAGTCGCGCGCCGTGATTCCGTATTTCTCAAGTTTCCGAAGGAGAGTCTTTTTCGGAATATTCGCGTGCAATGCGGTTTGATTGATGCGCCCTTTGAAAGTCTTAAGCGCACTGATTAAGAACTGACGCTCAAACTCCTCTTTGTTAGCCTGGAAATCGAGCTTTCGGATATCGAGCTTAAACCCGCGACCGTCCAGCGTGGAGACGACCGCCCCCGCTGTAAGCGAGAGTGATCGGAGATCCGATCCATCGGAGAGATCATCTAAGTCCAGATCCAAGGCATCTTCCTCAACTAATTCTGAAGTGCTCGAGAACTTTCCTGTCGTCAATGCGTCAGGAAGGCTTGCGACGGTCAGCTGTTTTGAGGTCTCAAGAACGAACGCATGTTCGATTACGTTTTCAAGCTCTCGAATATTGCCCGGCCAGGCATGAGATTTCACAATCTCCATGGCCTCTGCTGTAAGTCCTGTAATTTGCTTTGCGTACTCTTGGTTAAACTTTTCGACAAAGTACTGAGCCAAGACCTCAATGTCGTTTTTACGCTCACGCAACGGCGGAAGCTGAATGGGTAGAACGTTCAGGCGGTAAAAAAGGTCCTCACGAAACTCGCCTTTACGGATCATTTCTTCGAGATTTCGGTTTGTCGCAGCGACGATGCGTACGTTCACTTCGACCTCTCGATTGGAGCCCACGGGCGTGAATTTTTTTTCCTGAAGTGCCCTAAGGAGTTTGACTTGCATCCCAGGGGTGACGTCTCCGATCTCGTCTAAAAAGAGCGTACCGCCATCCGCATACTGAAACTTACCGATTTTGCGCGAGTCTGCTCCTGTGAACGCGCCTTTTTCGTGACCAAAAAACTCGCTCTCAATGAGCGTTTCTGGAACAGCTGAGCAGTTAATGGTGACAAAGCGGTTGTCCTTGCGCGGACCGTTAAAGTGAAGAGCTTTTGCAACAAGCTCTTTCCCCGTCCCGCTCTCACCACGAATGAGGACGGCAGTATCTACGCGCGCCAGTTTCTCGATCACGCTGAAAACACGCTTCATCTCAGAGCTTTGGCCGACAAACTCCGTTCCGTTAGGGAGTTTGATTACCGGTGCAGAGTAGCTCAAGCTTTTGACCATGCTGTGAGCGCGGAGTGCTTTATCAACAAGATAGACAAGGTTTTCGGCCTTGATTGGCTTCTCAAGATAATTGTAGGCCCCTTCTTTAGTGGCCTCAACGGCGTCAGAGATATTGGAGAACGCAGTTAAAACTATCACAATGATGGATGGATCATAGGACTTGATCTCTTTGAGCGCTTGGATCCCGGTCATTCCAGGCATATTCACATCCATGAGGACTAATGAGTATTTTCCGGCCTGGACTTTGTTGAGTGCCTCTTCTCCGTGAGAGGCTTGATCGACGAGATAATGATTCTCGGATAGAGCGGTTGCAACCGAGAGCCTGAGTGCTGCATCGTCATCGACCACTAATACTTTAAACATAAATCCTCCTCATCACGATCAAACTTTTTGTTTGCGATGTTTTCGGGACAAAAACGAAACCACCCGAAGGCCCGGGCGTTTTCCCTCGGCCTGCTGAAATCCTAGAGTCTTTGGATCGGCTTGAACGGGTAAGTAAATTCTAAAATAACTTCCGACTCCTTTTTCGCTTTCGACTTCCACACGTCCACCGTGTGCGTGCACAAAAAACTTTGTGAGATAGAGACCTAGACCTGTACCGGTGACGCGCGTTGTGGTGTCGTTTTTCGCGCGGTAAAACTTTGTGAACAGGTTCTCTCGCTCTTCTGCGCTGAGTCCAATGCCTTGGTCGCAGACGCTGATCTCGATCCAGCCGTCTTTTTCTCGAGTCTGCACCCGCACTTCGGAGTTTTCGGGTGAGTATTTGAGAGCGTTATCAATCAGATTATTGATGACTTTAGAAATCAGGAGAGGATCGAGTTTAATTGGAAACTGGGGCTCCAAGTCCGCACTCAGTTGAATCCCTTTTGACTTTGCTGGGGCCTTAAAAACCTCAAGCGCTCTCTCGATGATCTGGTTGACATCTTTAGACTCGATGTTGAGTTGTAATCGATTGGACTCAAGCTTTGCGAGCTCGAGAATTGAGGAGATAAATCGATTCAGCTCGTCGGTCGAATCGACGATCTGTCCGAGAGTTTTTTGATCGCGAGGCAGAAGTCGTTCGGAGGCTTTCTTGCTGAGTACCTCGGCAAGGCCCTGGATCCGCGCAACGGGTGTCTTAAGATCGTGGGTCACGAGGGAGAGAAAGTTCGTTTTAAGCTCTTCGACACGTGTGAGGATTTCAGTCTTGCGCTGAAAGTCCCAGCGCTTGCTATACTCGCGAAACAGTCGATACGGCACCGCGAGATAAAAAGCCAAAAAAACCCCAACAAGAGGCTGACTCTCATAGATCCATAGTCCAGGAAGTCCCCATGCACCGTGAAAGAGCAATAGAGCTCCGGCAAGAAACCCGACCGTCATTGCGATCGTCGCAATCAAGGCGCGCATAGGTGAGGACTCTAAAACCCAAACTAGAACCAACAAGATCAAAACAAAAGTGATCATCGCGTTAAGCCACGTAGGCGCGAGAGAAATCCCATTATCTTTTGCGATCGAGTCAATGATGTTAGCGTGAAGGTAGATCTTTGGACTGCCAAGAGACGATTTTTCAAAAGGTGTTTTTGTAAAGTCAGCAGCGTTTTGTCGGATCATGCTGCCAATGAGAACAACCTTTCCGGCAAGGGCGCCCGGCGCAACTTTTCCTTCCAGAATGTCGAGAAAAGAGAGCTGAGTGTAAGTGTTTTTTGATCCTGGAGATCCCGCGTAGCGGAAGAAAAAATACTCCATCTCCACGTCCTCAAAGCCGTAGGTGCCTTTGGGTCGAAAACCTTCCGGAATCAGTCCGGATGCTTGTGCCATCTGAACGTGAAACGTGGGTTTGTCATAAAGATAGAGCAAAGCGCGCCGGGTCACTCGGTCTTCAGCAAAAAAGTTTCCATCCTTGTGGATTACCGCGATCGCGTGGGGAAGCGAGCTCAGAGGATAAGGGGGAAGGATCTCGCCATTGACGTCAAACGGTGTGCCCATGAGAAATGGGATGCCTCGCGCACTCATTCGGTTTGCAGCATCTACGAAGCGGAGGCCCCACTCTTTTTCAAAGAGCTCGGGGTTCACTTGACTCACATCGTTCATGTTGACGAGATAGCCAACGGCTCGGGGATTGAGCAGTTCAAGGTTCTCAAGAAGCCTTGCGTGAACATCTAAGGGAAGAGGGGCAAAGTCGCTCAGGCCTCGTGTCGTAGCATCATCAAGTGTGATGAGGACGATATCGCGGTTCACCGCAGGCTGCACTCCTTGAGTCATCCGGAAGTCATAGAGATTGGCTTCAAGGGTGCTGAAAGGAAGTTGAATCAGAACATAGGTCAGAGCGATCGCGCTTCCGATCAAGCCGAGGTGTTTTTTGAGATTTTTTAGGTTGCTTAACCAGTTCTTCATATTGATGTGCGCCGCATTAAAGTTGACCATTATTATCAAATGGTGTCGTATTGCGTCCACATAAAAAACAACCCACTCCAGGAGGGGAGCGGCTCGGCAGGTTGGGGGGCTTAATCCGTGACTAAATATTTGAAATTAATTACTTTTTAACGTCAGTCCTCGATACGACTGACAGGCGTGCTCTTTGGCCAAAGCACTTCGCAGCTGAAGTCTGTAGGCACGAAGCGCTTGGGAAGCTTTTCGATGAGCACTTGCGAGCTCGGACAATCGGCTGTGGCAGCCTGACCTGTAAACCGATCCATGCGAACGTCTTTCAGATCTTCAGACCATGGAAAGCTCTCGGGTGGGGAGATTTCTGCATACGCTTTCATGACTTCCACCCAGATCGGGAGCGCTGAGCCCGCACCGGTGAGCTGGATTTTGTTTTTGCCTTTATCTGAAGCGCCGCCCGAATCCACTCCTACCCAAGAAACTGCAGTGAGCGTTGGAGTGTAGCCTGCAAACCAAGCGTCCCGATAGTTGCTCGTCGTTCCTGTCTTGCCAGCGGATGGAGCGGTGAACCCCATTGCTGCGGCACTCTTTCCGGTCCCCTCTGTCATCACTTCACGAAGGAGATCAGTGAGAAGATCAGCGAGCGCTGGCTCGATCACTTCTTTGGGATGGTAGACAAATCGGGCAAGTGCAGTCCCATCCTCCTCGGTGATCGCACGGATCACTGTGACTTCATCGGCGACCCCACGATTTGCAATCGTCGAGTAGACGCGCACGAGCTCGACGGGCGAGAGTTCGGTGACTCCAAGCGATAGTGAGGGTACGGAAGGCATCTCGGACTCAATGCCGAGTCTATTTGCAAGCGCGATAACGGAGCTGAGTCCCACTTCAACTCCAAGCCGCGCAGCGATCGTGTTGACTGAATGAGCAAGTGCCGTACGAAAAGAAATCCATCCCATGAAATCTTTTTCATAATTTCGCGGCTCCCAAGTTTGTTTGCCACGGTCAAAGATCAGCTTCCATGGAGCATCTTCCATAGGATAGGCGCCAGTATAGGGGATGCCGCGTGAATCTCTCTGCTTCTCTAATGCGGCTAGATAGACGATCGGCTTAAAGGTCGAGCCGACCTGTCTTTTCATGTTCAAAATTCGATTGAAAGTGGAGCGATCGTAACTTCTCCCTCCGATGAGAGCACGTAAGTATCCCGTGCGATGATCAACGGCAGCAAAAGCGCCCTCAAGGGTAGGGAGAGCGGGATCTTTTTTAGAGTTGAAGCGCTCCTCTATTTTGAGCACTCCCGACGAGACGGCTCGTTGAGAGATGTCGTTGAGGTAGGGATCGAGCGTCGTGTAGACGCGAAGCCCTGCTTCGGCGAGCTCTCCTTCGGGAATCTTTACTTTCAGAAACTCGATGAGCTCTGCTTTGACGTAATCACTGAAATAAGGAGCTCGATTTGTAGCCTGAACGGCGGGCGCAAATCGAAGAGGAAGGGATTGAGCTCTTTGTGCCTCCTCTTCTGCGACGAGTCCCGTTTCGACCATTTTTTGAAGGACAAGTTTCTTTCGCGCAAGAATGCGTTCAGGATTTCGATAAGGTGAGTAGTAGGCTGGGCCGCGGATCAGTCCTGCAAGCACTGCGACCTCGCCAAGATGGAGCTCGGCTAGGGACTTTCCAAAAAAGTGCTTCGCACCTTCGGCAACTCCATGGATCTCAAGGTTTCCCACTTGCCCAAGATAGACTTCGTTCAGATAGCGCGCGAGGATCTGGTCTTTGTCGTATTTCATCTCCATGAGGAGCACGAGAAAGAGTTCTGAAAATTTTTTGATCAGACTTTTCCCCCGGCGTTGCATGAGATTTTTAACAAGCTGGAGTGAGAGCGTGCTCCCGCCTTGCGCGAGCGAAAAGGTTTTCAGGTTCACCCAAAATGCGCGCATCAACCCGCGCGGATCAATTCCAGAGTGCTCCATGAAGTGTTGATCTTCGATCGCGATGATGGACTTCCATACGATCGCAGGGATTTCTTGGAACTGAAGGAGCTCTCGGATCTTACCCTCGCCTGCGCGCGCGAGAGTGGCAACGAGTTCGGGCTCCAAGTAAAGCTCGGAGAGCTCTTGGGATTCGGTTGCGATCGATTGTAAGACTGCGTCCTCGCGTTCGGTGTCAAATTCGAGCGTGACGCGTTGGCCGTTGAGGCTTGGACTTAAATGCCCTTCAGGGACGAGAGTGTCGGGGTAGCGAATGTCACGGAGTTGAAAGCTGAAAACTCTTCCCTCGATCTTTTGCGCATATCCCAAACTCCGGAGTCGGCTTTCGATGTAGCGTTTAGGTTGGGCAGGCGCGATTCGCGTCACATCCGAATAGATTCGAGTCGGAACAAACTCAGATGCGTTTGCGAACGCAGTTTGCAGCTGTCGAAAGAGTAAGGAGAGATAGACCCCATACGCGATCGAGAGAGGGATTGTTGCGATGAGTCCGAGCTTCAATGCGGTGCGTACAACTCGAGCGAATCGACGAGAACGACTCGAAAAAAAGCTCAGCGGAAAACGAGAGGTCGGCATTTGCGCTCCACAGGGAAAGACCTTGACTCACCCGGAGGGGGTCACTAGAACGACAATAACATAAGTCGTTGAATTCTCACGGGAGACCGAAAAATCATGAACTTGTTTGTTCGCCTGAGCTCGTTTGCCATTGTCACTCTACTCTCCGCAGCACAAGCCCGCGCACTCGATCTCGATTGGAGCGGTCAGTTCCGTACGGAGACGCACTGGCTCTATGGCTACTCAGGAGGAGAGGCTAACCAAGGCAATAGCGCGACCCAAGCTGCGGGCAACGGCTACTACGTTCCCGGTGGTGGCGAGAAGAATGCGTACTTTCAGACTCTGTTCATGAAGCTTCGTCCCAACGTCATTGTGAACGACAACGTCTCCATCAAGTCTGAGATTTGGTTTAACGATCCAATATACGGCATTGCAGGTAACGCCGCGCCCTACCCGAAAGATCAGCGCTACTGGTACTCGAACTCTTCTCGCGGATCGAGCGTTACTGCTCAGCGTTTTTGGGCGGAGATGCTGACGGACTTCGGGACTGTTCAGGCTGGAAGGATGCCCCTGAACTGGGGCTTGGGCCTGGTTTGGAATCAGGGCGAAAATTTTTCGGATCGCTACAACACTACTGCCGATGGGTTGCGGTTGGTTTCGAAGTTTGGGTCCTTCACGCTCTCGCCGGGGTTCCTCAAGTACTCCCAAGGAGACTCTTTAGGAGGGGGATGTGCAGCCGGTGGCGTTTGTACGTCTTCAACGTTGGGAGGCGGATACGTCTCGGAGTATTCGCTGCTTCTGAAGTACGAAAATCTTGAAGACGACATGGAGCTTGGAGTGAATTTTTTGCGCCGGCTTCTTGGCTCAAATCAATCAGCCGCAGGTTATCTCGGACTTCAAGATGCAGCCACGGGAGCGAATTACGGGATTTGGGATATCTACGGCTCCAAAAAGATTGGGAGACTTTCGATCGCAGGTGAGATGCCGATTGCAAACGGAAACATTGGACCAGTCCGTTACAGTACGCTCGCTGTGGCGCTGGAGACTCGGTACAAGTTCTCCGATAGCTTTGACGCTTTCGTAAAGGCAGGACGAGCACCTGGTCAGTCCAATAGCACAACTGCGACTCCGGATCAGTTTAAGGGGTTTTACTTCAACCCAAACTATCGTCTCGGATTGATCATGTTTAACTATCAGCTCCGCAACATCGGACGCCTCACGACACAGAATAATCCACTGAACGGTGCCCAAAGTCTCCAGTCTCCGTTTGATCACCCCGTGTTCAATGCGCAGTACGTGAATTTCGGCGCTCAGTACCGAACAGGGAAGTGGTCGTTTCGTACGAACTGGCTCTTCGCGAGCGCGCAAGAAGTCGCGGACGCGAGCACGGCATTTTTCTTTAACGCCTGGGATCGTCAGAATCGTGCATACACTGCGGGAGCTTCGCCGCAGAAAAAAGGGCTCGGTTGGGAAATGGACTTCGGAACTTCGTTTCAGTGGGACGACAACTTTCGTCTAGACTGGGATATGGGTCTGTATTTCCCGGGCGACTTCTATAAGTTCTCCAACACGACGGTGGAAAACGCTCCAACCTCAGTGTTTGCCAACGTCTTTCGCGTTGGAATTAATTTTTAGACTGCTTGGCTTTCAGGTCGATTGCGAACTCCTCGAGTCGACTCGACAACAGGTCGCGTGTGTGACGGAAGCGTTGGAGCTGCTCCTCCACGGAGCTGCGTCCTTGTGCAGGATCGAGCATGGGCCAGTGGT
The DNA here is from genome assembly GCA_044352155.1 of Bdellovibrionia bacterium. Lineage (GTDB taxonomy): Bacteria > Bdellovibrionota > UBA1018 > UBA1018 > JBILEK01 > JBILEK01. The sequence continues at coordinate 35,754 of JBILEK010000016.1, forward strand.
AGCGCCTCGGCGCAGGAATCGACTCGGGGGCGAGGTCCTCCTCGCCAAGGCTGATGACGTAATCGACTTCGGCTAAAAATTTTGGAGATATCTGTGAGAGATCTTTTGAAACATGAGTTTCAAGTGAGACTCCGAGCTCTCGCATCGCGCGAACAGCAAGAAGACTGACATGGCTTGCCTTTTTTCCGGCGCTGCGCACGTCGTGAGCGGATCCGAGCAGCTGCCGAGCGAGCCCTTCGGCGAGTTGGCTTAAGGCGCTGTTTGATGGACACATAAAAAGGAGCTTCATCTTTAAGGTCTTGGAGCTGGGAAGTGTTTTTTCAAGGTGATTCCAAGAGTGCGTACAGTGATGCTCAAAGCGTTTTCAAAGTGAGTTCCGCGCAGATCTTCTTGAAATAAAATAGCGAGCTCCTGCCAGTAGGCTTTGCCCGTTCTTGCCTCCAGTCCCTCGCCCCAAACGAGAGCAAACCGACGGCTGCGTCGATTGAAGTACAGGAGCACTGAGTTTTTTTGTGGCGCTTGATGAAGCGCGCTTCGAACAAAAAGACGTCGAGCACGTCGGAGAGGGTGACGCTCGCCCCAGCGTGAGGAGAGGTGGACTCGAATCTCTCCTGTCGTTTCGGTCATCGACTCGATCAGAGCGTGTCGGAGTTTGGAGAGTTCACGCTGCTCCATCGATCCCCCCGAAGTCTTGTGTGGTGTCAAGTTTTCGCTCTTGGGCGACGGCGCGCATCTCTTCAAAAAACAGTCGCAGCGGAGGTAAAGAGCGCACACCTTCAATCGAGAGTTCGATTTCAGTCGAGAACAGCACTCGTGCTAAGAAAAACAAAGTCACCCACGCGAGCGCAAGTGCGAGTAGGCTAATCCCAAGCGGGACCTGAACGGGCTCGATACCGAGACTTGGCCCTTCACCCGGCTGAACGAGGGTGAGGTCCTGAAGCCTTCCGGAGGTCGCAAGCGGGGAGCGCAGTCGCTCGAGTAGTCCTTGCACCGAAAGTCGGATCGCAGCATCCATTCCGCGCGCCCGCAAGGTACTAGAGAAAACCTCTGTTGCAATCTGACGTTTTGCGTCATCACTTAAAATGGAGGCAGCAGAGACGTCGGACTGAATTTTAAGGGTTTGTTTCTGTGGATGGATCCAAAGAACCCATGCCCCGGCAGCCTCGTTTTGTTCAGGGGGAGCGATCTCGCCCTCAGACTCTGCGAGTCGGATTTGGATGCGCTCGCCGGTGGCCTTCTCGTGCTCATTAAGAATCTTTTCGAGCAGTTGCTTGCTCTGGGGCTGAAGTCCTGGAATTTTGTCCGAAACAACTGACTCAGCGCGCAAGACGGGCGGCCCCGCGAGTGTAAAGATGAGAAAGAACCAAAAAGTGCGCATGCGGTTTCCCAGTTTGTCGTGTGCCATCCGTTGGGTCAAGGATCGCGATTGAGCTTGCCTCCCAGGGGGGTGCACCGATACAACGCAAGCCATCACGCACACCCTCGCTACCGTGGTTCCCGGGAGTTGTTTCCCGGGCGGGAGGGTGGAGGAATAAACCGCGGGAAGTGCCCTTCTGACATGCCTGAGTTCTTCAGCGCATTTCTTCGAAAGCATCTTTCCGCTCGAAGGAAAAACAAATGCCTACCGTAACGATGAAAGAACTACTCGCAGCTGGCGTCCACTTTGGACATCAGACGACTCACTGGAACCCTCGCATGAAGCCGTATGTTTTCGGCGCGCGAAACGGGATCTACATTATTGACCTTCAAAAGACGGTCGACTCCACTCGCAAGGCTTGTGAGTTCATTTCGAAGGTCACCGCAGATGGAAAGAAAGTTCTTTTCGTCGGCACAAAGAAACAAGCCAAAGAAGTGGTTGAGAACGAAGCCAAGCGCTCCAATATGGCTTACGTCACGAATCGCTGGCTCGGTGGAATGCTCACGAACTACCAAACGATCCGAGCTTCGATCGATCGTTTGAAGAAACTTGAGGCACTCAAAGCATCCTCCGAGTGGGCGATGACGCCGAAAAAAGAACAAGCCCGCTACGACCGCGAGATGGAAAAGCTCCGCAAGTCACTCGGCGGGATTGCTGAGATGAAAAAGCTCCCTGGAGCGCTCTTTATTATTGATACGATGAAGGAGCATATCGCTGTAAAAGAAGCAAAGAAGCTCGGGATCCCGACGGTCGCTGTCGTCGACACAAACTGCGACCCGACTGGAATCGACTTCGTGATTCCGGGCAACGATGACGCAATTCGAAGCGTCACATTGTTTGCGCGCTTGATCGCCGATAGCTGCATGGAAGGCTACAAGACCTTTCAAGAGAAGCTGCGCGCCGAAGGTAAGCAGACTGATGAAGATGATGGCTCAACCGAGAAGAAGGTCTCTCGCTTTGAAGGCGACATCGATCTGAAGGGGATCGACGAAGCCGACATCGAGAAAATGGTGGAGGAAGAGTCCACCGACACGGCCGGCACCCCTACAGTCCAATAAGTTTTAAATCATATTTTTAAATCATATTTTAAAGAGGCTCAACTCCGATGAATATCACTGCAGAAATGGTGCGAGACCTGCGCGAAAAAACGGGCGCAGGAATGATGGATTGCAAAAAAGCTCTCGGCGAAGTGAATGGCGACTTCGAGAAAGCTGTAGAGTGGTTGCGCAAGAAGGGGATCGCAAACGCAGCTAAAAAAGCAGGTCGTGCGACAAAAGAGGGAGCCGTAAGCTCCTACATTCACGGCGAGGGTCGTGTGGGCGTTCTTTTGGAAGTGAACTGCGAGACGGATTTTGTTGCCCGTACGGACAAGTTTAAGGACTTCGTTCGTGATGTGGCAATGCACATCGCTGCAGCCAATCCCCAGTATGTGACGGTCGAGGAAGTGCCTTCTACAGTCATTCAGAAGGAAAAAGAGATTGTCATGGCCCAGATGGCAGATCAGAAGAAACCTCAAGCCGTTCTGGAGAAAATCGCTGAAGGGAAGATCAATAAGTTTTTCGAAGAGGCTTGCTTGCTTAAGCAGACCTACGTGAAAGACACGACCAAGACGATTGATCAGTACCTCAAAGAGACGATTGCAACGATTGGTGAAAACATCACGATCCGCCGATTTGCTCGCTTTGTTCTTGGCGAAGGTGTCGCGAGCCCTACTCCTGAAGGCCAATGAAACCTAAGTACAAGCGAATCCTTTTGAAGCTCTCGGGTGAGGCGTTGGCTGGCGAGTCCGGTTACGGAATCGACACCGACGTCCTCAACTCGATTGCAAAAGAGATTGCGGCAGTCAGTCGAGAGGGCTTTGAGGTCGCAGTCGTGATCGGCGGAGGAAATATTTTCCGTGGCATCAAGGGAGCGACCAAGGGGATGGACCGTGCGTCGGCAGACTACATGGGGATGCTTGCGACAGTACTCAACTGCCTGGCTCTCCAAGACGCGTTAGAGCATCTGGGAGTTTCGACTCGCGTCCAGTCTGCAATCGAGATGCGAGAGCTTGCCGAGCCCTACATCCGTCGCAAAGCAGTGCGACACTTAGAGAAAGATCGCGTCGTGATTTTTGGCGCAGGGACTGGAAATCCGTATTTCACAACGGACACCACCGCCGCTTTGCGTGCGATGGAAGTCGGGTGTCAGGTCGTGCTTAAGGCAACAAAAGTGGATGGGATTTACGATTCCGATCCCGCCAAGAATCCTCGCGCCAAGAAATTTGCCGAACTC
>JBILEK010000020.1:0-35227 GCA_044352155.1 Bdellovibrionia bacterium
GGGCTTCAGGTCATGGATTCGACCGCAATCTCGCTGTGCATGGATAACCAGCTTCCGATCATCGTGTTTAATATGGGTGAGAAGGGCGCATTAAAGAAACTACTGAAAGGACAAAAGGTCGGAACGCTCGTGCGTTAGACCTTCTCAACTAAGGAGATCATCATGTCCAAAGAACTCGTCGATCAACTCGGTAAAAAAATGGATCAGTCCGTACAAGCTCTTCAGAAAGAGCTTGTGAAGCTTCGCACAGGGCGCGCCTCTGCTGCGCTCGTGGATTCAGTGCACGTCGACTACTATGGCTCAAACGTGCCTTTAAGCCAGGTTGCCAACATCACCACTCCGGATGCACGTACTGTGCAGATCGTTCCCTGGGAGGCCAATATGCTTGCGGTGATTGAAAAGGCGATTTTGGCGGCCAATATCGGCATCACGCCTCAAAACGATGGCAAAGTGGTGCGGATTCCTGTGCCAGCTCCCACTGAAGAGCGACGCAAGGAGATGGTCAAGACCGTGAAGAAAATGGGCGAAGACGCGAAGGTTGCCGTTCGCAATCTCCGCCGTGATGCGAACGAAGAAGTTAAAAAGCTCGAAAAAGGGAAGTCGATCTCTGAGGACGAAGCCAAAAAGCTCACAGAACAAGTTCAAAAAAAGACAGACGATAAGATTGCTGAAATCGATAAAGTCGTTGCCTCCAAAGAAAAAGAGGTTTTGACCGTTTAGTTATGGATGGACTGGCAGCCCCTCAGCATGTCGCAATCATCATGGATGGTAATGGGCGCTGGGCTCAGCGTTTAGGGCATCCACGCGCGTACGGTCACGTACGAGGAGCCACGCGAGTGAAGCCGATCGTGCGTGAATCTGAGCGTCTAGGGGTGAAAGCGCTGACGCTTTTTGCGTTTTCTACCGAGAACTGGGCACGTCCCTCGGCTGAGGTGAAAACGTTGTGGAGCTTGTTCGTCAAATACCTCCGCAAGGAGGGCGAGGAGCTTCATCGCGAGAACGTTCGACTTCGGATTTTTGGGGAGCTGGATCGCTTGGACCCAGAAGTACGAGCGAGTATGGATCCAGTGCTCGAGCTGACTCGAGGTAACACAGGGTTACAGTTGAATGTCGCAATCTCTTACGGCTCGCGCGCAGAGCTTGCGCGCGCTGCGCGTCTGTTTGCCGAAGACTGTGTTCAGGGGCTGCGTAAGCCTGCAGAGATGAGCGAAGATCTGCTTTGGCAGTATTTGTGGACAAAAGACTTAGGTAAGCTCGCAGCCGTGGATCTCGTTATTCGTACCAGTGGTGAGCGTCGGGTGAGTAACTTCCTCCTCTGGCAGAGTGCCTATGCCGAGTACAGCTTCCAAGAGGTGTGTTGGCCTGATTTTATGCCCGAGCATCTCCGCCAAGCGGTCGAGGAGTATGCGATTCGTGAGCGACGATTTGGTCAAGTGGGGTCGCGCTTGACGGAGGCGCCTTTGCTTTCATGAGTCAGACTCACTCGCGCTCTCAACCCTCTGAACTCACGCTGCGCATTTTGACCGCCCTGTTTGGAGTCGCGGCGTTTTTGTCCGTTTTAATTTGGGGTGGGCCTTGGGGTGCGGTCGGGGTTGCAACGCTTCTCTCGTTAGGCGGCATGATCGAGTTTGTCGGGATGACGTTTCGTCTGTCTGATAAGGAGCAAAAGAGATTTCTTCTGCTCTTTGTTTCGGTGCTCGTGTGCTTGATGTCAGCAATCTGGCCTGAGAGCCGATTTGATTTTTTGATCGCAGTTTTCATTTTTGTGTTTGGATTTTTTCTTTTTTCAGCGCGTCGACATCCTGAGGTTGAGCTGAGTGCTCACATGCACGAGCTGATGTTCGCAGTGTTTGGACTGATCTACTTGGTTTATCTCCCACTCTTTCTGCCGATGATTCGTACGATTGAGCCCTTGGGGCTTGAGTGGACGATTTTGTTTTTCTTGACCGTTTGGTCTGCAGACACGGGAGCCTACTTTGCGGGACGCACGTTTGGACGTCGTAAACTTTATCCACTCATCAGCCCTAAAAAGACACTTGAGGGCTTAGTGGGCGGAGTTTTGACGGCCCTCGTTGTGACCGGGATTTTTTGGAAGATGATGCTTCCTTCGGAGACTTTTGGCATCTGGCTCGCCGCGTCTTTGTCGGTAGCGCTTGTCTCTCAGGTGGGCGATCTGTGCGAGAGCTTCTTAAAACGGTCGTTCGACAAGAAAGACTCGGGTAAGATCCTCCCTGGGCATGGAGGATTTTTAGATCGATTTGATGGGGTAATTTTTAGTCTCCCTGTCATGTACGCATGCCTGCGCGCTTCGCTGTAGTTGGGGCGCTCACTTTTACGGAAGAGGGGCTATGTCTTACGTTGTCGGGTTTTTGATTTTGCTTGGGCCGCTCGTCATCATTCATGAGCTTGGGCATTTCCTCTTTGCACGTCTTTTCGGAGTGAAGGCTGAGGTTTTCTCGGTGGGTTTTGGCCCTAAGCTTTGGGCCAAACGATTTGGCGAGACTGAGTTCAGACTCGCGGCGATCCCGCTGGGAGGTTATGTCAAACTCTTAGGAGAGGATCCGGAGCAACCTCTACCTCCCGAGGAGCGTGAGCGCAGCTTGGGGGCAAAGAGCCCGGGGAAACGTTTTTGGATTTATTTTGGCGGAGCGTTCGCAAATTTTATTTTTGCAATTTTCATCTTTGCGACGATTTTGGTTTTGGGGGAGCCGCAAGTCTCCAACCGGATCTCACGAGTGGTCGAGGGATCAGAGGCCGCAAAAATCGGTTTGCGCACTGGAGATCGGATCTCCGCGGTGGGGGGAGTTGAAGTCAAAAAATTTGAAGAGCTGATCACCCAAATTGCGGAGCACCCCGAGAAGTCGGTCAATCTCCAGATCGAGCGTGGAGCAGAACGCATGGCGCTGCTCGCAACTCCGAAAGCAGAGGATGGATACTCCATCTATGGTGAGCCCAAGAAGTTGGGTCGAATCGATGGGATCCTCCCGTTTCCAAGAAGCGCACGTATCGGGATCAGCGATCCAAAGAGTATCGCAGCGCAGGCTGGTCTAAAGACCGGGATGACTGTGGTCTCGATCAATGGAACTGCAGTGAAGAGCTGGGAGGAGTTGCTTGCGATCTTTGCAGAGCTCACACCTAATCATTCAGTCCGACTGGAGATGTCGAGTCCCAAAGGGGAGACACGGGTGTTTGATTTGCCCTATCCAAAAGGGCGCTCTGTCCCGCTCTTGGATGCTTTGGGGATTAGATCCTCTGAGCTTTTTGTTGAGACGGTTTTGAAAGACTCGCCAGCGGAGAAAGCAGGACTCCTCCCCGGGGATCGAATTGTATCCGTCAATGAACGAGAGATTTTGAGCTTTTTTGGCCTGCGTGACTCGATTCAAGAGTTTGCAAAGTCTCAGGGGGGTAAAGTGACAGTCGCTTGGGATCGATCCGGAGCACTTCGCTCAGCGACGATCCAGCCGACCGAGACCAAAGAGCGCGATCCGCTTCTTAACAAGGTGGTGACTTACACGATTGGTATCGCTCCTGGCTTAGTGACGGGCGAGGCCGAGACAATCATTGAGCATGTTTGGAATCCGCTGACTCTCGCCTACAAGGCGACCTATCGTATGCTGGATTTTGTCTGGAAAAATTTAGTCTCGATTGGAAAAATGATCACAGGACAGGTCTCCGCAAAGACGCTGGGAGGTCCTATCTTGATCGGAAAAATCGCTGGAGAGTCGCTTGAGCGGGGGCTGATTGTGTTCTTAAATACGATGGCGATTTTGTCAGTGGGATTGGGGATTTTGAATATTCTGCCCATTCCTGTCCTCGATGGTGGTCATATTTTGCTTTTGGGTGTGGAGGCGATTCGAGGCCGTCCGTTGTCGTTGAGGCAGACGGAGATCTTACAGCAAGTGGGGTTGTCGTTGATTTTACTGCTGATGGTTTTTGTGTTTAAGAACGACTTAACTCGATTACCGATTTTTAACTGACACATGAAGCTTCTGGCTTGGGATACATCATCCAAAACCGGTGCGATTGCAGCGCTTGAGTCCTCTGCAGGTACTCCTCCGAAGATCGTAAGTGAGTGGTCACTGGGCATTGAGGCGACGCACTCAGAGAGGCTGCTCTGGGGTGTGCACCAAGTGCTTGAGGCTTGCCGCTGGACACTGGAGGATGTGGATGTGCTTGCTGTGGGGGTGGGACCTGGGAGTTTTACGGGTTTACGGATTGGGGTCTCCACTGCGCGCACTTTGGCAGAGCTGCTGAAAAAACCTCTCGTCGGGATCTCAAGTCTTGCTGCACTTGCACGGCCGCACGCTCAGGCGCTAGCTCAGATGGATCAAAAAACACTTCTGATTGCTGCGACCGATGCGTGTAAGGGCGAGCTGTTCTCGCTCGTCGGTGTGCCGACCTCTGTGAAGGATTGTGTCTGTAAAGCCGAGGGAGATCTCCCGGGGATCTGGAAACGAGGAGTAGAAGAAACCCATAGCTCCGCAGAGGATCTGACGAAGTCGATTCAAAAACGCCTCAAAGTCTTGGGCCCTAAATGGAGTTGGATGGTCGTGGGGGAGGGGCGATTGCTGTATCCTGAGTTCTGGAAAAAGCTCCCGCGTTCTCGTGAGCAGAAGCCCTTTTTCGCCCAGACGCTTCAAGGGCGAGCGGTTGCAGAGTTGGCTTGGGAGGCTGTTCAGGCGGGTGTGATGGCGCAGGGCTCTCAAATCTATCCACGCTATCTGCGCGAGTCAGACGCTGAGCGAAAGCTTAAAGCCGGTCTCCTTCCGTCTGCACCACGGCGTGCAGGCTCGGCATGAGTGATTGATTTAGGCGCGCGCCATTGATACCCTCGCAAAGCGAAGTCGACGCCATGCGAAAAATATACATCCTTCCCAATCTCGTGACGACTGCGAATCTGTTTTGTGGGTTCTACGCCATCATCCTTGCGACGCAAGGTCAGTTTGAGCTTGCAGCGTGGACGTTGATTGCCGCTACGGTTTTTGATGCGCTTGATGGACGCATCGCAAGACTTGCTCGAGCGACGAGTAACTTCGGGGTCGAGTATGATTCGCTCTCGGATTTGACTTCATTTGGTCTCGCGCCGGGAGTGATTTTGTATCTTTGGGTGCTCGAACCGATGGGGCGCTTTGGGTGGCTTGCAGGATTCTTGTTTGTAGCCTGCGCGGCGCTGAGGCTTGCACGCTTTAATGTCTCGAGTTTTGCTGAAAAACCTAAAAAGCATTTCCAAGGAATGCCCTCTCCGGTTGCCGCAGGCTCGCTTGCGACGTTTATGATTTTTCAGTACGAGACGGGATTTCCGGGAGAGGCATCAGATCTTTCCACTCGTTTTGTTGCGCTTGGGATGTTGCTCGCAAACTCGGCACTCATGGTGAGTTTGATTCCCTTCCCTTCGTTCAAAGAGATCAACTGGCGCTCGCGTGCTTCATTTGGATACTTGATGATTGGTGTTTTAGCTCTCGTGCTGATTGCTTTAAAGCCTTCGATCAACTTGTTTTTAGTTGTTGCAGCTTACATCACTTTCACGCTGGTTTGGAACTTGTGGATCTTTGCACGTGGGAAAGCGCCCTCGAAACCAGGGCCTTCCACGGAGAGTCAGGCATGAACGTCGCGATCGTCGGCGCCACTGGGGCCGTCGGTGTCGAACTGCTCCGGCTAATGGAGGAGCGGGATTTTCCGGTTAGAGCGATTCGACTTTTTGCGAGCCCAAGATCCATGGGACGAGAGATTGTTTTTGATGGCAAGTCATACGTCTCTCAGGTTTTGGAGCCGGGATGTTTTTTGGGAGTTGATCTCGTTTTTTTGGACGCATCCGACGAAATCTCAAGGCAGTGGGTGCCTGAGGCCTTAAGTGCTGGACTCACGGTGATCGACAACTCGGGTGCTTTTCGAATGAACCCTGAGGTCCCGCTTGTCGTACCTGAAATTAATGGAGCCCAGGCGCTTGAGTCTCAGTCGAGACTTTATGCAGGTCCAAATTGCGCAGCTGTCGGCATGCTACTGCCACTTAAAGCCATTGAGCGTCGGTGGGGACTCTCGCGCGTCGTTGCTTCAACCTATCAGAGTGTGAGTGGAGCAGGGCAAGCGGCTCTCACCGAGCTCAGGCAAGAGACGCAAAATCTCCTTGAGGGCAAGGCTCCAGCGCATCGTGCGTTCTCACAGCCGATCCCGTTTAATTGTATTCCGCAGATTGGCCGATTTCTTCCCGATGGATTTACGAGTGAAGAAAAAAAAATCATCGATGAGTCTCGAAAAATCCTCGCACTCCCCGCGCTGCGGATGACAGTGACTTCCGTGCGAGTGCCGACTGAGCGGGGGCATGGCGCGGTCGTCAACGTTGAGACTGAAAAGAGCTTTGCTCTCGAAGACGTCGCTTCAGCGCTGGCGAGCTTCCCTGGTGTTCATTACATGGGCTCAGATGAGCTCCCGACCAACTTAGTTGCATCCCAGCGTGACCCGGTTCATGTTGGTCGTTTGCGTCGAGATCCTTCGCATCCTCAAGGACTTCAGTTTTGGTGCATTTCAGATAATCTTCGAAAAGGAGCGGCGACCAATGCGATTCAAATCGCTGAGCTTTTGCGCTCGAACGATCGGCTTTAGTTTTTTCGCGCTAACGCCAGCGGCTCAGGCGCTGACGCTAACAGGACCAAGTCCTTACACGATCTCCTCATCCGTGCTGTGGGTGGCTGGAGATACTGCGGCAGGTCCGACAGCGCCTGCGTTCATGGATACCGCAGCAGGGTATCGGTTTTTTGATCTCAGCAAAGAGGCTGCAGACGGTCTCACAGATGAGATGATCACTCTGGACGTAAAGACAGCAGCCTCATATAGCCTCAGTGCTGGTCAGTACTTAGTGGTGTCGCTGTTTGTAAAGAATAGTGAGACCACCTCAGAGTACAAGTTGGCCCCGATCGCAGCGGCAAGCTCAGTGAACGAGGGATCCACTCGAGCGCAAGCCATACCGGATGTCTGTGTACTCGGAACAAAGTGCACAGGTCAGTCCAATGCAAGTGGCATCACGTATTTTACAGGTGCGATCACTGCGACGAGTACGACGTTGCGGATTGGGTTTTATCTCAAAGATCTTTGTAGATATGTTGAGCTTGGCCCTTATAGCTCGAGTTTTTCCCAGTGCACAGGTGCGACGGTGAGCTCGCCTACGGCGAGCTCTGCGGTTGAGTTTTCGCTCCGAGTTGGGATCAACGTCGTTCAAAGTACCAGCGCAGACCCCGTACTCTCCGAGATGAAAGAGAGCTCCGACTTCACGCTTAAGATTGTGCGAGAGCCACCGGCGTTTGTATCATCTGGAGCCAGTACGTGCTCACTGACGGACGTATATTTTCCGGGAGACTCCGAGATCTCGGTCGCCTTGAAGGATCTGACAGCTCAAAAAGCTTCAGGCGGAGCTCCTGTGGCGGGACTACTCTTTCTTGCGCGAAAATCAAGCAGTGGCTCCGTGGATGTCAGCGCCACTACTTATGCCACTCAAAATCAAATCGTTGCACGCCTCCCTGCGGACTCCTCGCTTCGCGGGGTTTCTGGTTTCGAAAACGATATTGACTATGCCGGGAGATTCTCAGTTTTTGACTTAGCAGGGATCGTTCAAGGCTACGCTGCTACGGGCTGCTCACAGAACATCACCCCAATCCGCACAACTCAAATCCAAGGCTTTTTGGCTAAAAGTGATTGTTTCATCGCCTCTGCTGCGTTTGGCGATACGGACGGACCCCCGGTACAACTTTTACGGCAGTTTCGCGATAAGGTCCTCGTGCGCGTTCCGGGGGGAGAGCGATTGATTCGCGCCTATTACGCTTGGTCTCCTAGTGCTGCTCAATGGCTTCTTCAGCATCCCTTGTTTCGAGTGCCGGTACTTGCGCTTCTTGCGCCTGTCCTTGCAGTGGCGTGGATTGCAGTGCACTGGGTTTTGTTTCTGAGCGTTGTAGTGATGGGCGCTTTGATCGCGTGGGGACTGCGGAGGAGAGCGTGGCTGTAGTTAAAGTTTTTGCCTCACTTCTCTTTGTCTCTCTTGTCTTTGTCTCTCTTGCGATGGCTGAGGATCATGCTCCTTATATCGAGCGACTCAAGAAAGGACTTTCTCCTCAGGAGCAGGAGAGCTCTCTGATTGAAGAAATACGCAAAAAGAAAGGTGTGATCACAGAGAGTGATGATCGCTATATTGAGCGGTTGCAGGATGGCTTACGTAAAGAGGATCAAAACAGCTCTAAAGAGTATCTGGAGTTTGAGCGCACACGTCTGGGTCCGAGCCAGTCTCAGGGAGGAGCTATCCAGGCGGTTTTAGACGGCAACTCCAAGCTCAAGAGTCGTCGCGAAGGCAAGATCACAGGCGCCGCAGGTTTCCGCGTTGGCGCCTCAGTCAACGAAAGTGTGATGGCGAGTCCAGACTTTCAGCGCCGAACTTACCAAGAGATCTACGGATCAAGCTCAATCCCTGCATTTGAGTTTTTTTACGAGTTTCAGCCTTTTCGCAGTGAGATTTTAGGCAATGTCGGGATTTTTACTTCTGTGGGGGCCAAAGTTGCGCGTGGTTTCGGAAAGTTTAAATCGAGTTTGACCAAGCCCTCGGCAATCGGAAGCGGCTCGTTCGGGGAGACATCGCGCACGCAGTTTAGTTTTATTTCTGTACCGATCACCGCGGGACTCTCGTATCGATTTCATCTTTTGAAGTACTTGCGACCCTACGGAGTGATGGGTTTTGGTGGCGTGCCGTGGGCTGAGATGCGGAGTGACTCGCAGTCGGGAAACCGTGGGTTCAGCCGAGTGATGAACATCAATCTCGGAGTTGCGATCTTACTTGACTGGATGGACGAGGGAGCCGCTTTTGATCTCTATGACTCTTTCGATATCAAACACTCTTACCTCTCGATCGACTACATCAAACGGACAAGCCTCGGGGGGAACGTGCGATTCGACACTCAGGGTGTTTTAGTCGGAATGACTTTCGAGTATTAGCTTGAAATACGCGGCCCTCATCTCTTACGTCGGCACTCAGTACCGAGGTTGGCAGAAACAAAGCACTCCTGAGAAACAAGGGCTTCCAAGTATCCAGGAGACTTTGGAGCGTGCCGCTCGTCAAGTGACAGGCGAGCAGACCAACTGGATTGGGAGCGGACGTACGGACTCTGGCGTGCACTCGATGGGGCAAGTCGCGCATTTCGTGCTCGAAAAACGCGAATGGAAAACACGCAATCTAGTCCTGGGACTTAACACCGCTCTCCCGGGCGATATCCGAGTGCTTGCGATTCAGAAAGTCCCACCCGAGTTCCACGCGCAGCGCGATGCGATCAAAAAGCAGTACAGCTACTACTTTGTCGCAGGCGCAACGCATGTGGCTCACTTGCAACCGATCGCCTATTGGGTGAAGGGAGAGCTTAATCTTTGCGCAATGCAGCAATCCGTGACTGCACTCATCGGAGAGCATGATTTTAAAGCTTTCCAGGGCAAAAAAGCAGTCAACAAGACTTCGGTACGAAAGATCTATGAGGCCGAAATTTTGGAAGCGCGCGACTCTGTCGAGCCGCTCCTGAGTCTGGGAGGGGGGGCTATCCCGCTGGATCTCCGCCTCTACCGGTTCCGAATCGTGGGTCAGGGGTTCTTAAAGCAGATGGTCCGCTCGCTTGCGGGCACGTTGATTGAGATTGGGCGCGGAAAGCGAGAAATCTTGAGTTTTTCGGAGCTCTTACGCACTCAGGATCGCGAGGCCATCGGGGTCACCGTTCCCGCCCAAGGGCTTTGGCAGGAACGTGTGTGGTACCCCAATCTCTTGTGGCAAGACGTGCGAGTCGATGATTGACACTCAGCGTTTTCCCCTCTAGAAACGGGGACCTATGCAAAACTCCCCGATCTCAGTCCAAGTCGAAAACGCATCGCCCATCCTCCGTAAGCTTAAGATCACGATCCCAGCCTCTCGCGTAAGCGCGCGCTTTGAAACCAAGCTCAAAGAAGCGCAGCGCACGGCGAACTTGAAGGGCTTCCGTAAAGGAATGGTGCCGATCGCGGTCGTCAAGCAGTACTACGGTGAGGACATCAAGCATCGAGTGTTTCACGACCTAGTTGACGAGAGTTTTGATGAAGCAGTTCGCGATCATCAGATTCGCCCAGTGGGCAGGCCAACGATTGAGACCGCAAAGGGCAACGCTCAACATGGCGTCGAGCACGCTCACGCCGATCATGGGATCGAAGAGGGCAAGGATCTGAGCTTTACTGCGACGGTCGATGTAATCCCTGAGATCGAGCTTAAGTCTTATAGTGGGTTCTCGCTCACGCGCGAAAAAGCAGAGCTCGAAAAAGGCGAGCTCGAGAAGTTCATCGAGCAAGCGCGCGAGTCGCACGCTGAGATCACTCCCGTTGAGCGCGCCGCAAAAAAGACCGATTACGTTGACTTTACATTTAAGGGCGGCATCGTGGGTGCTGATGGGAAAATCGAGCTACGCAAGGATATGGAAGGCTCTCGAGTCATCGAGATCGGCGCGGATCAGCTGATTCCTGGGTTCGAAGATCAACTCATTGGACTTACGGCAGGTGGCGAGAAGACGTTCCGTGTGACTTTTCCGGCCGACTTCCCTGAGGCGTCGCTCCAGAGCAAAGAGGCTGAGTTCGCAGTGCAGATCAAAGAAGTGAAAGAAAAGAAACTTCCCGAAGTAAGCGACGATCTAGCGAAAACCTTAGGCTATGATGACCTAAAAGACATGCGTGCAAAGTTTCAAGAGCGTCTGGAGAACAACAAAAAGGCGCAATCCGAGCGCAAGCTCCGAGCGGACTTAATCGAAGAGTTGATTAAGAAAAACCCTTTTGACGTTCCTCAAAGCCTCATTCAAGCGCAAGCGCGCGTCAACTTGCGTGACCTGATCGAAAATCTGCGTCAGCAAGGATTCAATGATCAAATGATCGCGCAGGCGGTTGCAACCGAGCAAGAGAGTCTTCAAAAAAGAGCTGAAAATCAAGTGCGTGCGGGACTTATTCTTGAGGCCATCAGCAAAAAAGAGAGCGTGAAAGTCGACGCCGCGGACTTTGAATCTGAATACAAGAAAATCGCTCAGAACACGCAGATGAAAGAGAAAGACGTCTCCGACTACTACGAGAAAAATCGCGAGCAGAAGTCGAACCTCGAGTTCCGCATCCGCGAGGAGAAGGCGATAGCTCTTGTGCTTTCGAAGTCTAAGGTAAAAGGCTAGCTTGAAGCGCTCTGGTAGCGTTTAAGCCCCTTGCTCCACATCCATAAGTTAAAGAGCAGGAACGCGACTAAAATCAAACCTGACCAGACGTACTCCCACGGCTCAAGCCCGTGGATCACGGCTGCGGCTGGCACACTCCCAATGAGCGCAAAGGGCAGTGCGGTCAGGATCGTGTAGCGCGCCCAGGATGGGTAGATGGTGTGCGGTTTAGTTGCGAGCGCGAAGAACTGAAAATAAAGTCTCGTGAGAGCCCAGCCCCGATCGGTCCAAAACACCCAGACCGAGAACGCGAACCGTAAAAGTCCCTGAGCGGCAACGCCAATGAGCAACCAAAAGGCGATGTTAAGCCAACCCCAGCCGCCTTCGAACCCGGCTTTTTGTCCGAAATACGCCATGATCCCGATGCCCAGGCCAAAATTGAGGAGTGTCGTGAGGCTCATCCAGCGGGTCAGTGCAAGAAAAAGAGGGTTTGCCGGTTTCGTGAGCACGACATCGAGCTCACCGTGAGCGATCAGATCGGAGAACGACCAGAAATTACGTCCCAGGAAAGTATTAAAAAGTGCATCGGACGCAAAAAACATCCCTAGGAAAAAATAGGCCTGCTCAAGTGTCCAACCAGCGAGGCTATCCGTATGCGCGTAAATGACTTTAAAAAAACTCGCTTCCACAATGATCCAAACTAGATCGGTAACCACCATCGTTACAAAGTTGGTGCGGTACACGGCCTCACGGACCCAGTTGTTTTTGAACTCGACCCTAAAAATCTCAAAGTATTTCTGAAGCTCCGACACGACTATCCTCCAATGCTCACGTATCGAGAGATTCCTCGCCGCCAGGACCACTGAATGAGCAGAGCTCCGATTGCAAGCCAAACGCAACCGATGCCGACATTCCACAGAAACTCATGGTGAGACCAGTTTCCAAGAGCGTATTGAGTTGGGCCGAACACGTAGAGATAAAAAGGTGTGCTCTTCCAGAGCCAGCTCATGGATTGAGGAAATAAAAAAAGCGGAATGAGTTCGCCAGAGAGGAGGCTGACCATCATGTTCTTGACCATGAGGACGCTGTAGCCCTCCTCCCAATAGAAAGACACAGTCGCCAGTGCAGCTCCGAGTTGGTAGTGGATGACGTTGCCCATCAGAGCAAGCCCCATAGCACCGATCATCCGCACCGGATCAAGTCCACTCCCGAACAAAGGGCTGATCAGACCGATCAATAAGCAGATTCCAGCAATAAAGAGCTTAGGTGCAACGCCGCGGATGTAGATAAACTCAACAACACCCACAGGACGTAAGAGATAGTTGGAGAGAGATCCGTTACGAATCATCTCGGCAAGCTCGAAGTCATGATCTCCTCCGCGCACTTGCGTAAACAACATACTGACCAGCGTATAAGCCATCATCTGTGAATAGCTCATACCTGCGATTTCAGAGTTCCCGCCCATTTGGAACATCGAGTACCAGATCACGATCTGAATGAGAGCAGGTACAAGAGCTGCTCCCAAGACCTCAAGCAGAAACTCGAGACGATAGGCAGTTGCGTCTTGAAAGCCATTGATCAAAGCAGCTAAGCGCCACTCACGAAGCTTCATAAGTGATGAGCAACCGACTCTCCGCGCGGAGTCTCATAGATACGCTGGATGACACTCTCTAAGCTCTGCTCTTCAAAGCCCACGTCTAGGATCTCGTACTTGGACATTAGTTTCTGTAAAGCGGGCATGGCTTGCTCCCGCGCAACTTCAAAAAACTGAAAGCCTTCCATCTCCTCCTCGTCGCTTACTGTCACTTGCGTCGGTTCAAGACTCAGCAGTGCTGCGACGACGGAGTTGTCGGGACGCTCTTTCAGACGGACACGCACTCGGCGTAGACCCGTACGCGTCAGCCCATGCGGACTTCCATCGTAGATCATCTGTCCCTCGCGCATGATCATGACCCGCGAGCAGCATTTCTCGATGTCGTCCATGTTGTGGCTCGTTAAGATAATCAGCGCTTTTTCGCGTTCATTATGAGCTTTCAGAAATTCTCTGAGTTTTTGTGCCGCAAGGATATCTAGGCCAATTGTTGGCTCATCCAAAAAAATCACTTTCGGCCAGTGGAGGATTGCACCGATGAGCTCCATTTTCATCCTCTCACCCAGTGAGAGGCGACGGATCTGAGTGCTGAGCAGACGCTTAACGTCCAGCAGCTCAGACAGTGTTTCCAGTCGCTCCGCGTAGACGCTGCGTGGGATCTCGTAGATCGCTCGATTGAGATCAAAGGCGTCTTTGGCAGGTAGGTCCCACCAGAGTTGCGCTTTTTGTCCCATGACGAGCGCAATTTGCTTTCGAAACTCGATCGGTCTTTTAAACGGTTCGATCCCAAGTACTCGGATCTGACCTGAGGAGGGAGGGATCAGGCCCGTCAACATCTTGAGCAAAGTAGTCTTTCCCGCTCCGTTGGCACCGATGAGCCCAATAAAAGCACCTGGTTCCTCGACACGAAAACTTACGCCTTTGACGGCTTCGGTTTCCTGAACTTCAGGCTTCAAAAGCAGCTTGAGCGAGCCTTTCAGACCCTCTTCTTTTTTAACCGAGCGGAACACACGACGAACATTTTGGACTTCGATCTGCGGAAAGAGAGCGTCGGACATTTATTCGGGCTTGTGCAGCATTTTGCGGACTTCTTCGCAGTGTTCGGTCTCCTCACGCACAAACTCTCGCGCGAGCTCTTCAAGTGCGATGTCTCCGTGTTTTGTGGCAAGTTCAGCAAGTTTCTTGTAGAGCCCGAGAGTCTCTTCTTCAAAGTCCAGAGTTTCTTGCAGGATTTGATGAACTGCGTGAACGTTAGACTCGTCGATGCCTTCGGTGATCATCGGCGGATGACCGCCGAGAGCTGTAATTTTTTCGCCAATGATCGTTGTGTGAGCCATGCTTTCGTTGGCTTGATCTCGAAACCATTTTTGAATCGGGATTCGATGATATCCCATGATCATGAATGAGTAGTGGAGGTAGCGAACTACTCCAGCCATCTCGAGTTTGAAGATACGATGAAGTGTATCCATGATCGCAGGGGTCGTGAGAGTCGGAGACGCGGATGCTTTATGGGATTTTTTGCTCATATGTTTGAAAGCTTAACTCGTCCCGAGCGGTTAGAAACCAATTTGTAGCTTACGTCATAAGATTGGCGTGAGAGAGGGCATCCGCTTTCGTCAACGCGATGACTTGTGATCTGCGCTTTTGTACAAGATTTCACGTACGCAGGTTGAATTTACCCACGCGACGCGGAAAAATACTTAGTCACTGGGGGACTCAGCACATGGACGTGATTCGGCACTTTAATGAAGGTGGCATTTTTATGTACGCCATCCTGCTCTTTGGAATTCTTTCTTTCAGTTTGATCGTGGAGCGCGCACTCGCTCTGTACAGGAATTATAAGGCTCCTGCGTTAGATTTTCGTGCATCTATTTTAGAGATGATTCGCAAAGGAGATCTGCAGCAAGCCGAAAACTACGCAAAAACTGCGGGAGGCTCGAGTCTCAGCACCATTGTTCGCGTAGGCTGCCAGATCCGATCCGCAAGTGGTGGAGACGAAGAGCTTCAAGCGCGCATGGATGAGCGGCTGAGCTCGGAGATCTCTAAGATTGATCGCCGTACAGGCTTTTTAGCGATGTTTGGTAACGTCGCAACACTGATCGGACTTTTGGGTACCATTGCTGGCATGATTCAATCTTTTGCAGCTGTTGCGAGCGCTTCTCCCTCGGATCGAGCAACCTTGCTTTCAAAAGGGATCGCTGAAGCGATGAACTGCACAGCTTTTGGACTGATTGTGGCGATCCCGGCTCTGGTCGCGTTTGCGTTCTTTCAAAACAAGACCGATCGTATCGTAGGCTCGATGACAGAGCTTACGACTGAGATTTATCATGATCTCTTGTTTTTCACAGAGCCGCTGAGCGCATCTCGCTCAGCGCATCAGGCACGCGAAATCCAGCGCCAAGGTCGCACTTCTAACGCTCCTGAACTCTCGGTTTAGACGATGGCAAGCGTAGGAGGTGGCGCACCATCGGGCGGCTCGCGGCGTAAGACTCTGGACGCCGAGGTTAACCTGATTCCGTTCATTGACCTGCTCTCGATGTGTATCTGCTTTTTGTTGATGACCGCAGTTTGGGTTGAGCTGGGAGCTGTACAAGTTAAACAGAGTCACGGCACTGAGGCGAAAGCGAGTGCGCGCGATTCGGTTGAGATGGAGCTTAAGTTTGTCTCCTCTACCGCAATCGAAGTTCAAATTAAGCGCGGCGGACGCATCATCCAAAAAGCTCAAGTCAAAGGCAAAGACTCTCAGATGCTCTTTGTCGAGCTCGATCGATCGATCCCTCAATGGACAGGCAAAGGCTCCGAAGTCTCTTCGGCGATGATCACTCCAAGCGCTCACGCCAGTTACGGAGATCTTGTGTCAGCGATGGACGTTTTGCGAAGACATCAAATCATGAATCTAGGCGTTGTGCCCGTGCGAGGTGAAGGATGAGTGTCGGTGTGCATCAGCTCGCTCCAGGAACGTTTAACCGTCACTTAATAGCGCGTGCATACAAAAAATCGAAAGGAAAGCGATTACTCCTGATTAGCCTTTCGCTTACAGCGATGGTGGATATGTTTAGCTTGCTGGTTATTTTTTTGCTTCAGTCGTTTGCCTCGTCCCCTGAATTGTTAATCGTCACCAAAGGGGTGATCTTGCCTAGCGCAAGGTCTGGACTTGAGATCAAAGACGCGCCTTTGATATCGATTGCGCAGGATGGAATCTATCTCGATCAAGTTCGAGTTGGTGAGACTGCTCAAGTGCTTCGTGAGCCCAAAGCTCTTCTCGCACAGCTTGAGTCTTTACGAGAGAAATGGCTTAAGAGTCATCCCGGTCAGGTTTTTAAAGGTGAAATCAATTTGCAAGCACATCGAGAGATTCCATCAACCACGGTCTCTCAGTTGATGGGATTGCTGCCGAGCCAAAATTACTCCTCGATTCAACTCGCAGTGGTGTCTGGTGGAAACTAGAAAACTTCTTAGAGTTTTACCTCTTTTTTCTTTTCTTTTTTTTAGCTCCTCCGCATGGAGCGATGAGCTCTTACTCAAAGAGCTTAAAGCTCTTCGTGCATCACTACCTGCGGGGGACCCCTCTGCTTCCGAGCTTGAGCTCCGCATGGCGGATTTGCACTTTGATGTCGCACTTGAGCTCACTAAAAAAATAGATTCCACAGCCTCGGATCAGGCTCTGGCCCATCATCATCGTTTGCAAGCACTCGCACTCTATGAGGCTTCGCGGGTCGATGGACTGTTAGGGGTTAAAGTCACCTTTCAGCGCGCAAAGATCCTCGAAGATCTCTCTCGCTCAAGTGAAGCACATCCCCTCTGGATCACGCTTTCGGATCAAAAACTCGATCTCGAGATCGCTCGTGAGGCCGTGTTAAAGCGCGCAGATCATGCAGAAGAGCGTGCACAGTTCGCTCTTGCGCAGACACTGTATCTTCGTGCACTTGAGCTTTGTGCAGGTGGAGATCTTTGTTCCTATGTGCGCTACCGCAGCGCTTGGGTTGCAAAAAGACAAGGGGATCTCTCTGTTGCGTTAACTGAGATGCGCCAGGCGCTCTGGGACTCTCGGCAGCAGATCCGAGAGGAGGCGCTCCGAGACTTTATAGTTTTTCATGCAGCGGTTCCAGGAGATGGATCATCAGCACTTCAGGAGATCGACGCACTTGCTCAAAAAACTGGGCGCAGCGCTCTGGTCGCAGAGCTTGCGGATGCCTCGTTTGCAGCAGGTAACAAACGGGCTGGAGTCTTAGCACTCACACTTGCGCATCAACGCTCACCGCGAGCTTCAAGCGGGTTTCGACTACTGGAAGAGCGCTATGGTCTGCGGGAGTGGGGTGCGTTTCGGGTACTACTTGAAGAGCTTCTGGCCTCCAAGCTCCCCTTGCAGGATGAAACACGCCCTGAGTCTGAGAAGATCTCAAAACGCCTCACTCTACAGCTCGATGGCGAGCGCTTGAGTGATCCATCCCGAGTCCAAGACTTTCAGCGCGCAGTAGATCTGCACTTAAAGTATTTTCCTAAAGCTGCTGAGACACGCAAGTTCATCGAAGGTTGGTGCGCTGCAGAGACTGACGTTCAGCGAAAATTGGAAAAAGCGTCCGAGTGGCTCTCAAGCACGAGCCTGTCTTTGGGTACTGATGATCGATTATGGCTCCACCAGATGCGCGGCTCGATTGCACAAAAGTTGGGACGTGCGTCGGATATCGTGGTGGAGATGGATCAGATCCTCGCGCTGGGAGGAGTTGCTGAAAAAGTTCAACGTCAGTCTCGCTACCACCGCGCGCGCGCTCTCTATGAGTTGAAAGATCAGCGAGCACTTGAGGCACTGAGCTCTTTGGCCCAAGTGAGTGCTGAGCCAGACTCGCTTGCGATCCAGAGCCTTCACTTAAGTTTAGATCTTTTAGGGCAGCAAAAAAACTACTCTGAGATGATCGCTCGCACAGAAGTGTGGCTTCAGCATCCCGAGTTTGCTCGCTCTAAAGCATATGTAAAAGATCTTCAAGAGCTGCGCACAATTACGGCGCAGGCACGATTCGAGCTTGCAGCAAGTTCGCAGGATGAGGGGCAGGCCTTGGCGCAGTTTAAGGAGTTTTGCCTCAAGGGCGAGTTTCGTCCCAAGTCCTGTGAGAACGCCAAGGCTCTCAGTGTGAAGCTCTCGCGTCGCTCCGACTTGCTACAGATTATTGAGGCCGTAGGGAGCCCCGAGGAGTTACTTGCCGAGCTTGAGGTGTCAGGTCGGTTTGCCGAGGCCGCGCGCCGCATCGATGTTACACCAAAGTCTAAGCCAAGTAGCGTACAAGATGTCCTGAAAATCGCGCTTTTTTATGAGCTTGGAGATCAGACCAAAGAGCGTGATCGCACGTTGCAGCGTCTCAGTCAGGCCGCAGACTTTTCTCGGCAGTTTGGAGCGTCTGAAGAGACAATTCTTGAGTTTTTAAGTGATGCCGATCTACTCTCGAGCTCTCATCTTTCATGGTCCTGGAGTCCTCAGGCGAGAGCGAAAGTTGCTGATCGGCTCGAACAGCGCAAAAAAGGAAACTCCCATACTCGCGCTCTTTTGCTCAAAAATGACTTTTCAAGCGGCCCGTCTTGGTCTCGGATCACTTTGGAGGAGGTCCGCTCACTCTCTGAGGCGCAGTCAAAGATTCAATTCACGGGACGTAACAGCAAGGCTCTGTTTGAAAGGCGACTTAAGGCTTTAGAAAAGCTTACGCGTTTTGGTGAGACCAAACTTGCACGCTCAGACTGGAACACTCGAGTAGGGATTTTACAAGTTTTAGAGCGTTCAACACAGGGGTTGGCGCTTGAGATTCTTCAAAGCCCACTTCCTGAAGGTTTAGATCCCGAGGCGATCACTCAGATCCGCGAGTCGCTTGCGAGCATGGCAGCGCAATTTGAACAAAAAAGTAAGGAGTTCTCCACTCTGGCTCATCAGCAGTTTGCAGCGATGCCAGCTGAGTTACGGGCAAAGCTTGAGCCTAGCTATACACAAGGGCTGATCCCGTCGATGGAGCCCACCGTAGAGCGAGCTCTTGCTGTAGAGGATCGAGAGGTCCTTAGGATCGCCATTGCAGGGCTTCAGCGAGATCCTTTTTCGCCAACACAGATCGCGCAGATCCGAGATCTGTTACGATCAAAAGGACAGAGACGACTGTCGGCTTATTTTGAAGGTCGTTTGAAGCAACTCCAGGAAGGAGCGCAACAATGACGCAATTTGTTTGGCTATCACTTTTTTTCGCATTGAGTGCCGGAGCCTCAGACAATGCGCCCACAGGGAGTATCAAGTACAAGACCGGAAAAGATATCAACTTTGAAGAGCTCTTGATTCAAGGGCAACTCAAGCGACCTGAAATCTCGGTAGTGACAGGCAACACTCCACAGGGCAGTGACGGCTTACTGCGCTTGCGTACGGACTTTGTGGATCGCTCGCTGTCTGAGATTGGTGAGGAGATTCCATGAGCCTGACTGCATGGACTTTGCGAAACGAAAACGGAGATTTTCTTCGATCTATCCCATCTCATTTCTCTTCGGAGATGACGTTTCACCCGCAGCTAGGGTGGCTCTCAGTCGAGCGAGTGGAAGAACGCTTACGGACGCGCTCGCGGCACGGACTTTTGGCGCGGGATGACGGCAAAAACGCGATGAGATTTAGATTTCAATCTGGTAGTCCCGTGGGAGTGTCAGGTTGTGCGCTACTTGCACAAAACGATCACACTTGGAAGCTCTCCACTGAGAGTGGAGACTTTTTTCTCACTCGTGAAGAGACTCCGCTCAATCCTCTGCGCGCGAACCTGAAAGAGGCAGATCGAGACGAGCGGCTTTGGGTTTGGATTTTTGCGGGACTTCTTTTGCTCATTGCAATTGGAGTTGGTGTTTTACCGCGTGCGCAACACACGAACACCCGAGAGCCTCCTGTCATTGAGCCTATGATGGTGAGGATTACTCCGGAGAAACAAAAAACCGTGACCGTCAACGCGCCGGAATCGCTGCGAGAAATCCCAAAAAACCTCCAAACCCCACAAGCGCAAGCCCGTCGCGCAGTGGCCCAGAACTTAGGTTTTATCGGATTGGTCGGTAAAAAAGATCTCACTCGTGCACTGGGAGGCGCAAAAACTGCGCTTGAAAACGCATCCGCTGGGGCGGGACCTGGCGGGAATGAAGGAAGCGGCGGTGAGCTGCTCGTTGGTTTAGGTCAGGGTGTAAAGCGCACGACCGTCGGCAACAGTGGAGTTGCGGGCTTAGGTGGTATCGGCACTAAGGGTGTGGGCGGTGGCCAAGGTGGTTACGGCAACACTTCGGTCGGATCGGGCGAAGGACGAGCACTTTCGGCGATGGCGCTCTCTCAGGACATGGTACTTGAGGGAGGACTTGATCGCTCGGTGATTCAGGCCGCAATCGCCAAGTACTTAAGCCAGGTGCGCGCATGCTATGAGCAGGGACTTGCGCGAAACGCAGGACTCTCCGGCCAAGTGACGGTTGCATTTGAGATCGGCCCACAAGGACTTTTGAACTCCTCAAAAATCGCACGATCCTCGCTCGGTGATTCGGGGGTTGAGGGCTGTATCACACAGAAAATGATGAGTTGGGTTTTTCCAAAGCCGCTGGGCGGCGTCAACGTCAAGGTCAGTTATCCGTTTTTGCTTAAGCCCATGAAATAGCGAGGGATCGTAAATGAAAAAGCCTACACGAAAGTTCGCGGTAGTTTTTGGAGCGGTCCTCCTCTACGGATGCCAGAACCCCTATCCCACCTCAGGTGGAGGACAGATCTCCGCCGAGCCTGCACCATCGCCGGGCGAGGTAGTGCCGCCACTTGTGCTGCGGGTGCCCGAGTTTATCGAAGCCGCTGAGGGTAGCGAGACAGTGATCAATATCGAAGCCCGGGTCAAAGACGGCGATCAACCCATAGTGCGAGTCGGTAAGTTACCTCCGGGTGCTGTTTACGACGCTGCGAAGTCAGTGATTCGCTGGACACCGGCCTTTGACGCAGCAAATGACTCTTCAAACTCCGAGACTGTATCGCAGCAGTACGGGATCAGTATCTCGCTGCATAGCGCGCAAGATCCGATCACAGTTTTAAAAAAAGAGATCAAGTTATTCGTGCGTGACACGCCACGAGCATTCACCATCAGTGCGGGGGGTGCAATGCGCGTGAGCGAAGGAGCGCTTCTCTCACGCGTGATCACGCTTGAGAGTGTAGATTTTCCGAACGGACCGTTCAAACTCGAAGCGCAAGGCCTGCCTCTCGGAAGCGAGTTAAAACAGCGTAACTCAAACAACCCACGCGAGTATCTCCTCACTTACACTCCCGATGCCCGCGCTGTGATCCGCTCAGGCTACGGAGACAGCTCAAAGTCATTTCAGATAAAGTTTATCGCAACAAGCTCCCGCGGACTGCGCACCGAGGCGCTCTCGACACTCACCGTGGACGATGATCGCGAAACTCCGATGATCTCGGCACCTGCTGAGATTGTCCAAGGGACGAATGTGAGTTTCTCAGTATCTGCTGAGGACCTCAACGGAGAGAGCGAGCCTAGCGTAAAGCTGAGTGGCTCGGCTCCTTTTGGAGTCATTAGCGTTGTGCGAAATTTTGTTCGTGATCAACCTAGTGCGCTCTTTCAGCCCAACCCCTCAGCTCAGTACAGCATCACTTGGAAAGGCATCCCAGAGGATCAAATCGGTAAGAGTGCAAACTTGGGCTTCTCCGCGTGCGGTGGGTACGATCTCTTGACGTGCCGATCCTTCACAGTGCGCGTACGATTTGAGCAAGAGAGTTTTTCTCCTCCTGTGGTAGATCGTGCGAAATGGATTTTAGGATCCATTCGGTATCTTAAAGCAAAGCAACAGCTCGAAGTAGATCTCCCCGTACGCCCTGGTGATTCGAACTCTCGGATCTATAAGACCGAGATCCTGCCTTCCACAAGCGAGATCACTTGGACGAGCAACAAGCTCCGTATCACTCCAAGCACTACAGGTGTAAAGCAGTTTAATCTTCGCGTCACTTCAAGTAACGGCTCAGTTGTGAGCGAGAGCTTTATCTATGAAGCGCTCCCTGAATCCTGGAGCGACACTCTGGTAGCAGGTCTCAGTCCGTCCGCACCTGCTGAGGCTGCGATCCTTAAGGCGATCCCAGGAGCACAGTTCATGAACCCCGAGTTTCAAACGGCCGACACACGGATGCTTGCGTTTAGGAAGCGTCTTCTCGTTTCAAGCGGAGTTTTTCGCTCGCTCGAGGCGCGCACTGAGATTGATCGCATGCTTGCATTGGTTCAGAGCGTAGTCGTTCTTGGGCCTAAACTCGCTGACGCTGGGCCCGTGCTGCGCAGGGAGATGGATGATCTCGCTCTTCGCACGGGTAGTCTGATTGCGCCGGGTACCGGAGGAGAGCCTCCGTTTTCAGGCTTTGAGCTCAACCCGACTTTAGACGCAAAAATTCCAGACTCCAAAAAACCTATGCGTCTTAAAGGGACACTCCATTCGGACTCGGCTTACGTGCAAGCGTTTTACTCAGGCCAGAGTGCGGACTGTAAGGACGCTTTTCTTTTTGAGTCAAGGACCCCATCTCGCGTCTATCCCGTCGCCGTCCAATGTACGCGTAAGGCAGGCGGGGGCTTTCTGATGCTTGCGGGGTTTGATTTTGGCGATCTCCTCGCTGAGACCGAAGATGCGGGCCTCCCGAATCAATGGCTTAAGGACTGGAGCAATAAATGAAATCTCTCCTCGCGCTGATTTGGATTTGCATTCCCGTAGCTCACGCCTCAGACACTCTAGAGGATCAACTTCAGAGCTTAAAGATCCCCGATAACCTCGCACCTGCGTCGATTTCAAACGAGCAGCTTTACTCTGTTCAATCACGCTACACTCCCCTTAAGGGACGCGTTGAAATCACGCTCGGTGGGGCGCATCACTTGGATGGGAACGGATTTTTCAACTCAAGCGAGTTACAGTTTCATACGCGCTATCATTTCTCGAATCGATGGAACTTAAATTTAGGTGGATCCTATGTAACGAACTCTCTTACAAGTTCGGGCAAGAATCTGCTGCTCAAGGAGGGCCTCTTCCCTGATGCCGCCTACGTAAAATACCGCGCAGATCTACTGCTTGGGTTTAATGTGTTCTATGGAAAGTTTCGCTTAAGCGAGAAGCAAGTGTTTTACTTCGATCAGTACATCGCACTAGGCACAGGTTACATTGTGGGTGATCGTGGTGGAGCCCCTGCGATCAGTGCTGATCTCGGGTTTGCGTTTTGGCTCGGCAAAGGAACCTCTCTCCGTCTTGGTGTAAAAAACTATGCTTTTTATGAGCAACGTTTGCTCTCGCGATCGCTCACCAACCAAATCATCGGGCATGTTGATTTTGGTGTTTTACTTGGGGATGGCGGATGAAGACATCGATTTCAGTTTTGAGTGTCTTAACTTTTTTGCCACTGAGCTCGTTAGGTTCAGGAGCGGATCTACTCCTTAAATCTGTGGGCGGATCGCAAAGCGCCTCCTCGTCCTCTCCGGTGGCTGCATCTCAAGTGCCTAGTGGCTATCTGCTCAGTGATCCGTTCACGGTGCAGCTGAGCGCGTTTGTTCAGGTCACGCCATCGGACTCTCCGGTCCTTCGTGATTGGTACGTAGAGATTTTAACAGGCAAACTTGAGCAAGCTGCCCATCGCTGGAGTGTTGTACAAAAAGTACTTAATGAGGCGCATCGCTATGCAGCCCAGAGCGCATATGCATATGCACTCTGGAAGTTAGATCTTCACCGCACGTTTTTTTCGTACTGGGCTCAGATGATTTCGGAACCTGGTTTTTTAAAGAGTCCTTTTTCAATCGCTCTTGAGCAGGTCTTTGCTCCAGGATTAGAGAGAAAACTCGAGTCTCTTGCTCTTGTGCTTGAACCCGAGCAGGAGCAGGCGATCCTGAAGCTTGATCCTTCGCGCGGACTCCAGATCACGACCCTTCAGGCGTGGCTCTTGAGTCGGCGATCGATTGAAGGCCGGGCAACGCTTGAGGCGCTCACCGCAAAAACTGAACTCCGGCTGCGACTGGCCGAGACCGTTGCTTGGGGGCTTGCGCAGCGGAAAGATCTTGCGCAAGCCGCACGCGTGCTTAAAGAACATGCCGAGCCCGTGCTCAAGAAGATTCAGGATCCCCACGCAGTGTCTCGCTACTTTCTCCAGCTTGCTCGCCTTCTTTACCAAGCGGGTGCCTACGAGGGAGCGGAGAGCTATTATGAAAAAATTCCAGCCGGATCTCCCCAGTATCTTAAGGCGCGCGAAGAGCTTACTTGGGTATGGCTACGCATGGGGGATAACCAAAAGCTTCGCGGGGCTCTGAGCACTCTTGCGCTCCCGATCTTTAAAGATCAGTTTGCTCCTGAGATCGAGCTTGTATCGGCAGTCGCTAACCTTAAACTCTGCTTCTATGATGCGGTCCAAAAAGACTTGGATCGCTTTATGTCAAAAAATCAAGATTTTGCGCGTCAGATTCAATCTGCACTCTCCGAGTCGCTCACTCCTCCTGGTCCCGAGAAAGACTTTTACTCAGATCTCGCCGAGCGCTCTCTTGCGGCTCTTCAGTCAGAGCACGTGCGCCTGAGCACACTCTCTGAACGCAGTATCGAAGCTGCGCTACCCGCAGTCGGACAGCAGGCCCACTGGGAACGCTCTATGGAGTCTCTCGCGCGCACGATTGAGCACTCCAAAAAACGGCTGCAGGCAGAGTACCGTCGGCAGTGGAGAAATCGCGCTCACGCAATGCAAGAGGCCATTCGTAAGATGAAGTTCGTCAAAGTCGAGTACCTCTCGCAGCTTCGCATGCTTGCACGAAAAACTGCAGCTCCAAACGCTCCCGTGGCAGCGTCTCAGCAAGACTCTATCCAGCTCAGCTCCGCCTCGTCAGTGCGCAGAGATGAGGGTGAGATTGTTTTTCCGTTTGATGGAGTGATCTGGAATGATGAGTTGTTTCGGTTGCGCTCTTTAGCGCAGTCGAGGTGTTTAGAGAGGAGCTCTTCGCGATGATCAATCCACGCATCTTTTGGAGTCTCATCAGTTGCGTAGCTCTTGTATCGCTGAGTGCGTGCCGCGATGACGAGTTGGTCTACTACCGCACACCCGGGCAGCCCGTAACACCGGTGACCTCTCAGGTCCCGATCAAGCAAGTCATTGGCGATAGCCAGGTGGATATCCTTTGGGTCATCGACAACAGTGGATCCATGTCGACGTTCCAGCGTGAGGTGATCAACAATACCGATTTGTTCATGCAAGAGTTTACCAAAGGTCAGCAACTCTCTTGGACGATGGGGTTAATCTCAACCGACGTTACGGATCGACCTTATATAGGGTTTACACCAGGCAACCTGTTAAACTGGCAAACCCCGAACCCTGTTTATGAGTTTCAAAGAGCTGTAGGTCTTTTGGGTACTTTTGGTTCAGGTGTTGAGCAGATCTTTGAGCCGATTCGCAGGAGCCTTGATGCTTATCCCGGATTTGCTCGGAAAGACGCATATCTTGCGATCATCTCGGTCACTGATGCCGAAGAGCAGAGCATAATGAGTTCGCAGGATTTTTTACAGTATTTGCAGACAAAAAAAGGCTCTCTCAGTCGCAGTATTTTTTACGGAGCTTTTGGTGCTGATGACTTAGGGTGCACGCTGGGTGAGGGTTGGAACTACGCGCGCGGTAAGTATGAGGCAGTTGTACAGGCGACTCGCGGTCGTTATTTTCCGATCTGTACTTCGACCTTTGGAAGAGATCTCGCCGAGCTCGGCAAAGATCTCGTCAAGCGGATCACCCAACCCATGATCCGTCTCTCGAAGCGGCCTAAAGTCCCAAGTATCCGTATCTCTTTTAAGGGGCGAGTGCTGCCAGGCGGTCTCAAAGAAAATGGGGGATACTGGATTTACGACTTTGATTCAAATGCAATTATCTTTCACGATCTAGAGTTTGCTCCAGGCGATACCGAGTCTGTCGATTTAAGCTACCAAGAGGACGACGGACTTCCGTAAGGAAAGCTCATCTCTCACTTTACCGCTGCATCACCAAGACTCTTTGTGTTCTCTGACTTTTTCTGGGCACACATGTCAGGGTCCATTTTTAGCTCGCTACACCACGTGCTACCTATTCTTGCGATGAAAGCGCCCAGAGCTTCTTCGTCAGCCGCTTTCATCTTGACCCCAGTGCGAGAAAGCATATCGAAGCGATCAAATTTATTTGTAAATCGCTTGGGAGCGAAGTCGACAATACTAGGATCGCCGGAGCACTCTCTTAGATACTCAAGAGGATCAAGGTGGGCCCATCGCCATTCGGTGGATTTGTTTCACTAGGTCCGCTTGGTGGGGCACTCCCATCTTGAGCGATAACAGACTTACTAGAGCTCGCAAGCAAGCCAATCGTCACACTTAGGACGACAAAAGATGACTTTTTCAGAAATTTTCTGAATTCCATGCGCAACCCCCGAGGCATCTTCTGGGCGAGGCCTGCTCTTCAGTATATCTCTGAAAATTCTTA
Organism: Bdellovibrionia bacterium; assembly: GCA_044352155.1. Lineage (GTDB taxonomy): Bacteria > Bdellovibrionota > UBA1018 > UBA1018 > JBILEK01 > JBILEK01. The sequence goes on from JBILEK010000020.1 coordinate 26,237, forward strand.
AAAAATGGTCCAGTTTGAACCGCGCGCGCCCGGCGTTTCGGTGAAGAGCCCGAATCGAATCCAAGTGGTGGGTTGGGACGGAATCGAACCGCCGACACGAGCCTTTTCAGGGCTCTGCTCTACCGACTGAGCTACCAACCCACCTGAAGGTGAGTTCTCATCGGTAAGCGATCGTTCAGGGTTTTGCAACCCTCTACTGAAGGGCGCTCAATGACTTGAGCGCGTCCTGGAGCTCTTGAGACGTCGTTGTGCGGTAATCATAGGCTCTACTCGCCTCCATGATGAGCCGCTCCGCGAGCTCAAGTCTGCGCTCAAAAGAGGGGCGCTCTTTTTCCGGCACGATCTCATACGCAATTGACACCTCGGGACGGATCTCTTGAGCAGGCTTTGACTCGCGCGTCATCCCACGTGAGATCGATGTCTCCCCCGGGTCACTCGCGTGGCGGGGGCCTTCGGCCTCTCCTTCGACTGCGCGAAACACTTCGGGCTTGCGACGCGCAGGCGAGGCCATGGCGATGTCCGCAAGAAAGGCTATCCCTACGACGAGTGCAGTCACAAAAAACGCCATCGGAAAACGCATAGAGTGAAAGAGCTAGCCTACCGCGTTATTTTTGTCAATTAAGGCCGTATTGGGCTGATTTCATGAAGTTCTCAGGTTCCGAGATTGACAAGGTCTAGCCCGTGTTCAATATACGTGTGGCCCCAAGATCGAAAACCAAAGCGCATGTCCGGACTCCAGCGGAGCGGGCAGCGTAACCTTTTGAATTTTTTGGGTTTTCGACTAAGGCCAAAGAAAGAATGAGAGATTTATCCATGACTACGGAGGTAAATATGGAAGTCCGTCCCCTACATGATCGCGTTTTGGTGAAGCGCTTCAACGAAGAAGAAAAGACCAAAAGTGGTCTGATCATTCCTGACACCGCAAAAGAAAAACCATCCCAAGGCGAGATCATCGCTTGCGGTATGGGTCGTATCTCTGAAGACGGCACAGTTCGTCCGCTGGCCGTAAAGAAGGGCGACAAGATCCTCTTTGGCAAGTACTCCGGCACTGAGATCAAGATCGACGGCACTGAGTACCTCATGATGCGCGAAGACGACATCTTGGGCGTCATTCAATAAATTCGTAAGAAAAAACAGGAGAATTAAACATGTCCGCAAAGGAATTAAAGTTTTCTCAAGAAGCTCGTAACTCCATTTTGGCTGGCGTCAACGCGCTTGCCAACGCCGTGAAAGTCACGCTCGGTCCTAAAGGCCGTAACGTCGTGATCGAGAAGTCCTTCGGCGCACCGAACGTCACCAAAGACGGCGTCACGGTCGCAAAAGAGATCGAACTCTCTGACAAGTTTGAGAACATGGGCGCACAAATGGTCCGCGAAGTCGCATCTAAGACCAACGACGACGCAGGCGACGGCACTACAACCGCAACGGTGCTTGCTCAAGCGATCTACCGCGAAGGTGCTAAGATCGTAGCCGCAGGCCTTAACCCCATGGAAGTCAAGCGCGGGATCGACAAAGCTGTAGAAGCTGTGATCGCTGAGCTCAAAAAGATCTCTAAGCCCATCAAGGACCAAAAAGAAGTCGAGCAAGTCGGAACAATCTCCGCCAACAATGATCCTGAAATCGGCAAAATCATCGCAAAGGCGATGGAAGGCGTCGGCAAAGACGGCGTCATCACCGTGGAAGAGTCCAAAACTGCTGAAACGACTTTAAACAAGGTCGAAGGCATGCAGTTTGATCGCGGTTACCTCTCTCCTTATTTCGTCACGAACGCAGAGAAGATGGTTGCTGACCTCGATAACCCTTACATCCTGATCTACGACAAGAAGGTCAGCTCGATGAAGGATCTCCTCCCTCTCCTCGAGAAGGTTGTTCAACGCTCCCGTCCTCTCGTCATCATCGCTGAAGAAGTCGAAGGCGAAGCGCTCGCGACTCTCGTCGTGAACAAGCTCCGCGGCACGATTCACGTGGCAGCAGTCAAGGCCCCTGGCTTTGGCGATCGCCGCAAAGAGATGCTCCAAGACATCGCGATCCTCACGGGTGGTGCAGTGATCTCTGAAGATCTCGGCCACAAGCTCGAGAGCGCGCGTCTTGAAGACCTCGGTACTGCAAAGAAGGTCACGATCGACAAGGATAACACCACGATCGTCGACGGCGCAGGCAAGAAGGCTGATGTCGAAGCCCGCATCAAGACCATCCGCGCGCAGATCGCTGAGACGACATCTGACTACGACCGCGAGAAGCTCCAAGAGCGTCTTGCGAAGCTCGCAGGCGGCGTAGCCGTGATCCACGTAGGTGCAGCAACCGAAGTCGAAATGAAGGAAAAGAAGGCCCGCGTAGAAGATGCGCTTAACGCAACTCGCGCTGCTGTCGAAGAAGGCATCGTCCCTGGTGGCGGAACCGCTCTTCTTCGTGCTGGTAAGGTGCTTGAGAGCCTCAAGGTCATCAATGCAGAGCAAACTGCAGGTGTCACGATCGTTCGTCGCGCTCTTGAAGAGCCTGTGCGCCAGATCGCTGGCAACGCAGGTCACGAAGGCTCGGTCGTGGTCAATAAGATCATGAGCCAAAACAGCGCGACCTTCGGCTTCAACGCTCTCACGGAGACCTACGAGGACCTCCTCGCCGCAGGCGTCATCGACCCTGCGAAGGTCGGCCGTTGCGCCCTCCAAAACGCAGCCTCTGTTGCGAGCCTCATGCTCACGACTGAGACCCTCATCGCTGAAAAGCCGAAGAAGGACTCCGGAATGCCCGCTGGCGCTCCCGGCGGCATGGGCGGCATGGGCGGCATGGACATGATGTAATTTTGTAGCCTTCTTAAGGCTGCAAACACTTTAGGGGCCCGGGAGCAGAGATGCTTTCGGGCCCTTTGTGTTTTTGGGACCGTCGATTCGGGTTAGATCGAGTTAGATCGAGGCTCCGTGTGTTGACGCAAAGCGCTACAGTCTTTAGTCTCCTGCGCGGAGGATTAAATATGAGCAGTTCAATGTGGCTTCGCTCTCTTTTGGTTTCCGGACTTTGTTTCGTGTCTATTCCGGGAGAGGCAAATATCAGCCGACTCCTCATCACTTGTGAGGGTTTTCCGAGTCGCTCGCAGATTGAGCGTATTGAGATCGACTATCAGCTTGGTGAGACTCTCATTTATGTACAGAATCAGGCTTCCATGTCTTGAGTCATCTCTCGCTCGACGCTCATTCAAACTTCAAATCTCGAATGAAGTGGCACGTGTAGCCGCCGGGGTTCTTGTCCAAATACTTTTGGTGGTAATCCTCCGCGAGCCAGAAGCCCTTCGACTCCGCGATCTCGGTCACGACGGGTTTACCCCATTTTTTTGACCGATCTACGCGCTCTCTCACCGCTTCGGCGGTTTTTTTCTGAGCGGGCGAACTATAGAAAATCGCTGAACGGTACTGCGAGCCTCGATCATTACCTTGTTGATCGCGAGTGGTCGGGTCGTGCATCCGGAAAAACTCGAGCAAGATTTTTTCGAAACTTGTCTTCGTGGGATCAAACAGGATTTGAACTGCCTCTGCGTGTCCGGTTTTTCCGGTTTTCACTTGCTCATACTTTGGGTGTTCGAGCGTGCCACCTGAGTAGCCGACCTGGGTCTCCAATACGCCGGGGATGCGCTTCAGGAGTTGCTCCATTCCCCAAAAACAACCGCCGGCAATGATTGCGGTTTCCCAGCCTTTTTTCGCGGCAAAAGCAAAGAGATGTTCGCCGTATCCTTGGGCCGACATTTCTGCGAGCGGCACAAATTTCAGCGAAGCGGAGTTGATGCAGTAGCGCATTCCAGTTTTGGGACGTGGGTCTTCAAAAACGTGACCGAGGTGGGCGTCGCCTCGCGCTGAGCGCACTTCGGTGCGGACCATGCCGTGCGAGCGGTCTTCTTTGAAGCGGACGTGTTGCGAGACCAGGGGTTTCGAAAAACTGGGCCAGCCCGTACCGGAATCAAACTTATCTAGGGAGCTAAAGAGCGCCTCTCCCGAAAGCAAGTCGACGTAAATGCCGTCTTCCTTGTGATCCCAGTAAGCGTTTTGAAACGCACGCTCCGTCCCGTTCTCCGCGACACAGCTGTACTGCTGAGGGGTGAGTTTTTTCAGCGCGTTTTCACGCTCAGTAGCACTCAAGGTGGGGGCGGGGTGGGGAGTTTTCTGCGACATTTTTTTCTCCAGAGGTGCGGAAGCGGCAAACCAAAGCGCGAGGAGCGCGAGTAACCAAAGCTTCATCGCGGCAGTCTATCTAAAGCGGGGCGTGACAAGGTGGGTTATTTCGAAAACCGGTGCGGAAGCCTCATTTCCTTGGTAAATCGCTTCGTGAATGTCTGGCACAGAGCTTCACTCCCCCAAAAGTAAGTGGATTCGATGCATCTCCGCCTCCGGGACGCTGCGTGGCTTAGCCATTGAGGCGACGGACTTGGTGCAGGCGATGGTCGATCTCCATGGCCTTGAAGGTGAGCACGCTCAGTATTTAGGCGAAGCCACGATCGCGGGTCTCATGCTCGCCTCAGGAACTAAGCCGGGTGAGCGCATTAACCTCAACATCCAAGGTGACGGGCACGAACAGGTCGCAATCATCGACGCTTACCCCAACGGCAAACTTCGCGGATATTCTGTCCCGCGCGAGCGCACGCGGGTTTCATCCGCCGTACTCGACTCTCAAATCGGCCCCTGGGGAGCGGGTCTCCTCTCGGTATTGCGCACGAAAGGCACTGAAGGGGAGCAGCCTTACATCGGTACAGTTCCCCTGGTGACTGGTCACCTCGCGAAGGATCTGACATTCTACTATTTCCAAAGCGAACAGATCCCGACTGCCTTAGGGATCCTTGTTCTTACCGAGGGCAAAGAAGTCAGGGCAGCCGGTGGCTTCCTCGTTCAGGTGCTTCCCGGAGCCACGCAGGCTGAGATCACAGATCTTGAGCGACATGCGACGGATATGGGGGGGCTTGCGGTCGATGTCCTCCTTGAGAAAAACCCCACAGCTCTCCTAGGACGTCTCTTTCAAGAGCACGCATTTCAGATTTTGGAGGAGCGGGAGCTTGGATTCCGATGCGAATGCTCGGCGGAGCGCGTGGAGCGCGCGATTGCGCTCGTGGGTGTGTTTGAACTCGCTTCCATGCTCGAACACGATAAGGGCGCGTCTGTGCGATGTGACTTCTGCGCGAAAGATTACAAGATACCCGAAAAACGACTTTCCGAGATCCTCGAGCAAGCAACGGCTCGGGCCGTGCGGGCGGCCGAGGAAAAGGGCAAAAAGTAGCCTTTTTTTAGCCTCTAAACTAGAAAGTTGTTCCTGCGTGGATCAGAAACGACGTAAACGTTCCACCCACATCGAGCGGTCCTTTAGAGGTGAGCTCAGTTGAGCCAAAAATGTCATGGAACGTGAGTGCCGTTCCAAAAAAAAGCTCGTTCGTGAGTTGTAGGTCGATCCCAGGCCCCAAGTGCACACCAAACAGGGTGGGTGTGATGGAGGACGTCGGAGTGACCTGATAGCTCGGGCGATAAAAGCCTAGGCCAAAGTTGATATGAGGGATCACTCGATCAAACCAGGAGAGGTTGGTGCGCAGTCCTGTGAGAAGAGTCGCCATCGAGAACTTACCGTCGGAGTGGCTGGAGTAGCCCAAGCTCGCATTGAAGCCAAACATCTCGCTTACGCCGTAAGTGTAGTGGCCGCGAATACCAAGGCTATTGGAGTAGTTTGAGCCCAGATCGCCCATCAGAAAGATCTGACCTACTTCGATAGCAAGGTTGTTGGAGCCGGGTGCGAAAGGATAAAGCTCCTGCTCCCTTCGATCGCGCTCACGCACGCGTCGAGATTGGATCGAAGTCCCTCCGCTGCCGCGTGAGGGGGAGTCAGAAGCCCATGATGGAGATCTTGACCAGCCTCCAGAAGCGGCAAAGCAGGTTTCTCCAAGCGGTGCAATGAGGACCATAGCAACCGACAAGAAAAAACCTGCTTTGGCGATTTTCAAACTGGGTTTTCGAGGGCTTAACGAGCTGCAGTGAGAGTTCCCGTTCTTCATTTTCACAGTGTGACGAAGATCGGCAAAACGAGCAACCCGGCTAAAAGTGCCTACGAAAACAATTTGGGCTTAAGGGCTATTGATTGATCTATTGATTCATCGACGGAGCGGTCGCTGAAGCCGTAGCTGCAGCAGGCGTCATCACGATGTCGCTCTCAAACTTGGCCATTTCTGCGCCGAGCTTGGATGCGATGAAGCCTGAGAAAGAGCCATCGCCGTGGCGGATGATTTCTTTCAGAAGGTTCACAGAAGGCTGAGTCTTTGCCTTCTTTTCGCTTTCATAGAGAAGCTGGGTGAGTGTGGAAGCCGTGATGTCGTTCTTGGTCTTGTTGTCGATCACGCGGAGATCGTCGCCGTTGCGGATCATCTTCGCGATTTCGTCCAGCGTCACGTAGCTCGACTCTTGAGTGTCATAGAGCTTACGGTTTTGGTAACGCTTGATAATTTTAACTTCCTTCATGTTTCCCCCTACGTTTGTGAGAGTCATCCTCGTCTCTAATCTTTCTAGGGCCCTACAAGGCCCAAGTTTCCAGTCTGATAAACGTTATGCCTGATTGGAGAATCACTCCTAACAGACCGTTTTGAATTTGTGGACTGCGCAATTGTTAAAACGTCCTGAAGAACTCAGTGCGTCTTAACTCTTGCGTCAAAATCTCAACTCCAAAACCTAATCCAACCCAAAAAAGAGCCGTTTATGGCGGCTTTTTGAGCACTTTAACACGCCACACATCCTCATTTTGAGATGATGATGCAATGTGTCGATGCCCTACTTAATGCGGAATAACAACACCCTGCGCCTAAGTCAAGCCGAAGAACGGCGGAATTCATCGGAAAGAGTTCGGGATTTTAGTTTTTCATCGAAAACGTCGATCCCCTTCAGGTGAGGGGAACGGATCCCATGAAGATGACTTTTTTGGTCAAGTTATTTGGAATCGGCCTTATTTCAGCAGGTTGTGCTGGGATGCGAGACCGATCAGGATCCGAGGACTCCGCTCGAGCGCCTGCTCATGAGAGCGCAGCGCACGTCGCTCCGGAGTCTGCGCGAAAGAGTGCTGAAGCGTCTTGGAAGCAAAGCAAGCGTACTCCGGATGATCACTTCATGATGGCTCAGGCCTATGCCGCCGAAGGACAAACCGATCGGGCGATCGAAGAGTACAAAGCTGCAATCCTTCTGGATGAAAAATCCGCGCTCCTGCGCGCGCGACTTGCGGCGGAGTACATCAAGAAAGGTGCGGTCACCGAAGCGCTTGAGGAGACGCAAGCCGCGCTCGCACGCGACCCGCAGTACATTGATGCGCGTTTGATGCTCGCTGGGTTGTACTCGACGTCTAAGCAAAGTGAGCTCGCGCTTCAAGAGTATGAGCGAGTTTTGAAGCAAGATCCTAAGCACGAGGAAGCCGCAATTTTTAAGGCGCAGGTGTTAGTCGAAGAAGATCGCGCGCTCGAGTCGACTCAGTTGCTTCGTAGGTTCTTGAAGACAAACCCTACGGCAGCTGTGGTTTGGTTCTATCTGGGTCGAGTCGAGCAGCATCGCGATCGAGCAAGCGAGGCTGAAGCCGCTTATCGCAAGGCTATCGAGCATCGAGAAGGTTTTACGCAAGCGTCTTTGGCATTGGGCGCTCTTTTTGAGGTGCAAGGCAAAGAGAAAGAGGCTGTAAAAATCTATCGCGATCTCTTTGATGACGCGCAGGATCTGAGCGCTGCAAATCGATTGGTCACTCTCTATTTGAAGCAGGAAAAATACTCGGAAGCAGTCCCTTATCTCTCCGCCCTTAGAAATGCAGATCCAAAAAATCTTAACGTCCTCGTCAAACTTGGACTCATTCAGATGAAAATGGCTCGCTACAAAGAGGCCATTGCAACGTTCAACTCGGTTGTGACCTTTGCGCCCGACTCTGATCGCGTGCACTACTATTTGGGCATGTGCTACGAGGAGATGAAAGACATCGCCCCTGCGCTTGAGCATTTTGCGAAGGTCCCCTCCGAGTCGACTCTGTTTGAGGATGCGACTCTGCATCGTGTCTATCTCCTGAAATCAGCGGACCGTGTGGCGGAGGCGAAAAAATCAATCAACAGTGCAATCCAGCAGTCTCCGAGTGTGGCCTCTTTCTACTTGCTCTCCGCGAGCTTGGATGAGGACTCAAAAGACTTGGTCGCTGCAGTGAAAACGCTTGAGAAGGCGGTGGAGCGTTTTCCAGACCAAGAGAAAGTTCGTTATTACTTGGGATCTCTTTATGATCGCCTCGGAAAGGTGGATCACGGTATCGCGCAGATGGAAGCGATTTTAAAAATCAACCCCGATCACGCCGATGCGCTCAACTACATTGGCTACACTTGGACGATTCAGGGCGTGCGGATGGATGAGGCGGGAAAACTCTTGCGGCGCGCAGTGGAGCTTAAGCCCGATAACCCCTACATCATTGATAGTTGGGGTTGGTATCTGTTCACCCAGGGACGCGTAGGAGAGGCGCTCGCACAGATTGAGCGCGCGCATCACCTTAAGCCCGAGGAGCCCACGATCCTTGAGCATCTGGGGGATATCTATTTGAGTCAGAACATGCGTGAAAAGGCGATGAGCAAGTACGCAGACGCGCATCGCTACCAGACAGACGATGTTGCGCGCTCAAAGGTTCAAGCCAAACTCGAAGCACTCAAGAACGAACTAGGTCGTCGACGCAGTATTGCTTCAGAGCCCAATCGCGGGCCCGCAACAACGCAGCCTGCTCAGCATCCGTAATTCGACATTGACCCAGGGTCCAGATCATCTCAGGATCGAGTCGTGCGCTCGCTTTTTCTTTGCTTAGCACTTCTCTTTGCGTTCACCTTGGGATGTGCGCATGCTCCGCGCCTCAGCGAGAGAGACGCCAGAGCACTTTTTGAAGAGATCTGCAGAGCTCCTGTTTTCGCCTCTGAAGTCTCCGGCGAAGTGTGGATCACCGCACAAACTCCCGACGCGCACGGAAGCTTTCCTGCGG
>JBILEK010000088.1:0-7913 GCA_044352155.1 Bdellovibrionia bacterium
CGATGAACTTGCCAGGACTTGAGGCGTTTAACACGAACCCCAAGGCTTCTCGCGATGGACGTGCGATTTACGGCCCCGACCTTCAAGAGCAGTCTCAAGCAGGGCGACTCCCAGCCTCGGTAGAGATCCAGAGTGCGAACTCACCGAGCGGCGGCGAGAATGTGAACGTTTTTGGTGAGCTGCAGAATCTCCGGATCGCGCTGCTCACAGGAGATCTTGAGGCGACGCGCTCAACACTTGAGCGTTTTGATCAAATTCAGTCTGGATTGATCTCGGCCCGCTCGAAAGTGGGGTCACGCGTGGCAAGTCTTCAATCCAACATTAATGCAATGGAGCGTCAAAACCTGACAAATGCTGAGCTGAATTCGCAGCTTGAGGACGCAGACATGGCGCAGGTCATGAACGAAATTGCAAAGGAAGAGTCGGTTTTACGCAGCGTCCTATCAAGTGCTAATCGTTTAGTGCATCCGACGTTAATGGATTTTTTGAAATAACCCCGGGGATTTAGTTTGCTTAGGCCCCCCAGCATAGACTATGCAGGGACCCGTAAGGACACCCTAGTTCGTTCTTAAGATATGGAGATCTTATGCTCGTTCTGACTCGCAAATTAGGCGAGAGCATCGCGATTGACGACCACATCAAGATAGTCGTCGTTCAGATTAAAGGTAAACAAGTCCGCTTAGGTATTCAGGCTCCCAAAGAGACTAAGATCCACCGCGAAGAAGTCTACACTGCGATTAAAGACCAAAATAAACAGTCGGTTAAAAACCCGGTCGAGATGACACGAGTTTCCAAAGAGCTAAAAGGCTGATATCCTTCTTTGAGTTAGGTCAACGCTCTCTACATCCAGGACGGGTCGTAAGAGGTGTGATCAAGAGAATCCGCAGGAGACGATAACTAGAATGAGCCAAACTATCGATACAGGACGTTTCGGCAAGCTCGACATTGATACGGATTCTAAAATTGTTTTTCCGAATGGGATTATCGGATTTCCAGAGGTCCGCGAGTACTGCTTGGTGGATCCTGGTGATGACACTTTGATTTTGTGGCTGCAGTCCTTGAACCCTGAGTTTGACATCGCATTCCCGGTACTTGAACCAAAAATTTTTAAGCGTGATTACGCAGTTTCTCTCTCGGGAGCAGACCGACGTGAACTACAGACTGAAAAAACTGAGCACTGCGCTGTGCTCTGTATTCTTACGATCACAGACGATATCACGCAAATGACAGCAAACCTGAAAGCGCCTCTGGTCCTGAATTTAGGACAACAACTAGGTAAGCAAGTCGTGCTGCAAGAGAACGAGTATCAGATCCGTCACCCGATGTTTAAAGAGCTTCGGGCACATTTGATGACGATTTCTCAAAATGCAGGAGCGTCTCAACAGGAGCAAGAACCTATGCCGTTCTCCGCAGTGCGCATCATGGATCTCCCGAGCTCAGGAGCGCTGCGCCCCGCCCAGCTTTAAGCGTCGTCAACTACGAGAATGAATCGCGCGTGACCCGCGCTTGTTTGGCCATTTCCAAATAGGATTTCACATCACTGTTGTTTGGATCAATCTGAGTGACGCTCTCCCACTCAATTTCCGCATCAAGCACGTTGCCTTGGCTGAAGTGTAACAACCCAAGCTGGATGCGCACATGAGCATCCGCAGGATGATCATTCTTGAGCTGCTGAAGCTCTTGTACGGCGCGGCTGATGAATCCCTTCTTTGAGAAACACTTGGCGCGTCGGATGCGCACTTCGAGGTTGCTGGGCTCTAAGATGGCAGCCTTTCCGTACTCTTCGATCGCCTCATCCCAGCGGCGATAGCGGAAATAAAGATCCCCAAGCTCAGCGTGTTTGATTGCAAATTTTTTATCGATCGCACTTTCTCCCGTCGAGCGCGGGTAGTGGACTGAGGAGTTTGCGAGGTCAAAAACTTTTTTTGCATCCTCGTACTTACCGACATCATTGAAAAGTACAGACAAGCAAATCGCGCTATCGGTATGTTTTGGATCGATTGCGAGCGCTTTTTGTAGACTTTGGATCGCTAAACCGACTTCACTCTTAAAGTACTGCATCACTCCCATAAGGTAGTGGGCGTCGGCCTCTTCTTCTTTGCGCGACATTTTCTTTAAGATCAGTGCCTCTGCTGAGGCGAACTCCTTTCGATAGAGGTGGTCTTGAATTTTTTTATCCGTGACAGGGATCATTTGGATTTTTGAATCTCTGCGTTGGATCGATCCAGTCGCTCTTGCGCGCTCTTTAATGAAGGCGTGTCTCGATAATCTCTAACGATCTGCTCGAAGCGGGTGCTTGCAGCTTTCCATTTCTTGCGATGAAAATAAAACTCGCCGATCAGATACTCTTTCTCTGCCTGGATATCTCGAGCACGCTGGAGCTGTCTTTTTGCTTCAGGCACCTGAGGATCAGCGGGGAATCTCGTTAAAAATTGCTGAAACGCGGACTCTGCGTTTCGTGCGCTCGCGATATCGCGCTGAATGTTACCAGGGACATCCTTCAAGTAAGACTCGCCCACTCTAAAGAGAGCATAGGAAATGCGTTCATGTTTTGGGTGTAAGTCTTTAAAGAGTTCATAGGCAGTTGCAGCCTCTAGAAATTGATCCTGAAGGAAGTAAACATCTCCTAATCGCAATTGTGCGAGAGCTGAAAAACGTGAGTATGGGAACTTGTTTTTCACCATTTGCAGCTTCTCGACTGCGATTTGATAACGATCCGACTGTATGTCTGCCTCAGCGTCCTTAAACATCGACTCTGGGTCGCTCTCATTCACTGGAGTGGTAGAGCAGGCCCCTAACCATGCAATCAACAGACACGGGAGTAAAAGCGTTCGCAATCGCAGCAGCATAGATCGTTTAGGTGTAGAACAGGGTTAGTCTAAGAGCAACACAGAGGATGCACTTACCCAGGCGCGCGTGCCGGGCTTAAAGAATACTTGAACCCATCCCTCACTTTGAGTGCCAGTGCGAGGAGTTCGCATCCCAGCTACGGATCTTCCCATTTCAAGAAAGCGCTCACCGGGGCCACTCCGAAGTGCGCTTTCCTCAGTAAAAACTACCCAAGGGGTCGACTTTGCGTACAGCATCAAGGATAGCGCAATCCAGAGCGGCACGGCGAGTGCGAGGCCGAGATGGACCCAAGGACTTCGGATCCAAGCCCGAAGGGAGCGCACTTTGCGATAAAACACGATCCCGAAGAACGATAAAGTGATTAACACGATGAGTGAAATCGCTTCAAAGTGCCGCAGGCCTCGGAGGGTCTCCCCTACTTCAAGAGGGAGGGCAACAGGCGCATCGACGCTACTTGTGCCTCCGATGCGTGCGACTTGCTCACGGGCGAGCTGAAGCTGCTGGTGGATCTGGGTACTCCTTGGGGCGAGATGAGCTGCTTTTTCGAGATAGGCTTTAGCAAGGCCAGGGTTACCGTCCAATAGCGCGAGGGTGCCGGCGTTGTAATGCGATGCTGCATCTCTGCCGAGACCAGGAAGCACCTGGTCGAGTGCCTCTTTCCAGCGTTTTTCCTTCACGAGAGGTTCAAGGGTCTGCAGAGCGCTCATGATTGTTTCTATTGGAGCAGTCGCAGCCTTTGTTTGCAATCCCCATGAGCGGGTCGGTCACTTGCTATAAAAGTAAGCGTCTGATATCACTCAGAAATTCTTATATGAAACGCTTCATGGAGCTTAGTCACAAGATCCTTCAGACCGACGCACGAACGTCGATCGGGAACGAGGATATTGTGAACGCCTTTCAACACCTCATGCAGCTCTCCGGGCTCCAAGTGCAGACCCAGCAAGTGTTTCATTCGCTTGATGGAGTGTCTAAACGACAGTTTAATTTGATCGGGATCCTTGGGGATAGCTTAGTTGATCGAAAAATCCGTAAGGGTCTTCTTTTACAAACCCATCTGGACGTGGGGGACTGGGGACAGCTCACCAAATGGACTCAGTCCCAAGGCAAGCCGCTCGTGGCCATGGAGCATGAAGGTAAACTTTTCGGCCATGGGTCAGCAGACGCGAAACTTGATTTTCTCTGTAAGCTCACAGCGGTTCAAAAATTTAGAGAGAAAAAACTCAAACAACCCATCTATTTGGTGGGGACCTGCGGAGAGCAGATGGGGATGTTTGGATGCAAGTACTTGATTCAAAGTCAGGCCCTTAATCCAAAGTTCGTCGTCGTGGGTAAGCCTACGGGGCTTTCACTGATGAATGGACAAAAAAGTCTAAGCCGTGTGCAAGTTGAAGTGGGCTATCACACGATGGAGAGAGGTTCGCGCGGCTTTAATCGGAAAATCACTTTGCACTCCTACGGACAGACGGCCTCTGCAGCGTTCCCGACCCAGGGCTCTAATGCGATCTTGAGCTTACTTAAGTTTTTGCAGTTTTCGAAAGAAAGTGGATTTGAAATCAAGCTCACCTCTCTTCGGGGCGGGAGTGCGGCAGGGCAGGTTCCGGATCATGCAAGCGCTGAGATTTTTCTCACTTCCCACCAGCACGAAGATTTTAAGAGATTCTTTAGAGAGGTTTCTCAGGACCCCCAGACCTCAGGGGTGTTCCAGATTGAGTTAGGTGGTCCTGGCGAGTCTGGGATCTCATTTTTGCCAGACGAAGTTTTTGAGTGCATCTTTGACGTTCTTGGCGAAGTCGGGGCAGTTTTAGAGCCGCATCGCTCAAAGCAGAGTGAAAGTTATGAGGTGCCTTCGCTCACTTCGACGGCAAGCGTGCTTCGACAGGGTCCGTCTCGAATGGAGATCGTCTTTGATTGGAGATTTCTTCCTTCGATATCGGTCAAGGATGTTCACGCGCACTTTCAAGAGTCACTCAAGCGTCTTTCGGATCGCTATCCTGCACTGAACTTGAAGTCTCAGCTTGATAAAATCGCTCCTGGCTATGAGGCAGACGCTCAGTCTGAGCTCCTCACTCTTTGTGGTCATGCGATGGCTGCCGCTGATCTCATGCCGAACGTAGGATTTGCAAGCTTAAGCTCTGAGGCAGGTCATTTCTACGAGAAAGGCTATCCCGTCGTCACCTTTGGTGCGGGCGAGCCGAAGTGGGCAGCACAAGCACCCAACGAGTCATGCTCGATCGATGATTTAATGGGTGCCGAGCGATTTTATGAGCGTCTGATCGAAGCGGTATGCCTATGATCTTGCTTCGCGAAGTGCAGGAGCGAGATCTTCCGGCGCTCGAGCAGTTTGCGCAGATTCCTGGCTTCATTAATCTTCCGAATGACCGCGATCTTTTGTTGCAGATGATTCGAAGGTCTCAAGCGTCTTTCAATGACACGATCGAGAATAAATCGGAGGCAAAGTACCTATTCGCTGCAGAAGACCTTGATACTGGCCAGGTCATCGGGACATCAATGATCGCAGCTCAGCACGGCACTCCCGAGTCACCTCATTTTTATTTTGAAATCGGGACGGAGGAAAAGTTTTCGCACACGATCAACACTGGGTTTATTCATGGCACTCTTAAGCTCAAGTTTGACTCGAATGGACCTTCGGAGATCGGGGGGTTGGTTCTAAGTCCCGATTATCGGAACTCGGAGGCAAAACTAGGACGACAAATCTCTTTTGTGCGGTTTTTGTTTCTGGGTCTAAATCGACAAAGGTTTAGAAAAAAAATTCTCGCCGAACTACTCCCTCCACTGAACAAAAAAGGTCAATCTCCCCTCTGGGAGGCGGTGGGGAGGCGGTTCACGAACATGGACTACTGGGAGGCGGATCAACTGTGCCAAAAAAACAAAGAGTTTATTTTTTCGCTTTTCCCCTCGGGCAAAGTTTACACCACTTTTCTCTCGGCTGAGGCACGCAACGCGGTCGGGAAAGTAGGAAAACAGACTGAGCCCGTCTATCACATGCTCACGAAGCTTGGTTTTAAGTATAAAAATCAGGTCGATCCCTTTGATGGGGGTCCACACTTATGGGCCAATGTCGATGACCTCTTACCGATTAAAAGAATGAAGCAAGGCCTCCTCCAAAATCGCACGCAGGATGGACCTTCGGTCGTCTTTGATTCAGGCCTTCTAACTTCTGTTGGATCAGACAAAGGAAAGTTTCGCGCAGTGGCAGTTCAAGCAGCCGTGCAAGAAGAGCGCGGTAGCACTCAAGTTCTGCTCGAAGATGAGTCGAAAGTCTCTGCAGTTTGCTCTGCGCTCGGGATCAAGGTTGGTGGCGCAGTTCATTTCATGCCCTTTTATTAAGGCGGGAGGTTCCATGGCGGTTCCCAAGTTTAAGTTTGCGAGTCGGGGAAACTTTGTTGATGGAGAATTTGTTGAACCGACCAAAAAACAAGGGGAGTGGACGCATAAAAGCCCAGCCGATCTCTCCGATGTGCTTGGAACTTTTTCGTACAGCTACAGCGACGTTGACTGGGCTGTTGATGCGGCGAAAAGTGCTTTCGTTCACTGGCGCAAGATCGATCTAAAGCAGCGTTGTGAGTATCTTAAGTCGTATCAGTCAGCGCTCAAGCGTCACGAGGAAGAACTCGTGGAGGCGATCGCGCGAGAGACTGGAAAACCTTTATGGGAGTCTAAAACAGAGTTCACAACGATGGTGAACAAGGTTGATGTCACTATTCAAGAGGGACTGAAGATCGTTTCAGACTATGACATCCCCTCCATCATGGAAGGCACTCTGGGGAGTTGTCATTTTCGTGCGCATGGCGTGATGGCTGTGATTGGACCCTTTAACTTTCCGGGTCATCTGCCTAATGGACATATCGTTCCCGCCCTTCTGTCAGGCAACACGATCGTTTTTAAACCATCCGAGAAGACCCCTCTCACCGCTCAGCTAATGGCACAGTGCTTCTCAGAGGCGGAGCTCCCGCGTGGAGTGTTTAATGTCGT
The DNA here is from genome assembly GCA_044352155.1 of Bdellovibrionia bacterium. Classification (GTDB taxonomy): domain Bacteria; phylum Bdellovibrionota; class UBA1018; order UBA1018; family JBILEK01; genus JBILEK01. Next base: position 6,844 of record JBILEK010000088.1, read on the forward strand.
GCAAGGCGAGAAGGAGGTCGGAAGAAGGCTTTGCGTCCATGAGGGAGTTTCGGGCGTGCTGTTTACGGGATCTTATGAAGTGGGGATGCGGATTAAGCAGGACACCCTACAGCAGCACTGGAAAATTCTTGCTCTCGAGATGGGAGGCAAGAATCCAGCTATCGTTTGGGAAGATGCACATTTTGAAGCGGCCCTAAGAGAGGTCTTAATTGGTGCCTACCTGTCGTGCGGTCAACGCTGTAGTGCCACCAGTCGAGTGATTGTTCACTCCTCCTTGGTTGATCGATTCACACATGAACTTCATGAGAAAGCGAAGAACTTTAAAATCGGCTCTCCTTTTGATGCCCCCTTCATGGGCCCACTCATTGATCAAAGTAGTGTGGATCGTTACACGAAGTTCTTAGGCATCGCAGCTCGGGAGGGCGGCGAGATCGTCATGCGTGGCAAAGTGTTGGAGCTCTCAAAAAAGGGCAACTATGTCAGCCCTTCGATTTGCACAATCAAGGATAACTCCGTTGAGAGCGCTAAGAAGAGCGTCTACCAGCAATCCGAGCTTTTCGCGCCTAACGTTGCGATCCTCTCGACGTCCGATCTCACTCACGCGATCGAACTGGCAAACGCGACTCAGTATGGGCTTGTTGCGAGTATTTTTACGCAAAGTCGTATTGTCTTTGAACAAGCGTTTGATCATCTCGAGTTTGGCTTGATCAACTGGAACAAGAGCACAGTGGGAGCGTCCTCGAGGCTTCCGTTTGGCGGAGTGAAAAAAAGCGGCAATCACATGCCTACCGCAGTGAGTGCTTCGCTGTATTGCGCGTACCCTGTCTCCTCTCTCGAAGTCGCGGAGCCAAAAAGCGGAGGGCCGGGGTTTCCAGGGCTGACTTGGTAAAAACACAAACGCCGCTTCAGGTTTGATCCGAAGCGGCGTTTGACTCTTTTAATTATAAAAAAAGATTATTGCTCGACTCGCATCACGTTGGTTGCGAGAGGACCCTTGGGACCTTCGACCAACTCAAAGGACACTTTCGTTCCTTCGTCGAGCGACTTAAAGCCGTCGCCTTGGATTGCAG